>BMAH01000153.1 GCA_014132615.1 Gammaproteobacteria bacterium
CGCCCCCCATTTTCTATGATGTTTTTTTATTTCAGAAAATAAATTTTTTACAGAGGTTTCTCGCCTATTTAGCAAATCTCTAGTGATAATAGGAAATTGATTTATTATCAATGAATCATCGTATGCTAATGCATTAAATTCACGACAAACTAAAGAAGCGGCCATTAAATCTTCAAGGGATAAATGCGAAAAAATTTTTAGCCTAAGCTCATCGCAAAGTACTAACTGTTTAGAAGTTCGAGCATCCATAATTAATATTCTCTACATAAGTATTTACAATTACTCTCACTAAAATCTCATAAGCGTACAACTTACATCATGTTACATTTTGTATTTAAAAGTGGTCTTGATGGCGCCATATCTTCATAATCATCGCGAGGCGTATTGGTGAGCTGTCTTAGTTTTTCTGCAAACATGATCCAAAAACCCTCATTGTGAAATTCGTGCAAAGTAATAACTTCAGTAATGGGATAATTTGATCTAGAAATAGTTGAAGCAATCTCTTTGTTGTTACTAACAAGAAATATCATAGGTAGCGTATTAACAAACTTTCGTATCGTATCCATTTGTTTAATCACACCTTGCGTACTATCATTAAATATAAACACACAAGTAGAGGCAGAAAGTAATTCCATTCTTCGTAATCGATTATTAGCATCAAAAGTAAACAAACAATAAGTGCCTGCCATACTTAATCCAGACTCGCTATAGGCTTGTTTAACAAGGGAGTTTTTATCTGCTTCTAACTCACCTATCATGATACCTATGTAATCTTTTCTCATACCGCCACGTGGCTTTGCAATTTCAATTTGCTTATCCATTTCAGCTTTGAAAGTAGGTTTATCCATTAAAGCGCGGAAATAATTGTTACCAGGTAAATTAAAAAATTTCCCATAACTAGATTGATGGGCTGTATAGGATTTCACTAACGATTTAGCTGGTTGTTGAGTTTGTTTAACGAGCTCGTGTGTCACTTGAGGGAATTTATTTAACCAAAGTAAGTCATCATTAGCTAGTTGATTCAATTGCCAACAAACTCTACTTACTAAAGCTAGTTCTCTTATGGAAAGAAAAGAAAAAATGTTTATCCATAATTCATTAGCAAATAGATTGTTTTCCTCTGGTGGTTTTCGGCACTCCATGTCTTTTCCTTTCAGTTTTAAAGATACGAGCTTATCCAAGAGTCTTGTCATCCTGAGCGTAGCGAAGGATCTGTTTTCTATTGTTGAAGTGAAACAGATCCTTCGCTACGCTCAGGATGACAAGTTCTAAGTGCTTAGGATGACAAGTATTTAATCTTAGGACAGCCATTTCACTCTGGATGAAAAGGTTGCTCTCATCACGTTTCAATTTTACCTTACTTCAACCTATCTCTAGCAATCCGTTCTGCTATGGTATTAGTCGCACAGTTTTCTTGTTTAGCGCGTTCGTAAATATCGTAAACGGTGTGGTAAATATTGTTGATTTGTTCTAAGGATTTTTCCATATTGCCGTGATCGTAGATGACAGCAACGTGAATTAAGCCGCCTGCATTAATTAAAAAGTCAGGGGCGTATAAAATGCCTTTTTCATGTAACAACTGGCCGTAATGATGATGAGCTAATTGATTGTTAGCAGCACCTGCCACCACTTGCACTTTTAAGCGTTTAATGGTGTGCATGTTAAGGACGGAACCTAAGGCACAAGGTGCAAATACATCTGCTTCTATATCGTAAATTTCATCAGGATGGCAAACATTCGCGCCTAATTCATCTATGCAGCGTTGCAACGCTTTTAGGTTTACATCTGCGATGGTAAGGCGAGCACCGCGTGCTTTTAAATCCTGTGCTAAGCAATAACCAACATGGCCTGCTCCTTGAATGGCAACGTGTATACCTTCTAATGAATCATAGCCTAATTTGAATTTAACACCGGCTTCAATACCGCGTCTTACGCCTAAGGCGGTGAGTGGGGAGGGATCGCTATCAGCACCTGATTTGCTGGTGCAAGTTACATAAGGTGTACGTCTTGCAATAATATCCATTTCTAATGGGCTGGTACCGCTATCAACGGCTGTAATATATCTGCCGCCTAATTCATTAACAAATTCACCAAATTTTTCAAAGAAAGCATCTTTATCTTTAATTTCTTTTGGTTTGATAATGACAGCTTTTGCACCGCCGTGAGGAAGGTTATTAATGGCTGCTTTGTAGCTCATCATATAACCTAAACGTAAAGCGTCTTCTACTGCCTTATCAATGGTGCTGTAATGAACCATTCGACAGCCGCCAATAGCAGGTCCGCGGTTTAAATTATTAATAGCGACTATGGCTTTTAAACCAGTCTTTGCATCGACTTTCATGTGTACATCACCGTAGCCTAAACGTTCGGCATAACGCATAAGACTATCAGCAACGGTGTAATGAGTATGAGGATAAGCGGAGCGACTAGATTTTTTTTCATCTACGATTTGCATGGCACCAACTCCTTTTGTCATCATTTTGTAGCCTCCTCAAATGGCATGCCAGCTTTCACTGGCACGACAAATTTACTTAAGCTTTTTCCTTAAATGCTGTATAGCGCGAATTTGTGCAATGGCTTCAGCTAATTCAATAGTTGCTTTAGCAAAATCGATTTTAGCGGATTTATCATTTAGCATTTTTTCCGCTTGTTCTTTAGCTGCAATAGCTGCAGCTTCATCAATATCATCAGCACGCATAGCCGTATCTGCTAACACAGAGGCAATATAAGGTTGTACTTCTAACATTCCACCTGAGATGTAAAAAATTTCTTCTCTATCATCAGGTAATGTTGCTTTTACATATCCGGGTTTTAAAGTTGTCAGCAGCTGAGAGTGACCAGGTGCAATACCTAACTCACCCATTTCTCCGGTGACAAATAGCAATTTTACTTCACCGGAGAAAATTTGTTTTTCAGCACTAACAATGTCTAATCGTAGTGTTGCAGCGGTCATAGCGTTTTAGCCTTTTCCACAGCTTCATCAATAGTACCGACCATGTAGAACGCTTGTTCTGGTAAGTGATCGTATTCACCACTTAATATGCCTTTAAAGCCTCTAATGGTTTCTTTAAGTGACACATAACGACCTGGGGTACCCGTAAAAATTTCTGCTACAAAGAAGGGCTGAGATAAGAAACGTTGAATACGACGTGCGCGGCCAACGATTAATTTATCTTCTTCAGATAATTCATCCATACCTAAAATAGCAATAATATCTTTTAATTCTTTATAACGTTGTAACGTGGTTTGTACACCGCGTGATACATCGTAATGTTCTTGACCGACGATCAAAGGATCTAATTGACGGCTAGTAGAATCTAGCGGATCAATCGCAGGATAAATACCTAACTCTGCAATTTGTCTTGATAATACGACGGTTGCGTCTAAGTGAGCAAAGGTCGTTGCTGGAGATGGGTCAGTTAAGTCATCCGCAGGAACATAGACCGCTTGTACCGAGGTAATAGAACCGGTTTTTGTTGAGGTAATACGTTCTTGTAATACACCCATTTCTTCAGCCAAGGTAGGTTGATAACCAACCGCAGAAGGAATACGACCTAATAATGCAGATACTTCTACACCGGATAAGGTGTAACGGAAAATGTTATCGACGAATAATAAGACGTCTTTACCTTCGTCACGGAAGCTCTCAGCAATGGTTAAACCGGTTAATGCAACACGTAAACGGTTGCCTGGTGGTTCATTCATCTGACCGTAGACTAGGGATACTTTATCTAATACATTTGATTCTTCCATTTCTCTATAGAAGTCATTACCTTCACGTGTACGCTCACCCACGCCAGTGAATACTGATAAGCCGGAGTGTTCTTTAGCAATGTTGTTGATCAATTCCATCATGTTAACGGTTTTACCTACACCTGCACCGCCGAATAAACCCACTTTACCCCCTTTAGCGAAGGGACAAATTAAGTCTATAACTTTAATACCAGTTTCAAGTAATTCTTGAGAAGGTGCTAGCTCATCAAAGTGAGGGGCTTTTGCATGAATAGGGCGAGTAGGTGCATCAATAGGACCTTTTTGATCGATAGGCTCACCTAATACATTCATGATACGGCCTAAGGTGTCTTTACCGACGGGCACCATAATAGGCTTACCCGTATTTCTAACCATTAAACCGCGGCGTAAACCATCAGTGGTTCCCATAGCAATGGTACGGACTATGCCATCACCTAATTGTTGTTGTACTTCAAGAACGAGATTCTTTTCTTCGACAACTAACGCATCGTAAATGCGAGGAACATGTTGGTGAGGAAATTCAACGTCAACGACCGCACCGATAATTTCAATAATCTTACCTTGTACATTATTATTCATCTATTTACCTCACTAAACCGCTGATAGTGTTACTTATAAACCGTTTCTAAAAATATTATGTTGCTGCCGCGCCTGCTACGATTTCGGATAATTCACGGGTAATCGCCGCCTGCCTAGCTTTGTTATAAACTAATTGCAAGTTGGAGATTAAGTCCGCTGCATTATCAGTTGCATTACGCATAGCAAGCATACGCGCTGCTTGTTCACTGGCAATGTTTTCAATGACAGCACGATAAAC
Source organism: Gammaproteobacteria bacterium (assembly GCA_014132615.1). Classification (GTDB taxonomy): domain Bacteria; phylum Pseudomonadota; class Gammaproteobacteria; order DSM-16500; family DSM-16500; genus Aquicella. The sequence goes on from BMAH01000153.1 coordinate 4,571, forward strand.
TTGTGACTCAATGTATCTTGTCAATAATCTATCTAATAACTCAGGTGCATTATCTGGTTCGTAGATATAATCCCAATGATGTTGTAACTCAGTATCACTGGAGGCTTGAAGCGGCAATACTTGTTGAATGCTAGGTTCTTGGCGCATGGTGCTAATAAATTCATTAGAACAAACATAGAGTGAATCTATACGTTTTTCTAAATAAGCATCTAGCATGACTCTCACTACACCAATTAAATCAGTCACATTAGGACTGTCGCCTAGGTTTTGAGTATGAGCAACAATGTTGCCTCCTACCCGTCTAAAAAAGGCCATCCCTTTGCCACCAATTAGGCATAATTCAACTTCTATTCCCTTACTCAATTGCGCTTGAATGGATTTAATAACGGCTTTTAACAAATTACTGTTTAAGCCACCGCATAAACCTCTATCGGTGGTTACCACAATATAGCCTGCGCGTTTTACTTCACGCTTTTCCATATAAGGGTGTTGATATTCAGCATGCCCTTGCGCAACATGGCTAATAACATCAAGAATTTTTTTTGCGTAAGGGATAGCGCGTTGCATCCTTTCCTGAGCTTTACGCATTTTACTAGTTGCGACCATTTCCATCGCTTTAGTAATTTTTTGCGTATTCTTAATACTCTGAATTTTTACGCGAATCTCTTTAGCATTTGGCATGATTAATTAGTCCCAAGACTGATTAGCTTTAAATGATTCAATAATCGTGCGAAGTTTTTCCACGATTTCATCATTGTAATCGCCAGTTTTAGTCAAATGCTCAACGAAATCAGCGTGATTTGCATGTAAGTAACTATTTAATTCTTGTTCAAACATAGATATGCGATTGACTGGCACATCGTCTAAATAGCCTTTATCTACTGCAAATAAAATCACACCCATTTCACCAACAGATAAGGGTTGATATTGTTTTTGCTTCATGACTTCAGTGATGCGTTGTCCACGTTCTAACTGCTTACGTGTTGCTTCATCTAAGTCAGACATGAATTGAGAAAACGCTGCAAGTTCACGATATTGTGCTTGACCGATACGAATACCACCTGCCAATTTTTTCATGATCTTGGTTTGTGCTGCACCACCTACACGTGATACAGAGAGACCTGCGTTAATTGCAGGACGTATGCCTGAATTAAATAAGTCAGTTTCCAAGAAGATTTGACCGTCGGTGATAGAAATAACGTTAGTTGGAACGAAAGCAGATACGTCACCAGCTTGTGTTTCAATAATAGGAAGCGCAGTTAACGATCCTGTTTTTCCTTTAATTTTGCCGTCTGTGATTTGCTCAATGTATTCAGCATTGACACGTGCAGCACGTTCCAATAAACGAGAATGTAAATAGAAAATATCACCAGGATAAGCTTCACGACCAGGCGGACGACGTAACAATAAGGAGATTTGTCTGTATGCCCAAGCTTGTTTGGTTAAATCATCGTATACAATTAAGGCATCTTCACCTTTGTCACGGAAATATTCACCCATAGTACAGCCTGAGTAGGCTGCAATATATTGCATAGCAGCAGGATCTGAAGCAGTTGCTGCAACAACGATGGTATGTTTAAGCGCATCATGTTCTTCAAGCTTACGTACAACGGCAGCGATAGAAGACGCTTTTTGGCCAATCGCAACGTAAATACATTTTACGCCGGTGTGACGTTGGTTAATGATGGCATCAACGGCAATCGCTGTTTTACCTGTTTGTCTGTCGCCGATGATTAATTCACGTTGTCCTCTACCTACTGGAACCATAGAGTCAATAGCTTTTAAACCAGTTTGCATAGGTTGAGAAACTGGTTCTCTTGCAATAACGCCTGGTGCTACTTTTTCAATAGGTGATGTTTCTTTGGTATCAATGGGGCCTTTGCCGTCAATAGGATTACCTAATGCATCAACAACACGACCTAGTAGGGCTTCGCCAACAGGTACTTCTAAAATTCGGCCTGTACACTTTGCAGTTTGACCTTCGGATAAATCATCAGCGCGTCCAAGAATAACGACACCAACGGAATCACGGCCAAGATTGAGTGCTACACCGTAAATTTTACCAGGGAATTCTACCATTTCGCCGTACATCACATCGGCTAAACCGTAGACTTCAACAACGCCGTCACCCACGCTTACAACGCGCCCTTCGGTGCGGACTTCAGGTTTTAGATCAAAATGTTCTATACGCTGTTTAATCAGTTCACTGATTTCGGTCGGACTTAATTGTTTTACTGCCATAATAATTACCTTAAAGAATATTCAAGTAAACGAGTCAACTTCCCGCGAATAGAGCCATCAATTACTCTGTCGCCTATATGAATAATTGCACCGCCAATGATGGCAGGATTGGTTTCATAATCTAATTTGACTTCACGCTTCATTCGTTTTTCTAACGCATCAGCTAATTTACGGCGGAAGGTATCTTCCACATCAACAGCAGTAACTACCCGAACTGTGCTGACTTTTTCTAAATAAGCATAATAGGTGTTAAACAAATCTTTTATTTCTGGCAAAGCAGCCAAACGTTTTTTTTGTGCAAGTAGTAGGATGAAGTTGTTACGTTCCGTATCTAATAAAGACGCAAGCACAGAATGAAATAATTCATATTGCTTTTGCGTAGACATATCAGGATTGCCCAACAACTTAATCACAGTTGCATCATTTGCAATCTGCGCTGCAGCTTCAAGAAATGCTTTCCATTCAGCTAATTGCTGTTTTTCTCGTGCTGTTTCAAACGCAGCGAGAGCGTAAGGTCTTGCAATGCTAGCAAAATTGGCCATAGTCAAACATCCAGCTTATATATTGGCAGCTAATTCATTTAACAAGTCATGATGAGCAGCAGAATCAAGGTTGCGCTGAATGATTTTTTCTGCACCGGCAATAGCAAGCGTTGCTACTTGAGATTTTAGCGCGGCTTTTGCTTGTGCAATTTCTCTATCAATTTCAGCTTGAGCTAAATCAACAATACGCTGATTTTCTTGCTTACCTTGAGCCTTGGCTTCTTCTATGAGTTTGGCAGAATGAAGATTAGCTTGTTCAATGATTTGTGATGCTTGCAGCTTGGCTTCACGGATAATGGAAAACGCCTTATGTTCAGCCATTTCAAGCTCTTGCTTGCTGCGTTCGGCTGCTTCTAAGCCAGATGCAATTTTCTTTTCTCTATCATGCATGGCCTGTGTAATAGGCGGCCATACATATTTCATGGTAAACCATACCAAGAATCCGAAAGTGATAAATTGCCCAATTATAGTGGCATTAATTTCCATTGGTTTTCCTCGCCGTTAAGCACCGGTTGTGGTGGTAGTAGCTACACGTAACGCAGCGGCTAAGAAGGGGTTTTCAGCAAAAAACAATAATAAACCCATTACCACTGAGATAACTGCTAATGCGTCAACAAGACCTGCAACGATAAACATTCTAACCATGAGCATAGGACCTAATTCTGGCTGTCTAGCTACACCTTCTAAGAATTTACCGCCTAACAAACCGAAGCCAACGCCTGCGCCTAATGCCGCTAAGCTGATTAATAAACCTGCTGCTAATACGCTAAAACCTTGTATTTGACCTATAAAACTTACTGCTTCCATATGGCCTCCTCAAAAAGTAAAAATAACTAAACTAATGTGATTCTTGTGCCATGCTCAAATAAATGATGGTTAACATCATGAATAAGAAAGCTTGTAGCGTGATAACAAGAATATGAAATATTGCCCAAAGTGCGCCTGGGGGCCATTGTACCCACCATGGCATGATGGCAATTAAAATAAAGATTAGTTCGCCTGCAAACATATTACCGAATAACCGCAAGGCGAGAGATAAAGGTTTTACGCATTCTTCAATGATGCGGAAAATAAAATTAAAAGGAAAAAGATAAGGACCAAAAGGGAAAGTTAATACTTCTTTTAACAAATGGCCTTTTTTAGAGCGAATATTGAAGAATAAAATCAATGCAAACACGGTTAAAGACATAGCAAAAGTGGTGTTTGGATCAGCACTTGGGACGGCTTTAAAGTGAGGGGCACCAAAATAGCCTGCAATCTTAGGTAGTAAATCAACAGGCAGCATATCCATGGCATTCATGAAGAAAACCCATAGAAATATGGTGAGTGCAATCGCTGGAATAAACGTGGTTTTATGATGAAAGATGTCTTTTACGGCGCCATCTACAAATCCAAAAATCATTTCAACAACATTTTGTAATTTGCCTGGTTTTTCTTTCATGTTAACGGCGACATAACGTAGGCCGCCAAAAATGACTATGCCTAGGAAGATAGAAACAATGAGCGTGTCTAAATTAAGCGCCCAAAATTCGCCACCCTTTATGAAGGTGAAACTTTTTAAGCTGAGTGTTAA
>BMAH01000154.1 GCA_014132615.1 Gammaproteobacteria bacterium
ATATTGATATTTGGAAATAAATGAGACGAGAAATCTTTATCATGCTTTTCATCGAATTAGACCATAGTAATTTTTACTGAATCAATAAATTCCTGAAACTCGTCAGTAAATAGTTCTGGGTATGATTTCTCTAAACTTTGTAATGCAGCTGCATATCACCTACATTCAGCCGTACATTTCATGGGATATAAATCCATTGCGAACGTAAACGGCAAATCCATAAATGGCTTAGTCATAAATTTTCCTTCTTAAGTTTTTAAGGTAAATGGAAAAATATTGAATAGATGATGGCACAAGCTTGCGTGATTATTTTGATACTTGGTCAGTTTTTAATGATTCGTGTTCCATGTGGAACTCAGCTAACCAGATTAGAATCAAATTTTGCTATGCAAACTCTCCTAATGCAAGTAAAACAACTTCAAACGAACGTCTCTACTTTGCACCTACTTTGTCCTCACTTTGTCTCTAGATAATCGTTATCCGCTTTGTTACTTGTTTAATGACTAACATGTCTCTACTTTGTCTTCAGTTTGTCTCTGGATTATACGCCAGAAAATGGCTTGAAATAATTAATGTCTCTAGTTTGTCCGTAGTTTGTCTCCAGCGAATTAATCAAAGAAGGTGTTGCAATAAATCTGTAAGGCTGAAATAAGACCTCGGTTTGTCTCTCGTTTGTCTGTAGTTTGTATCCAGAATGTCTCTAGTTTATTTAACTGAAATTATCTAATGTCGTCTTTACTTTGTCTTATGTTTGTCCTCACTTTATCCTCAGTATATTATTAGGCCTTGCACAAATTATGCGTAGTTAACTTGACTTCACTTTGTCTCTGCTTTGTCTCTACTTAGAATAATGTGAACTATGGGACGCAAAAAATTACTATCGGTAAAATAACAATAACAGTGAAGTAACGACCGAATAATAACAAACCGTCATATTCAACTTAAAGTAATTTGTTAAAAGAAAATAGAAGTGTCTGTTGTTTTTGCTTGATGACGATATTGTTGACATATTGTCTAGTTTCAAGAATAATGAATTTAATAAATAAATTTGAAACTAAGGACAGCTAATATGGAAAATCAACGAACTGAACGACACGCACTAACACCAAATGAAATTGGTGACTGCTTAGGTGGCATGACAGTTCAAGGCGTATATCGCATTTTGAAGAGTCATAATATACAAGCTATCCAAACAAACTCTAAACGGAAATTAATTCCACCATTAAGCGTAAGACAACTTCTAGAAGAACGCGGGTTTCAATACCCAAAGAAAAACGTTTCATTTCAAATTGTGAAGGGTGGGGTAGGAAAGACATCGTTATCGTTTTCACTAGCTATCAGAGCCAGCCACTACGGAGTTAGAGTCCTAGCAATCGATCTAGACCAACAGGGAAATTTAACCAAATCTCTTGATGTTGAAGCAAGAAATTGCCTTGTATGGTTAGATATTATTAGAGATAGAACAAGAATCGAGGAGTCGATTAAGAAAGTTACAGAAAATCTTCATTTAATACCATCCAACTTGAATAATTCAAGGTTAGATGTCGAATTGACCTCAAGCGCAGTAAATTTAAAAGATATGATGAAGGATTGTTTAGCACCTATCAGAAACAATTATGACCTCATCATCATTGATTGCCCACCAGCCATTAATAAAATCAATACCGCCGCAACATGCGCGTCTGATTTAATCGTCATTCCAATTAATCCAGACCCCTACGCGATGGATGGCTTGGAGTTTACCCTGGCTGAGCTGACAAAGATTAAGAAAGACTTCAAATTAAACTTTGATTTCCAGATTCTATGGAATCGATACGACGCCCGCGAGAGGTTAGGAGCATTTTATATGCACGAGCTAGCCAAGAATGAAGATCGTATTAATAACATTCTGCCTGTTGTAATCAGAACCGATACAGCACTAAAAAATGCTATTTTCGACTCCAAATCAATTTTTGATTTACCTAAAAAATCAACTATTCGAGAGGATATAGATCAGTTCACACGAGAAATTCTCGGTTTGAACGCTTGGAAGGAAAACACCATTAAGGCTGCTAATGCATAATTCAGGATGATGACACTATGGATTTGAGTGCTATTCTTCAAAAAACGAAAGAGAAAAGTAAGAAGATAACTACCAAAAGAAAACCTCCTAGCATTGCTATTGAGGAGCGACCCTATAGTTTTGAAGAAGAAAAGCAGCCAACTGAAAATTTAACCCCTGAAATAGAAATACAAGAACCAAACCAGAGACAAACTGGAGACAAACTAGAGTCAAAACCTGTTTCAGATGAGATTATTTCAGAGACAAATCAGGAACAAACTGAAGACAATTCAAAGACATCAAGCAAAGAAAAATTTAAAACTGAAGACGAAACTAGAGACATTATCGAGGACAAACCAGAGACATTTTCTGTTCAAAAAATTACTTCTATAAAAGGGAATTTATATGACGATCAATACTCACTAACTCCTTTCTCAGCTTTAGTGGGTATTCAGCGAAAAATCGTTTTATTCATCCACGAAGAATGCAAATTAAATCGTTCTAAAATAACCCCGCCCTTAACGATGGAATATATATTAGCTAACTGCGGCGGAAATTTTGCTACAGTTAAAAAGAGCATACAAAGACTAGAGAAAAAACGTGTCCTTATTCGCGCTGGATTTAAAAACGGTAGAGGAGGTTGGACACGCTATGAATTAGCTGATCAAGTCTATAACGAAATTATATATAAAGAAAATTATCGCGCTGCTTCATTGGTTCAACAAGACAAACTAGAGACAAAACTAAGGACAAATGTAGAGACATCTAGTCCTAGTAGTAGTAGTTTAAATATAAAAACTACTACTACTGATTTACCCCACGAGTGGAAAATTATTAACACAGAACCACTACGTCAGATAGGTTTTGGATTCGCTGAAATTAGAAATATTTTTAATAAGGGCTCCCAATTAATTACACCCGACCTTGTTCAAGACTCAATTAACCATTTTGCGTTTGGCTTAATGAATAATGCGGAAAGATATAAAAACATGAAGTCACCTGCGGCTATATTAGTAAGTAGCTTAAGCCAAGGTACACCTTGGATTGAACCCAACTACATCTCTCCTGAAGAAAAATTAAAGGTAGAGAAAGCAGCTCAGATTAAAAACATTTTAGAGAAACAATTTAAAGAACCCAAATTCCTTGAATGGTTTAATCAGCTACCAGATAGCGATAAAGAAAGTTTAGTTCCGAACGCTTTGAAGATGAGCACTTCATACATGGTTTCAAAAGTCATTATTCAAAAAGAACAGGCAATCAAATTTTTTGAAACTACGATATGGCCTAATTTACTTGATGAATTGGCGTTCGCAATAAAGGGTTAGGATTGTTTAATAATTCCTCGAATGGTATTTGTTAGGATGAACGTTTAAAAGCAAAGGAGTAAAACAACCAGTGTATCGATTAGCACATAGAAATGGATGTAATATTAAAATGATTGCGATTGATTCACCACGACTCAAATGTTACGGACAACATGAATGGGTGTGTGAAAAATACGGAGAAATCAGCGAAAAACGTAATTGGCGTAAACTGCATGTAAGTGTTGATCAATATAATATTATTCAGACGGTTAAATTAACTAATCGAAAAATACACGGTGCATCAGTTGTGAATTAGATTATTCAACCTATGCTAATAAAATAAAACAAGTGACGACAGATACAGCATACGATACTAACAAGGTATACGATATAATTGATAGGAAATTTTTAAATATTGTTATTGCGAAACCACCACGAAGTAGGCCCTAAGGTACGGAAACTGGGTAAGAAGGCCTGCGGAACTTCCCCAGCTTCCGTACCTTAGGACCTATTTAGTCTCTGCATTCCATAGATTCTTCGACTTTAATCCAATAGCCTTGAAATTTTTAACGTGACTAGGTTTAAGAATAAAATTTTATTTTCAATAATCTTATCCTAATGGGATGTTACAAAAATGAAGCTGTAATAAAAGCTTACAGTTAGCGATTTGTATCAATAAGCATCAATTTACTTGAGAATTTGCCAATCTTTATCT
>BMAH01000155.1 GCA_014132615.1 Gammaproteobacteria bacterium
GCAATTCATCTTCATTAAAAGGTAAATCCGCATGCACAATATTAAAAGCACACTTAGATGCTGAGGCAGGGACATGAATAATATAAGGAAGAGCAGAAAAAAATTCTTTAATTTGTTTTATTTTACTATCAGCAGCATAAATAACATTATCCCCTTCTACTCTAATTTTTCTATGCTTACTAAGGCTTTCACTAGGAACTTTATTTTCTCTAAATAGGGAAACACTATCATCCCCTGGCATGCTAAATTCTTGATAGCTAATAGAATAGCCACACTCCTCCATAAATAATTGTTGCAACCATTCACCACCATTTTGCAAATGGTGTAAAACTGGCAGGGTAATAGATAGAGCATCTAATACATTATCTAGCTTTCTATGCGTATTTATTTCTCGGCATGCATAAATTTCTTGTATCTGTTTTTCAAGTTCCTCGATATGTTTTAAAGCCATATCCTCATGATTCCCTCTAGTCACAAATATTTTATCTTTAAAATCTGGATGCAGGATTAAGTCAATTACTCCCCTACTATTTTCACCTCTATCTGTTAAATCACCGACAATAAACAAACGATTATCGTCTTTAAGCAAATCGTTTACTATTTTCTTTAAGCATTTTTCACTACCATGAACATCGCCTATAATGTATGTTTTTTTATGATCTGGCAGAGGGGGTACAACCACGATATCCCTTGTTGTATGCATAATCTGAATCCTTGATTATATTGGCCTGCTAAAGTCTAAACTATTTAACGTGATGAGAAAACGACATGCTATTTCTATTACAGCTAGTTACTGAAGCCAGTGTTGTTATTGATAGCCAGTCTGTTGCAGATATTGCAAAAGGGTTGTTGGTGTTTGTTGGGATAGAAAAACAAGATGATTTAGCGATAGCTCAAAAATTATTACAGCGCACGCTCAATTATAGAATTTTTCCAGATGAACACGGGCGTATGAATTTAAGTTTAAAAGACGTGCAAGGTGGGCTTTTATTGGTACCACAATTTACTTTAGTGGCAGATACACAAAGTGGATTGAGGCCTGGTTTTTCGCGAGGTATGCCGCCTAAAGAAGGAAATATTTTATTTGATGAAATCGTTACTTTAGCTAAACAACTGTATTCTCATGTAGGAGTTGGAAAGTTTGGCGCTCATATGCAAATCAATTTATGCAATGACGGCCCAGCAACTTTCATGTTGCATAGTTAAAATGTGTGCACAGCGCTTGTCATCTATAAGAATAT
>BMAH01000156.1 GCA_014132615.1 Gammaproteobacteria bacterium
ATGCAAAGAAAATAAAAACGTTAATATCAGTTGAAAGATAATTAACGTTTTGATGTGGAAGCAATTAGTTTTTTATTGCTGCTAGTGCGTATGACAAGTCATTTTTTAAATCGTCTATTGCTTCAATGCCGACTGATAATCGAATGAAATTATCTTTGATACCTAATGCTTCTCGCTGATTTTTAGGCAAGCTAGCATGTGTCATGATAGCCGGGTGTTCAATTAAACTCTCTACTCCGCCTAAACTTTCAGCTAAAGAAAATATCTTACAGCGTTTTAGCATTGCTACTGTGTCTTCTAAATTTCCTTTTACTTCTGCTGAAATCATGCCACCAAAATAACGCATTTGTTTTTTAGCCAGTGCGTGTTCAGGGTGAGTAGGTAAACCGGGATAAATAACTTTAGCAATGTTAGGATGCGTATTGAGCCAATTAGCTAATTCCATTGCATTTTCACAATGTCTTTCCATGCGCACAACTAATGTTTTTAATCCTCTCAATGCTAAAAAGCTATCAAACGGGCTTGCAATAGCACCGACAGAATTTTGTAAGAAAGCAATTTGTTCTACTAAATCACTTCGTCCACCGACGATGACAATGCCGCCAATAATATCTGAATGGCCGTTTAAATATTTAGTCGCAGAATGAACGACAATATCAAATCCTAATTCTAATGGTCTTTGAATGATAGGTGTTGCAAATGTATTGTCTGCTACTGCGATGAGATTATGCTTTTTTGCTAATTCACTTAACATAGTTAAATCATTTAACTTAAGCATAGGGTTGGTCGGTGTTTCAACCCACAACATGCGTGTATTAGGTTTTATTGCTTTTTCTACAGCTTTTGCATCTGTCATATCGACAAAAGAAACATCAAGGCCTTGCGAGCGAGAACGTACTTTGTCAAATAAACGATAAGTGCCGCCGTAGACATCATCACAAATTAAGACGTGATCACCTGGACTTAACAGTTCAACGACCGTTGCAATCGCTGCCATGCCGGATGCAAAAGCAAAACCACGTGTTCCTGATTCTAAATTAGCAACACATTCTTCATAAGCAAATCGAGTAGGATTTTTAGTACGTGAATATTCATAACCTTTATGTACACCAGGACTTTCTTGCACGTAAGTAGAGGTTGCAAAAATCGGTGTCATAATAGCACCTGTAGTTGGATCAGGTGCTTGGCCTGCATGAATCACACGTGTTGCTAGATCTTCTTTTTTATTAGCCATGAAAATTTGCCTCAGCTTTTTTTTCTAAAAAACCATTTTCTAACATCCATTGATCATCAACAAATTTTGATAAATAATTGCGAATGCTATCTGGTAATATAACGAGACATTTGTCACCCGCTTTTAACTGTTTAGCAGCTTGTAATGCAGCAAAAACAGCAGTGCCTGATGAGCCGCCTACTAATAAGCCTTCTTCGCGAATTAATCGTCTAGCTGTGAGAAAAGAATCTTTATCATCTACTTTTACATATTGATCAACTAAATTGTTATCAAGTACAGGTGGAATA
>BMAH01000157.1 GCA_014132615.1 Gammaproteobacteria bacterium
GCCCGCAATTTGCCAATAAGTCTAGGATACAAAAGCAACAATTAGTCTTAGAAACGGTTAAACCCGAGCTATTAGACGGCAGTTTACACGCTCTCTCTATCCAAACTTTTACACCGGATGAATGGCAACAATGGCAACTTAATCAGGTTGAAGGGGAAATTTAACGCCATGGAAAAATTGATCATTAAAGGCAATACACCATTAAATGGTGAAATTCGTATTTCGGGAGCAAAAAATGCTGCCCTTCCAATTCTAGCAGCCTCATTATTGAGCAGCGCGCCTATTCAAATTAGCAATATCCCCCACCTACAAGACGTAACAACCATAGTCAGTCTATTGGGCCGTATGGGTGTGCGTATTACATTAGATGAACGTTCTAATATTGAAGTCGATGCTAGCCGTTTAGAATCTTTTAATGCCCCTTACGAATTAGTGCGTACTATGCGGGCATCAGTACTTGTCTTGGGTCCTTTACTTTCCCGTTTTGGGCAAGCAGAAGTTTCTTTACCAGGCGGCTGTGCTATTGGCACCCGTCCTGTAGATCAGCATTTAAAAGGCCTGCAAGCCATGGGTGCTGATATCAGCATTGAAAATGGTTATATAAAAGCCACGGCTAAAAAATTAAAAGGTGCGACCATAGTCATGGATTTAGTGACTGTGACTGGCACAGAAAATATCATGATGGCAGCGGCACTAGCACAAGGCCAAACCATTATTCACAATGCAGCACGCGAACCTGAAGTAGAAGATTTAGCTAACTTTTTAAATACACTTGGCGCAAAAGTAAGCGGCGCGGGAACATCAACCATTGTGATTGATGGCGTAGATAAATTAGGCGGCGGGCGCTATCACGTTTTACCTGATAGAATTGAAACGGGTACTTATCTTGCTGCAGCAACAGTAACACGCGGTAAAATTAAAGTAAAAAATACCCGTCCAGATTTATTGGAATCTGTCTTACTAAAATTAGAAGAAACAGGCGCTGTTATTGATACGGGTGCAGACTGGATTTCATTAGACATGAAAGGCAATCGTCCTTACGCGATAAATATCAGCACTGCTCCCTACCCTGCTTTCCCAACTGACATGCAAGCACAAATGATGGCTGTGAATGCAGTTGCAGAAGGAACAGGTGTGATTACTGAAACTATATTTGAAAATCGCTTCATGCATGCACAAGAATTGCAGCGCATGGGTGCAAAAATTGCTTTGAAAGGTAATACGGCAATTTGCACAGGCACCAATGATTTACACGGTGCACCAGTAATGGCGACTGATTTACGCGCATCCGCTAGCTTAGTTTTAGCAGGACTTGCGGCTAAAGGTGAAACTAGCATTGATAGAATTTATCACATCGATAGAGGCTATGAGTGCATAGAAGAAAAATTAGCCCAATTAGGTGCACAAATTCATCGTATCCCTTCTAATACAAAAGAATAAACCATGTGGCAGCATCTACTTATATTAAGCATGCTGCCAGGTTTACTTTATGCTGCAAATCCCAAAGATTTAGATAAATTAACTCAACTCAAAGAGTCACAAACTAAAGCATTAGATTTATCTAATACTGATTTGCGTAATTATACGTTTACTCCTGGTAAAGTGGATTTGATGCAAGCTAACTTATCTCATAGCAATTTATCCGGTGTGAATTTATCCAAAATGAACTTGGGCGGTGCAGATTTAAGTTATGCTGATTTATCTAATGCAAAACTTAGCCAAGCAAATTTAATGCTTGCGAATTTAGAGCATGCCAATTTAAGTAATGCGCAAATAGAACAAAGTGATTTAACAGGTGCGAATTTAAATTATGCTCAACTATCGCACGCTTCACTACAGTTAAGTATTTTTAAAGATGCTAAATTAATTTGTGCTAATTTAAACGAAGCAGATTTGACTAAAGCCACGTTTACCAATGCAAATATTTCTGGCGCTAGTTTTGTAAATACGATTACTGATGATATTACAGGTTATGAATCAGTGATTGAAACACCTGTGCAGTGTTCTCAATAGTTAACTATTTAAAATGTGGTGCGATGAATTGAGTATAAACATTTATCTTCTTCCTCCATTGCAACTGGCACCCAAGTATCTTGCTCTATGGCTGCTTCATGCTCTATCGTTTCCGCTGCAAGAGATGGTTGATTTGAGGCAGCAGCTTTAAAAAATCGACTTACTTTATACTCCAATCTATATAAAAAAATGGTATTTTGCGTTTCTGGCATTACTTGTTTTATTAAATCTAGCTTCTTCGTTAACTGTGAAACGGTGTTTTCTAAATCAGCTCGTTCCGAGGTAATATCAAGGTCATTAATTAAGTAATTTAATGTTCTTATTTTATTAATTATTTTATTTTTAACTTTTGCTAAAGCCAAGTCTTGTCCATTTTCTCTC
>BMAH01000158.1 GCA_014132615.1 Gammaproteobacteria bacterium
ACTGAAATCAATGTGAATTTTATCTAGCGGGGAAAAGCTAGCGCATTCAGGTTGTGAATGCGCTGCATTGGAGTTAATTGATAATGGTATTAACCAAAATTAACGGCGAGATTGAAGGTGACTAAATCAGCACTAGGCACTAAATCACCATTTGTTTTACCGAAGATGTGACTGTATTCAACCGCTGTCGTTAATTGGGTATTAGGTATGTCATAGCTTGCACCTAAACCAGCAATAGGACGGATTTGTGTTTTAGTTTTTGAGTCTTCGTAGTTGTAACCGTAAACTATGCCGCTCTCGGTCGCTTTACTACGAACAACCGCAGCACCGCCTAAACCATACAAACTCACGCCGCTTTCAGCTAATGGAAGGTAAGCTTTACCTACCAAATCTAATGCTGCTGTTTCGTATTTGAGTTTAACGGTATCAAACCCATTGGTAGCTGAATACTTAGAATTAGCATATTTTGCTAAGCCTGCTTCCAAACCAAAATAACGGTTGAAATTGTAACCAACAAATAAACGACCACCTAAACCGCCTCTTTGACGGGATTGGGTCACCCCATAGGCATCAGTGTCACTCACCAGGTATTCATTAGGCGTATCTTGTCTGCTAGCACCTAAACCCATACCAACATACCCACCTGGTACAGCAGCCTGTGCTAAACTTGCGCACGTCAATAGTGAAAGCACGGCCAAGGAACGTTTTGCTATTTTCATGTCTTACTCCTCGTTTTAGTAATTATTGTTATAGCAAACGAAATTATTCGGGAGTCTAGGATGGATGTCAAATAAATCATTTTACAATATTTGACTTATTTTTTAGCAAATCTAATGGATGGGAGAGGGGACAAAAGCGAATTAATAAGGTTTGTTTTTGCTATGCTTTTAGGTTTTTATCCCTTCTCCCGCCCACTGAGTCCGAAAAGGTCTCCGCTATCAGTTGCGGGAGAAGGTTAGGATGAGGGAAAATCTCAGTTTTTTTATGTTTTTATAAATTAACATCAAGCGTTTTCCCTCACCCCAACCCTCTCCCACACTTACTGTTTGAGTCTTTATCAATTTCAGTGGGTGGGAGAGGGAGCAAAGCAGAAAGAAATTCAGGACAAGTTAAGGATGCTCGTCTATTTTTTTATTTTGCGGGACTAAGTGTTGTCTATCCACACCTAATGCTAAAGCGAGTGTACCTGCAACGTAGATTGAGGAGTAAGTACCAACGACTATACCGATGATTAATGCTAGAGAAAATCCATGCAACAAGCTGCCGCCTAAGAAATAAAGCGCTAATACAACCATAAGTGATAAGAACGATGTCATGATAGTTCTTGATAACGTTTGGTTGGTAGCTTGATTTAAAATTTCAGTGGCGCTTGCTTTGCGATATTTACGGAAATCTTCACGGACTCTATCAAAGATAACAATGGTATCATTTAATGAATAACCTATTACTGTCAGAATGGCAGCAAGTGCAATGAGGTTAAATTCAATTTGAAAGAAAGAAAAAACACCTAAAATAATCACAGGATCATGAATTAAAGCAACCGTTGAACCAATAGCAAAACGCAAATCAAAACGAAAAGCGATATATACCATGGTACCTAACAAAGAAATAATAATGGCGATTAATCCCTTAGTTGCCATTTCACCGCCAACTTGTGGACCTATGTAATTCACTTGCTCCATTTTGGCATCAGGTAAGGCAGCTAACACTTGATTCACTACATTTGCTTGCGCTTTCACATCTTGCTGAATGTGTTTTTTATCTTTAGGCACCAAGCTGACTAACACATCTTTTGATGTACCATAGCTAATCACAACCGCTTCAGGAAAACCTGCTTTTTCTAATCTATTGCGAATATCATTTAAATTCGCCTCATGCGGATAACTCAATTGAATTTGAGTTCCACCTGTAAAATCCAATCCCCAATTTAAACCGTAAATAGCGAGCGAGAGTATGGATAAAGCAAATAAAACGATAGAGATGATGGCTGCGCCTTTGCGCTGAGCCATAAAATCGATTTGTGTATTATGTTTAAAAAATTCCATTGCATCATATCCCAATTGAAATGCGTTTTACTGGTCTACCGCCGTAAATTAAATTCACCAACGCGCGCGTACCGGTAATGGCCGTAAACATAGAAGTCAGTAAGCCAATGGTGACTGTGATTGCTAACCCTTTGACTACACCCGAGCCCAAACTAAATAAAATCATCATGACGATTAACGTAGTTAAATTGGCATCTAAAATGGTAGTAAAAGCGCGCTCATAACCTGCGTATATACTTGCTTGCACGCCGGCCCCTCTACGCAATTCCTCGCGTATACGTTCAAAAATTAATACGTTAGCATCGACCGCCATTGCCACGGTTAACACTATACCTGCAATACCAGGTAACGTAAGAGTTGCACCTAACAAAGAGAGTAGAGCAACAATTAACACTAAATTCATGACTAAAGCGATATCGGCGATCAAGCCCATTAAGCCGTAGTATAGAATCATGAAGATAACGACTAAGCTCATACCTACAATGACAGACATCACACCCATACGGATATTTTGCTGCCCCAAAGTCGGACCAACTTGACGTTCCTCGATAATAGTTACAGGAGCAGGTAATGCACCTGCGCGCAATAATAAAGCTAATGTTCTTGCTTCATTTTGACTAGTTAATCCCGTAATTTGGAAACTGTTTCCTAATGCAGCTTGAATCGTTGCAATACTGATAATGCGTCTATCTGTTTGGTAGCGAATAGAAGCATTCCCATTTTCATTTTGCTGAGTCGATTTAGTTTCAACAAATACGACTGCCATGGGTTTGCCAATATTTTCTGCCGTCGTTTTAGTGAATAAACTATCACCTGTACCACCAAGGCGTACTGAAACTTGCGCTCTGCCCTGCTCATCAAAACCGGATGTGGCAGAAATAATGGAAGAACCGCGTAAGATAATTTGATTCTTTAATAAAACAGGTCTGTCATGATATTGATACAAATGCGTATCAGATGGTGCAATACTATCTTGCGCAACCGACCCTGCATCATGTTCTACATCTACC
>BMAH01000159.1 GCA_014132615.1 Gammaproteobacteria bacterium
TATCGACCGTATACAGTGAGTTCTTCTGGCTGACAATGGCGCATAATGTCCATAAAAATTCGCTCTATGCATTGCTCATGAAATTCATTATGGTTTCTAAAAGAAACAAGATAACGTAGTAATCCTTCCCAATTTATTTTTTTTCCTTTATAGGATATTTGAACACTACCCCAGTCTGGCTGATTTGTGACCAAACAATTAGATTTGAGAAGATTGGAGTATAGAGTTTCTTCTACCACTTCATTCCCTGATGTCAGAAAAGATTGTTCAACCAAATAAGATGAACATTCAATGTCTAATTCATCCAAGCAAACACCACTAAATCCAACAAAAAGCTTATCATCATTAAGATGATGCAATGGAATAATCTTAACAGAAGTAGGACTGCCCACTCGCTCTTCAATGTCTTTTTTTACTATCGCTTGAACTGTAGCGTCATCTTTGAATTGGGTATTGTTAAATGAGTTGAAATAAAGCTTCATCGATTTTGATTCAATAATGCAAGGTGATTCGCAGCCATAACTGATTGTGGCTAATGCAACAACCGGCTTGCCTTTTTCATTTAACCACGATACTTCATAATGGTTCCATAGATCGAACCCAAAAAATGGTGGCTTGCTTGGAACCCCTATTTCATCTCGCTTGCTTTGTCGAGGAATAGGAAAAAGTTTCTTTGGATTATAATATGCGTCATACCCAGTCTTTTTACCTAGCTCCGACTGCTTTAGGCTTAAATCATGCGGCATCATTAATTGCTCATCCTTTTAACTATTTATATGTAATTTGGATGCTAATTTTACAGATTATCATCAGCTAAGCCACATTTTTTTCAAAGAGTATGGGTATGCTTTGAGTACGACAAAATTACTTGAATTTTGTAATAATTGAAAATTAGTTCTTTTATCTTTATCTAAAAGGACGATCTCCCCATCAAACACGGCATTGGTTACAGGCAACGCTGCGACCACCACACATAAGATTTATCCACAATTTCAGTTAATAACTTTCTAATAAGCTGTATATAAAAGTATAATCGATTTTAGTGAACGTTTGATTCTTTAGCTTCTCCCTCACTTTCAAAAGCAGCTGAGAATTGAGTACCCTGTTCTAAATCAAGTACTTGGGCAGCTTTTTTAAATTGCTCGAAAAATATATCCACCTCTTCACTAAACAGCTCAGGAAAGTGTTGCTTCAAACTGACTAAAGCTTTGGTATCTTTCCTTTTCTCAGCACTCTTACGTGTACGATATAAATCCATTAAAAATGGTACTGACGTATTTTCAAAAAAATGATTGCTCATACAATGATCTCCTGATCAATAAATAATAAAATTAGACTAGTTTTTTGATGAAATGGGATGGGAAAAGAAATTTAATGCAGGCAGTAACTGTATACAATTTTATTTTAATAGACAACAAAAAATTAAATTGCATAATAAATGCATACTCAATAATAACTAGTAAAGCGAGATAACATGAAAAAAAGTTTATTACTGGTAAGCGCTTTTTTAATTAATACCTTCAACTCTCCCACTGTTTTCGCAGCATTCTTTGAAAAAGACACTCGCTATGAAGTATGTTTTACACCTGGCCAATCTTGTACCCAATTAATTACCAATACTATTGATCAGGCTAAAACAAGCTTATTCATCCAAGCATATAGCTTCACTTCAGCAGATATTGCTAAAGCCATTCTCGCTGCTAAACGGCGCGGGGTAAAAGTTACTGTCTTGCTAGATAAAAGCCAAGTTAAAAATAACCGGTATTCTTCAAGTCAGTTTTTACAAAACAATAATATAGATGTATTAGTTGACTATAAGCCTGCGATTGCACATAACAAAGTGATGATCATTGATAAAAAGATTTTGATTACAGGTTCGTTCAATTTTACCCAGGCAGCCCAAAAGAAAAACGTAGAAAATGTGCTTATCATTGAAAATGCTAATCTAGCAAATAAATACTTAACCAATTGGCAAAACCGCTTTATTGAATCTGCTTCTGTTAAATCCTATCTTGAAATGAAATCACACAAAAAAGGGATATACCGTGTGTGAAGATCAATCCATTTATTGGGTATATATATTAGTATGTGAAAATAATAATTATTACACGGGTTATACTAATAATTTAATTAAGCGCTATAAAGACCACGTAAGTGGTAAGGGTAAATGTAAATATACGCGAAGCTTTAAACCGATCTACCTAGCACAAAGCTGGGTATTTACTGAAAAAAAAGAAGCTATGAAAGCAGAGCATTTAATAAAATCTTTAACGCGTCAGCAAAAAACAGCGCTGATTTATTCTCCTTTGCTAATCAACAATCATTTAACTTAAACAGCTATAACGGCAATTAAACTTATTATACTTATTAAATAGTTAGAAGTTCATTAACGCTTCCAGTTCTTTCTGTGTCTGGCTAAATACATTCTGCTTTTGTTCCATTTCTTTCGAAATTTCTTCTAACTCCGCTATATTTTTATTTTTAAAGCTTTCCTTGGCTTTAGAGTTTAGTGAATGTAAATCCTTGCTCATCTTTTTTGATTTTTCCATTATCTCATTATGCTTTTCTTGTTTTTCCTCAGAGAGATGGGGTGAACTCGTTTTACTAGATGAATGGTTACCATGAGAGTGGAAACTATTAGCATGAAATGAGGCACCAGAATTACCGCTGTGTGAGACACCACCACCGTGGCTCCTTCCACCACCGCCAAAACCACCTCCCCCACTTTGTGCATTATCATGAGAAGAAGAATTGATATCTAACTGGCCTATAGACGAAATAATCATCACGAATATTAAAATTAAAACGGCACCTAAAGCAAAAGCGACAATAATAAATTGAATGCCAGGTTGGGTAAAATCTAATGGGAACATAAAAAGCTCCTCACGAACTAGCTTAATATAAGCTTACCATACACACCCAATTTTCAACGATTATCGGCTAGATTAGGTATTCTTTATTTTTCAAAGGCTTATTTTCTATTACATAAGGTAATTGTGTGTAGAAACAGACTTATACTGCATAAATGTGTTAAAATATGCTCTATAAATAATCAAAAGTGTATGCTAAGGGGAGGGGAAATGATAACAACTCGTGATATTACCAAACTAAAAACAGAAGATGAAAAATTACAGACTTTTAATGAATTAAATAGACAAGGTTTAATTTGTATTGACGCAGTGAATGCTAATCAGAAAGATTTATTAGATAGGGCAAAAGCATTAAAAGAATTTAAATTTCATTGTGAGTTGTTAGAATCAAAGTGTACCGCCGTACAA
>BMAH01000160.1 GCA_014132615.1 Gammaproteobacteria bacterium
CTCCCCTATCTATAGTAAGGCTAGCAGATTTCTGTCATCGAATTACTAAACATCTGCAAGGATGACAGCTGCTACACTCACCCGTATACTAGCCACAAACTTGGCTGGGATTCATACAATGGCTGAAAAAAAAGAACAAACTACCCACTTTGGTTATCAAAAAGTAGAAACCTCTATTAAATCAACGTTAGTGGCGGATGTTTTTAGAAAAGTGGCGCCTAAATACGATTTAATGAACGACTTTATGTCTATGGGCTTACATCGCTTATGGAAGCGTTTTACTATTAACGAAGCTGTTTTAAAACCAGGCCAAATAGTCTTAGACGTTGCCTCAGGCACAGGTGATTTAGCTAAAAGCATGGCTCGTTTAGTCGGCAGCAAAGGGCGTGTTATCATGTCTGACATCAATGAAGCCATGCTTCAGGTGGGTCGTGACAGAGTGGTAGATTCTGGTATTGTAGGCAATATTCAATGTGTATTAGCTGATGCCGAGCAACTTCCTTTCGCTGATAATTATTTTGATTGCATCACCATTGCATTTGGATTACGTAACGTTACCTGCAAAGAACGTGCGCTGCAATCTATGTATCGTGTATTAAAACCAGGTGGTAAATTACTTATTTTAGAATTTTCTCATCCCACCCAGCCGATTTTAAATAAACTTTACGATCTTTATTCTTTTCACGTCATTCCTAAGATGGGTGAAATGATCACAAATGATAGAGAAAGTTACCAATATTTAGTTGAATCTATACGTATGCACCCCAATCAAGACACATTAAAAACCATGTTAGAACAAGCGCAATTTGATGATGTTGATTATTTTAATTTAAACGGTGGCATAGTAGCTTTGCATAAGGGGTATAAATATTAATTATGAAAACACGTGTTTTATCAGCCTTATCAGATGCATTAAATGCTTATTTAAAGCTTGATCCAGAATCTCAGCTTCGATTAGCAAAACTACAAGGTAAAGTTATTACGATTGAATTACTTCCTTTTAGTTTTATTTTCCAATGCGTTTTTAGTGAGGAACGTATTGATATCACCCTGGACTCTGATTTACCACCTGACACCATTTTACGAGGTACACCACTACAACTTTTTAATGTCATGGCGATTAAGGCAGATAGACAACGCTTTTTTGCAGATGATGTTAGCATTGATGGCAATGCAGAAGTAGGCCAACAAGTTATCGCCTTATTTGATGCATTGCATATCGACTGGGAAGAATATTTATCCCGATTAGTAGGTGATGTACCTGCTTATCATGCAGGTAAAATGGTAAAACATTTTTGCGCATGGTTATCAAGCACAGATGAAAGCATTACTGAAGATGTAAAAGACTATTTACAAGAAGAAACTGAATGGTTACCTACGCGTGAAGCATTACAAGATTTATTTCATGACATAGATACGTTACGTTTAGATGTAGAACGCAGCGCTGCTAAAATTAATCTATTAGCGTCTCATACGGATGAGGAAAAATCGTGAAAATTTTATCTCGTTTAATTAGGTTGATTCGCATTAATTTTATTTTAATGCGTTACAACATAGACGATGTGATGGTAGGCACCACCTGGTTTTATCCTTTGCGTTTTTGTGTGTATTTTAATCCGTACTATTGGACCATTCGTAAAAAATACACGCGCGGTGAACGCGTGCGCATGGCATTAGAAGCGCTAGGCCCAATTTATGTGAAGATGGGACAAATTCTTTCAACCCGACGTGACATTGTACCTGATGACATTGCACTTGAGCTTTCAAAGTTACAAGATTGTGTTCCACCTTTCCCTGGCACCATCGCAAAACAAATGATTGAGAAAGCGCTAAACAACTCAATTGAAGCTACTTTTGCGAGCTTTGATATTAATGCATTAGCATCAGCCTCAATTGCACAAGTACATGCAGCAACGCTTTTAAGCGGTGAGGAAGTAGTCATCAAAGTGTTACGTCCCAATATTGAAGCAATTATAGACGGTGACATTGATTTGCTATTTACCTTTGCTAATTTAGCAGAACGTTATTCAAGCCATGCCAGACGGTTTAAGCCTAAGCAGTTAATTTTAGAAATCGCCCAAACCTTACACGATGAATTGGATTTAATGCGTGAAGCCGCTAATGCTTCCCAATTACGGCGTAATTTTATTGGCTCTCCAATGTTGTACGTACCTAAAATACATTGGCCACTTTGCCGCGCTAATGTCATGGTAATGGAAAGAATTTACGGTATCCCTATTCACGACATAGAACGTTTAAAACAAAGTGGTATAAATTTAAGAAAACTAGCTGAACGCGGCATAGAGATTTTCTTCACGCAAATTTTTCGTGATAGCTTTTTCCATGCTGACTTACATCCTGGTAATATTTTTGTATCTGTCGAGAATCCAGATAATCCTCTCTATATCATTGTAGACTTTGGTATCACTGGCTCTCTTAGCCATGAAGATCAGCGTTATATAGCTGAAAACATGATTGCTTTTTTCAAGCGCGACTATCAACGCGTAGCAGAATTACACATTGCCTGCGGTTGGTTACCACCCGATACTCGCATCGATCAATTTGAAGGGGCAATACGTGCTGTTTCTGAACCTATTTTTGAACGACCTTTGCGGGATATTTCGTTTGGACAATTGTTATTACGCTTATTCCAAGTCGCAAGACGTTTTCAACTCAATATTCAACCTCAATTAGTTTTATTGCAAAAAACATTGCTTAATATTGAAGGATTAAGCCGTCAATTAGCACCTGAATTAGATTTATGGGCAACTGCTGCACCGCAAATCGAAAAATGGTTAAAGAAACAAGTGGGTGTAAAAGCCTTTTTACGCAGAGTAAAAACGAACTTACCCCTTTGGTCTGAACAACTACCAGAATTGCCAGGTCTTATTTATGAAGTGTTGCGTGAAACCAAACAAAGACAAGAAACACTTCGTTTTAGACAGCAAGATAAGATGGTTGGTGTTGGTTTAACAAAGATAAAATTCTGTTATTTTTTCGCAGGAATTTTAACTACCTTAGCCATCGTCGCTACAGTAATCTATTTATAGCGACGATGGGAGCGCAGCGGACATCGAGGTTAACGTGAGTAGCGATGACAAAGGAACCTCGATGTCCGCTGCGCTCCCATCGCGGCTACGTTTAATATTGACGCGACTGGAAACTTTTTTGGTCTAGTTGTTGCTTTCTCATTAAAGCTTTTGAAATATCCCCCATCCAACGCTCTGCTAATGTTTCTATATCACCATAGTAGGTTTCGTACTGAGGCATGATATATGCTTCTTCATTGCTAAAAAAATCGCCCAGTAATCTCAAATAGTCCTTATCACTAAGCCCTGGTA
>BMAH01000161.1 GCA_014132615.1 Gammaproteobacteria bacterium
ATCTCTATCTTTATTTTCAATGTAAGATTGGTAGACTGCTTCAGGGTTTTTTACTTTCATGTCTGTTAGTTGAGCAAGTTTTTTCCTTATAACTTCTTCTTTACTTGCTTCTTTATTGCTTTCGATGGAACTCTCACTGGGATTTGCAATACTGGAATTTTCATTACTTGAAAACAAAGTGCTTCGTTGCATATTTACGTCCTATAAGATTAATTATTCTTGTGGGAGCAAATATAAAGAAATAATTGATGACGTAACCAGGGCAGAAAATACGTATTTATTCAAAGAAATTTTTGCCTAACCTTGCAGATTAGGCAAAAGTTATAGGTTAAGCATTACCACCAACAACATTTAACTTAACAGTAGCTAAAATATCACTACCTAATTCAATAAAGATTTCGTATTCACCAACCATACGAATAGAACCTTCAGATAATCTAACTTCACGTTTTTCTACTTCAACGCCTGCTTTGGTGATCGCATCAGCAATATCTCTAGTTCCAACTGAACCAAATAATTTGCCTTCATCACCTGCTTTAACGATTAAAGTAATAGCGGATAATGCATTGAGTTTTTCTTGTCTTGCTACAGCTTGAGCATTTTTCTCTGCAGCCATTTTTTCAAATTCAGCGCGGCGTTGTTCGAATTTAGCAAGATTTTCTTTGTTTGCATAAACTGCTTTGCCTTGCGGAATTAAATAATTTCTAGCAAAACCAGGTTTTACTTTTACTTTTTCGCCTAATGCGCCTAGATTACGCATTTTTTCTAGTAAGATAACATTCACCGCTTTATCCTCTCTAATCAATACCAAATACTTAAAAGTTATTACGCTTTTACAAAACGTTTTCGCAAATCAAACCACACATCAAATAAAGCTAAAAATGCAAGAATCTTAATACTTAACGTTAATGTAAAGTAAATAGTGACATACATAATTGCTAGCCAAAACCATACGGTAGGCGAGCGTAATTGTTTAAAGAAATAATGGATAAGACTTAATCCTGCTACGCCAAACAATAAGTAAAGCACAGGCAAAATATCCAAAATTACGCCATTACCAAAATGAGATAGTATTAAGCTTGCAATGAATAACCCACCAGCAAGCTGGCTTAGCCTTATATTATGTAATTCTCTTGCTAACATACCACGCTGATAAACGAGCGCTTGCCACCATCTTGCGATAGCGACTTTAGTTAGCGTATCTAACAAAATAAATGAAACTAAAATACCTGTTACGCTAGGCTGAATGTAGTTAATCCATTCTGTTTGTTCATCCGTTAATACTAATCCTTTTACGACACCTGTTTTTGCTGCGAAAGCATGCATTTGCGTAAATTGCTCACCCCACCAACTTGCGATGTTGGGATAAATTAAATGAATAACGCTAATGATTAACACACCAATCAGCGCAGCGGTTTGGATTATGGTACTCCAAGTTGCTTTACGCTTTAACATGACAGCAAAAGCCCAAGACAGCACATTACTAGCAATTGCAATACCCACACCTGCCCACATAGCAAAAAAAGGCAGCGCAATTTTATTATTGTCACTTATTAAATAAAAAATAATAAGAGCAGGAATAGTCGCTGTGAGCGTGAGCAAAGCGCCTTCTGTTATGCTTTTACATAAGGTAATAAGCAAGGCAAATAAAATGCCTAAGGTACCTAACATACCAAATACAGTAAAAGGCAATCCTAACGTGCCTAGCAAAGGCGCAAACGAAATAACAAACGTTAGCGCGAATGCTAGCCAAGTATGGCGCAATAGATAATTTGTAAATCTATGCAGACGCATTGTTAAAACTAGTGTCTGTCGGTATAAGGCAATAGCGCGAGATAACGAGCTAACTTCACTGCCTTAGACAATTTACGTTGATAATTTGCTTTGGTTCCAGTAATACGGCTAGGTACAATCTTACCGTTTTCCATAATGAATTTTCTTAGCAAATTAACGTCTTTGTAATCTATATCTTTCATTTTATTAGCCGTGAAATAACACATCTTTTTACGGCGGAAATAAGTAGCCATCTAATTTATCCTCTCATTATTCGCTTGATTTTTCTTCGGAAGCCGCTTCCACTTCTTTCTTTTCGCGTGGTGCATCTTGTCTACGATCTTCGCCTGATGCTTCTACATCACCGCGACCGTCTTTTTCTTTAGCGATAGGAGAAGGTTCGGTTATAGCATGCTTGGTATTTAAAATCATGTTACGAATAACGGCATCGTTATAGCGAAAGTTTTCGCTTAACTCATTGACTGCATCTTGATTGCATTCAATGTTCATCAGTACGTAATGGGCTTTCATAATTTTGTTGATAGGATAAGCAAGTGGTCTGCGGCCCCAATCTTCTAAACGATGAATTTTGCCTTTATGTTGGCTAATAAGATTACTATAACGTTCTATCATTGCAGGAACTTGTTCACTTTGATCTGGGTGAACTAGAAAAACAACTTCATAGTGACGTGCGTCAGTTTGTGTACGACTCATTACATCTCCTCTCGGGTTATAGCTTTCACCACCATTGGGAAAGCAAGGAGTTAACCTTTTTGTAGGGCGCTAATTGTACGCAAGACTAAGGCTGGTTGCAACTAATACAACCCTTAAAATCGAGCAATATTAGATCAAACTCAACCCTTTAATGACGGCAGGTCTAGCCTTAACCACAGCATGCCAAGCAGCTAGATGCGGATAATCGGTTAAATCAATACGTTGTCTATCGTGCAAGTTAACCCACGGAAAAATAGCTATATCTGCGATAGAGTATTCGCTTGAGAAATACTTATTATTAGCCAAATGCTCGTCCATCACGCGATATAGGCGCCTAGCTTCATTGGTATAACGCTCGATAGCGTAGGGAATTTTCTCAGCGGCGTAATGCAAAAAGTAATGTAGCTGGCCAAGCATTGGGCCTAAACCACTCATTTGAAACATAAGCCATTGTATGGTTTCCGTACGCTCACGCAAACCACCAGGGATAAACTTCCCTTTTTTATCAGCTAAATAAATTAAAATGGCACCCGATTCAAAGACATTTATTGGTTTATTACCAGGACCATCGTGATCAATAATGGCTGGAATTTTATTATTGGGATTAATCTTTAAAAACTCAGCCCTAAACTGCTCTTGCTTAGTTAAATCGACAAAACACGCTTTAAAAGGGAATCCACACTCTTCAAGCATGATTGCAATCTTTTGCCCATTAGGTGTTTTCCAAGTATAAAAATCTATCATGCATTTCTCCCAAGCGTCTTGAGGAATATAATATTTTTTTCTCAAAAAAACATCCTCTCCTTGACATGGGTATAAAACTTCGAGAATATGCGACCTGTTTACCTAAGGCTATGTAGCTCAGTTGGTCAGAGCGCGGCACTCATAATGCTGAGGTCGGTGGTTCGAGCCCACCCATAGCCAAATTAATTTCTGCCTTTGTTAATTTGCAAGAACCTCGATGTCCGCTGCGCTTCCATCGCGGCTACCTTCGATTAAAATAAGCGGGTAATCGATAAGCTGAAATAGCATTCACTTCAAAGTCGGTATCTAATTTAAATTCATTAAAAATCTCTTGGATATAAAGTCTAATGCGAGTATCGGCTGTACTACTTTCATCGCCTGTTTTACTTAATAAAAATTGCTGCAACCATGAGATAGGATTTTCATTGTCACCTAGTGTGAGCTTATCTTGTTGTATATATTCTTTTAATCTGAGCTCTATCTCTTTTGAGGAAAATGGAATTTCTAGTGTTTTTATTAATGCGACTTCTTTGCGCTCGTTAAAAGACGTAATGAAGGATGCTGATGTATT
>BMAH01000162.1 GCA_014132615.1 Gammaproteobacteria bacterium
GAGTAGGATGTGATTTGAAATACGGTAGGGAAATAACAGGTACCTATGTAAGACATCCTGAGATTTTTGCAAGAGTGCGAAGAGAAATTAGTGATTATATATCTAAAATAACAAGAATAAATGATCCAGAGGAAATAACTCTCTTCTTTAAGCGCTATGAAAAAGAAGTCGATGTAAGTGGTTTAACAAAAGAAAACGATGAGAAAGAACAATGCCAACATTTAAAATCGCTAGCTGGAATGTAAACTCCCTGAGAGTTCGTTTACCTCACCTATTAAGTTGGTTGCAAGAGGTTGAACCCGATGTAGTTGCCTTACAAGAAACAAAATTACCTGATGCTGATTTTCCCAGCATGGAAATAGTAAACGCGGGCTACACACCGCTTTTTTCCGGCCAAAAAACCTATAACGGCGTGGCATTATTAATTAAACAAAAAAATGCTCACGATCACGAAAACATTATTACTGCTTTTCCAACGCTAGAAGACATACAACGCAGAGTATTAGCGGTTACTGTGAATGGTATACGCATAGTAAATCTTTATATACCCAATGGCGAAGCGCTACTCTCAGAAAAGTATCAATATAAATTAAATTGGTTGTCCAGCTTAGATTCCTTTTTGAAGGCAGAACGTGATCATCATCCTAACTACATTATTTTAGGTGACTTTAACATTGCGCCCACCGAAATGGATGTGCATGATCCAAAAGAGTGGGAAGGCCAGGTTTTATGTAGTGAGCCTGAGCGAGAAGCGTTTCGCACTATGTTAGCCACGGGCTTTACAGATTGTTTTAGACAGTTAAACCCCCAAGAGAAAAGTTATTCGTGGTGGGATTACCGCATGAATTCTTTTAAGCGAAACCGCGGCTTACGAATAGATCATATTTTAGCAAGCACGTCTTTAGCCTCTCAATGCGTTAAATGCTATATAGACAAGACGTTACGCACCCTAGAACGCCCTTCAGATCATGCGCCAGTAGTAGCGGAGTTTGCTATAGGTGTGGATAAAAATAATACAATTTAGGTTATACTATTGAATAGTTGGGCATTTTAATAAAAGCTTACCTGCTTGATTATTTTGTGATTATTAGTGTATTATGCCCGCCTAATTATAGGGGTTCGTCGGTATGAAGCCAAATATCCATCCAAATTATAAAGATGTTAAAGTTGTCTGCAGTTGCGGCAGTACGTTTGTTACCCGCTCATCTCTAGACAAAGAATCATTATCTTTAGAAGTATGTGCAAAATGCCATCCTTTCTATAC
>BMAH01000163.1 GCA_014132615.1 Gammaproteobacteria bacterium
GCTTGCATTGCTTCTGCTATAGTACGTGCACGAAGTGTAATCACTAAGCCGGGTAATAAAATGGCCAGTAGTACAGCGTTTGCACCTGAGATATTGAAGTTGGCAGAAAAAATATAGCTTAGGGTAATGACAGTCGCAAAACCTAATGCAGGCAATAATGCACTGTCTTTTTTTATCACGTTAAAACTGGCTACGCTTAATCCTAAAAAACTTAAACCCAATAACAGTAAACATAGACTGAGCAAACTTAATAACATGTGAAATCCTAATACTAGGCTGCTGAATGAGAAACGCTTTTAGTGCTTAAATACTGCATTATTTTATCTATAATTAATTTAGCAGCATTACCGTCGCCGTAAGGAGAGTAACCAACTATCATTTTTTTATAGGCAGCTTCATCAGTTAGCAACGTCACTACTGTGTCATAAATCAATTGATCATCGCTGCCAACTAAATAGGCGCCGCCTAGCTCAACTAATTCCGGCCTTTCCGTTTCATGCCTTAAGACTAACACTGGTTTTTTAAGTGCCGGTGCTTCTTCTTGTATGCCACCAGAATCTGTTATCACAATATGTGCTTTAGCTAATAGAGCGACTAATGCTTCATAAGAAAGCGGGTCACATAGTGTAATGTTTGCTGTGTTACCTAAAATGGAATAAACCATTTCTTTTACATTGGGATTAGGATGGACAGGCAAAATTAATTGATAATCAGGAAATCTTTCCGCAATTTTTAGTAATGCTTGGCAAATACGCTGCGCTGGGGCACCAAAATTTTCTCGTCTGTGCATAGTGACTAAAATAACTTTTTGCGATTTGTCATCTGCACTTAAATTTAATTTGCGTGTGGTATATTGCAACGCATCAATCACTGTATTCCCTGTAATCACGATTTGATTAGCTGCTATCCCTTCATTTAGTAAATTTGTCGCTGCTGTTTTAGTAGGCGCAAAGTGCAAAGTTGCTACCTTTCCCGCCAAAACACGATTCATTTCTTCTGGAAAAGGAAATTGCATATCAAATGTTCTTAAACCCGCTTCTACGTGTGCAAAAGGAATTTTTGCATAAAAAGCGGCAATGGCAGCCATTAAAACAGTAGTCGTATCGCCTTGAGCAATAACGCAATCATACGCTTCTCTTTCAAACAATTGACCAAATTCAGCCATTAGCTTGGAGGATAAAGTATTTAAGTTTTGATTTTTTTGCATGAGATCTAAATTGATATCCACGCTTAAATCAAACCAATCGATTAAAGGATAAAGTAATTCTCTATGCTGGCCACTGCAAATGACTTGCGTTCTTACGTCATCAAGTTGTTTCAAACCATGAATGACCGGGGCCATTTTTATTAATTCAGGTC
The DNA here is from genome assembly GCA_014132615.1 of Gammaproteobacteria bacterium. Taxonomy (GTDB): domain Bacteria; phylum Pseudomonadota; class Gammaproteobacteria; order DSM-16500; family DSM-16500; genus Aquicella. Next base: position 1,360 of record BMAH01000163.1, read on the forward strand.
GCGTTCCAAAAATACAACCTATGTTTAACCTTTTCACTGCTGAAATCCTCTAACGCGCCAATTTAATAATTGTTTTAATAAGCGGAAAGCATTACCCGATACATCCATCTTAGAAGCAGAACGTTTTGCATCATAGCTTAAACGCATAGGTATTTCTTTTGCGCAAAGGCCGACTGATTTTAAGCGTAATAATAATTCCACCATGCAGGCAAAACCACGTTCTTTTAATAAACTCTTAGTGGGGTCTGGAATCGCTTTTTTAAGTAAAGGATAAGTATAAAGGCGATAGCCGCAGGTGTAATCGCGCACACCCCAAATAGGATGAACCATTTTATATAATGCAGCAGCCGCCACACTCATTAATATGCGATGATACGGAACGCCTTTGATAAACCCGCCTCGGCGATAGCGCGAAGCGACAATGAGATTGGTTTTAGGACTTTTCTTGAGCACATTTAGCATTTCAGGAATTTGTTGGGGGTCGTGAGTATCATCACAATCCATCAATACCAACACATCATTTTCACTGGCATTTGCCACGAAATGAGACAAAAGGGAATTGACACCTGTGCCTAAACCTTTGTTCACTACACCGTCTAAGTAGGTAATAGCTAAGGGGCCGCCTATCCATTTTTGTACAGCTTCTTTAGTGCCGTCAGTGCAGCCATCGTCGTACACTAAGACTTCTAATTGAGGGGTAAAGGATTTTGCTAATTCATTAATTTTTTCAAAAAGAGGTTGTATTGAATCCCTCTCATTATAAGCAGGTAGACCTAAATAGACCTTTTCAACCGACATACTGACCTCATTTATGGTATTAGAAGTGATTAGTTTTACTACAATCTACCACAAGGAGAAAAATGAATGGGTAGGCATAAAACGCCTTTAAGAAGAGCCTGCATCCCTTGCTACCAATACAATAATCATTTACTATCATCGTCAGCTTGTTGACACTAGATCATCCATTCACCCTTACTGCGGTAACGGAATTTTACATACATCAATAAGCATTTTCAATTTTTTGTTTTAGCAACCTATTAATC
>BMAH01000164.1 GCA_014132615.1 Gammaproteobacteria bacterium
ACTTTATTGCATATGAAAAAATATTTTCGAAGGAATTATCAGAAACAAAAAATAGATTTGCAACAGAAATTAATCCCGCTAAAATTTTTACGATTGAAAAAAATGATAAAAAAGAGGGAAAATGCCCTATCAGGCATGCGTTATGTTTTAGAGTTATTTTTTCCATCGGACTTGTGATGTGTGTGGTTTTTATAATTTTCGCATCTTGTTCAATGTGTAGGCATCATGAAGATAGTGATCACACTTATATAATACAAGTTTTAAATCCTCAAGGTGAGCGAGACATAAGCCAGATTGGGAACCACAATGTGTATCAAGGCTCCACTCCTTTAAAATATAAAATTGAACCTTGATGTTTGTATGTTCACAGCATGCTTTAATTTATCTTACTTGCGATTGCACTAATTTATGCTTATTGATAAAAGGATAAACAGCCAGCAAGCCTGGTAAACAAGATAACAGTAATACCAACCCATAAAGAATAGATACTACTATCGCTTTGTCAGCGCTCACGCCGCAAAATTGTAGCAGCTCTACGCAAGATAATTCTCTTACTCCCCACCCTGCGTAAGAAATGGGTAGCGCGGCTAAAATGGTAAACAAGGGTACGACTAACAAACTATGCGTTAGCGTGATAGGGGCACCTACGCCGATTGCAATCGTGTAAAAGATAAAACACATAGCTAAATTAACTAACGTTGAATCTATGAACGCTAAGCGGCCTTCTTTTTTTAATAAGGCATGCGATAAATGCTTATTCAATCTGTAAATAGTGGAGACGATACGTGAAGATTGAGTGATAGCAGCATTAGCAAATAAGTTAGTGATAAGTAATGGTAGAACTAATAAAGAAACGAGTAGTGCGCAAATAAAAATAACCAGTAATTTAGGCAAAAAATTACCAGCTGGAGTTATCATAACAACGAGGCAGGCAATCATCAACGCAGAGGTTGCAGCACTGTATTTTTCTGCTAAAAATGCACCTAACCAACTCCATTTATTCGCTTGCTGAGCACGTTTAATGCTAAAGCTTCTCAATAAATCACCGGCAGTGGCTGTGGGTAAAACATTATTAATAAAATGCCCCGCCCACACGGAAATTAAGCAATGCCTATAGCTAAATTTGATATCAAAAATACTCGCTATCCGCTTCCAACGTAATGCCTGCACTAAAATCAAACCCGGTGTAATCAGTAAAGCATAGAAAAAATAATGAATAGATTCTTTAGTAAAATAGCTAAAAGGATTAATAGTAATGCGTTTGCTAATTAAATAAAAAGCAAGCGCTGTTAATAGTAACTTAAAAGCCACAATGTAAAACGTTTTTTTCATCTCTTATCCTTACTAATAGCTTAAGAGTCCAAAGCGATATAATTTTTGATACATGACATGCTTCAATAAATAAAAACGTACATGCCTGCTAACTTCTTTTTGGGTTACTTGTCTTCCATGGCAGCGCATACGTAAAGCTGCCATTTCTTGTTCACCAGTTTGTGCTATGTTGCTCGACGTTTTTTGCATAGTATGCACACGAAATGCGCCTAAAAATCTTGGTAAGCGTGCAAATTTAGCACCTGCTTCTTGTAAACGCAGTAGCAAGTCCCAATCCATAGCAAAACGAAAGTTTTCATCAATTTTGCCACCCGCTTTTTCCCAAATACTTCTACGCCAAAACAACGTTTCTTGAGGAATATAATCAGCCCAAGTTAATACTTTTTTATCATGTTGAGGTACAATCCAGCGTCCAATTTCTAAATCATTTTTATCAATTAAAATCCTATGGCCGTAAACCACATCGACATCGGGATGCTTATTAAAATAATCAACAACGTAAGCAAGTGTACCCGGTAACAAAATATCATCTGAATTGAGATAGGCCATGATATCGCCGGTTGCATGTTTAAAGCCTAAGTTAATTGCATTGGATTGGCCTTGATCTGGTTTAGATTCCCAATGTTTAATACTGTCTTGATGTTTTTTCATGATATCGACTGAGTTATCACTCGACCCACCATCTTGAATAATATATTCAATGGCTGGGTAATTTTGCTCTTTAACACTTAATATCGTTTTCTCTAAATACTCCCCTTGGTTGTAAGAAGGCGTGACGATAGAAACAGTAGGGGTAGAAGTAAGCGAAATAACATCGTGGTAATTAGCAGGAATGACAAGTGGCCTAGGAAGATATTGTATTAATATACCTAACTTAGGCTTAAAAAATCTTCTAATTTTAGCTGTTAAACTGATATCGTTCGTGAACTTCATACTTAATTGTTCTTCTAAGCAATACGTTTGCGTATCACTTAATTGCTTTACTTCTTTAACAAGCGCTTGATAATTTTTTTGTAGCTCCTGGTTAAGTTGCTGCAAGTGATTTATGTCTTGCATTAACTTAGTCATTTCATTAGAAGTATGTAATTCTGTCATGAACGTCTTCCCATCGTTTTTTGTAAAAAGCGATTACCTGCTTTTAGAACTGATTTCACTCTAGGTATTTGATTTTTCCTTAAACGAGCGATGTCTTTTTCTTGGGCTTCAATAAGATCTAATCTTGCTTTGCATTCTTGGCGTAAGCTTTCTGTATTGGAAACAACTTTAGTCAGTAATTCTATTTCTTTATTGGAAACTAAATTATCGAGTTCTGTACGCGCTGCAGCAAAGATATGATCTTTAATAAAAATCAAATTACCCCATTGCTTATCTAAGAAGAAAGCATTATCAATCGAAGTCATTTCATACTCATCGATACGCTTAATAGCGATGTAATGATTAAATCCCAATTGTTTAGCTGCTTCAATTAAGCCTTGTGGATGACCTAACTCCCAACCGTTATAAATGCCAGGCATAAAGAATTCACACATTAAAATATCAGCATGAACCTCACTCATTCCTTTTAATACATTTAAATCATTACCTTCAGTATCTATTTTAATAATACCAATGTGTTTTGCTATCAACCCTTCTTGCAGTAGGCTATTTAAGCTGCGGCAAGTAACTGTTGCTGCTTTCTTATGTTGAATGCGCTTATCATCTGCCAATGGATGTAGAGAGGAAAAATAATCCATAGATTGATTTTGCTCATCACAGGCCATATAGAAATCAGCTTGCCTATCTGTTTGATCAACAGCATAAGAAAGAAAATGGCATTGGGTTTTTTTAGCTAACTGCTGTAAATGCTCAGCAAATTTAGGCAAAGGTTCAAAGAAAGTGCCGCGCATTTGTTTACTACTTAAAAATTCAGTAAATGTACCTAATTCAGCACCTATGTCTAAGAAAGTTTTATTTTCTAAGAAAGGAAGTAAGGTTTCAATGACTTCAAAGTCTGTTTGTTGTTGGTATAAATCTGGATTTTTAAATAAAGGATGTTTAGTTAACGCTTTTAATTCTTTAATCAACGCAGCATGAGCGTGAGCATCGTTTGGTAAATCAAACACCATTGCTATGGCGCAATAACCTCTATTTTTACCTTCCCAAAAACCAGGCTGCCAATGCTCAGTCCAAAATTGTTCTAAATTCGCCATGGTTAATTGTTTAATTTTATTCAGTAGCGGTACAAATGCTTCAAATACACCGCAAGCTTTAGCAAAAGGGGTAAACAATAAGCCAATTTTAGCTGCTGTAAATGCACCGTGATTTTGTGGAATAGCAGGATGATCGATAGGATATACATCCGTCGTAATAATGATTCTTGCACCTGGTTTTGAAACACGGACCATTTCAGAAAGCGCAGTAGGTAAGTCGTGATGTTGTAAATGTTCTAAAACAGAAACACAGGTAATTAATGAGAAACTATGATCAGCAAATTGCATAAAGCGTAAATCATCCACTTTATGTTGCGTAGCAAAACCGTAAGCTTCTTTGCCGTAAGCAGCTAACAATTCCATTTGGTCAGCTTCAATATCGGTTGAAATCGTTTCCCAGCCTTTTTGGGTTAATAAATAAGGAAACGGTGTAACGCCTGAGCCTGCTTCTAACGCAAGACCGGTAGGTTGGGCGGGTAAATTGCGAATAAAGAAGGAATATTCCATTTGACGTATAGGCCAACGGCAATACGTTGTATAGTCTTTAAATGCTTGGTGGCTAGCAACAGGGTTACCGGCGTCAACTAACTCCTTCATCCGTGACACAAAAGGTAATAATTCGGCTTGATAAGCCGCAATTTTGCTTTGGAATTCAGCACCCGGTAAATCAACTAGTAAATCAAATTGCCCATTTGCATGCATAGCCATATTCCTTGTTGTCATTCTTAATACGTTAGCTTGGATTATGTATCATGACCGGATATCATGTGCAATCATTAAGCGGGAAAAAAGCATGTACATTAGGAAAATAATGAAATATGTGGCTAATTTTATTACGCCACCCGATATCACTGTCAGATTAGATAAGTGGGAAAGAAAGAATAAATTTTTACGGCTAACAGGCATGCACATAGGTAAACACGTCGCTATTGGCCCTGGTTTTCAATGTATTACCGGTTTAGAACAACATATTACCATTGATGATTACGTTGCTATTGGGCATAACGCAAAACTCTATAGCTTTGCACCTATACGCATTGGGTCTTTCACAACCATTGCCGCTGATGTTTCTTTTACCAATGGGGGGCATGATATAGCTACCCTTGAGCCGCATGCCGGTGAAATAAAAATAGGCAGAGGTTGTTGGATAGGGCACGGTGTCCGCATTGTAAAACCTGTAACAATTGGTGATAACGTTATTATTGCAGCGGGTGCATTGGTGACTAAAGATGTGCCTGATGGGGCGTTAGTGGTAGGTATGCCTGCCAAGATCACTAAATACCGTGAATTACCTGAGAAAGTTTGGTTTTTAAATAACACCTATTTTGACCCTAGCACGTTTACGTTGTGGGATAAAAATAAAGCTAATGGAGAAAAGGCGTGAATAAAACAGATAAAATTTTTGTAGCAGGTCATAAGGGATTAGTGGGGTCTGCGATTGTGCGCGCACTGTCAGCGCAAGGTTATGACAATTTACTTTTACGATCTAAAGCTGAATTAGATTTAACTCAACAATCTCAAGTCGATGAATTTTTTAAAACAGAAAAACCTGATTATGTTTTCTTAGCAGCTGCTAAAGTGGGTGGAATTCATGCTAATAATACCTATCGCGGCGATTTTATTTATCATAACTTAGCAATACAAACTCACGTGATAGAAGCGGCACGTCAATACGAAGTAAAGCGCTTATTATTTTTAGGCAGCTCTTGCATTTATCCACGTGCCTGTCCTCAACCTATGAAAGAAGAATATTTATTACAAAGCGCCTTAGAGCCAACTAATGAGCCTTACGCTATTGCTAAAATTGCCGGCATAAAATTATGCGAAGCTTATAACCATCAACACGGCACGGATTTTGCTTCTGTGATGCCTACGAATTTATATGGACCAGGTGATAATTTCCATTTAGAAAATTCCCATGTGTTACCTGCTTTATTGCGCAAAGCTCACGAAGCGAAGATAAATGGCGCAGCAAATTTAAAAGTATGGGGTACAGGCAAAGCCTTGCGCGAATTCTTATACGTCGATGATATGGCGGCTGCTTGTATTTTTGTCATGCAGCAAAAAGGACATAAAGATATGCTAAACATTGGCACAGGCCAAGAAGTTAGCATTAAAGAATTAGCCGAATTAATTTGCGAAGTTGTTGGCTTTGAAGGTCACTTAGAGTTTGACACTAGTAAGCCTGATGGCACGCCTAGAAAGCTCATTGATACGTCAAAGTTAAATCAACTAGGTTGGCAGCCCCAAGTAAGCTTAAAGCAAGGCCTACGTGCTACCTATGACTGGTGTTTAAAAAATAAAGCTTTTTAGCCCGTAATAAGGTACAGTAAATGATCATTTTTTGATTGTAGATTAAACTTTAGACATGGAGAAATGATCATTGCGTAATTTTATCTTAAAAGAAGTACAAAAATTACAAGATATTTTATCATTGATTCAACAAGATACGTCGCTACTCGCCGTAGTTGAAGCTATAGGTGCTGCCTGTGCAAAGTCACTTAGCGCCGGCGGTAAAATCTTATTTGTGGGTAATGGCGGTAGTGCCTCAGATTGCCAGCATTTGGCAGCAGAATTGGTGGTAAGGCTTAAGAATACACGTCGAGCCTTAGCCGCGCTTGCGCTAACGACGGATACTTCAGCTTTAACAGCAATAGGTAATGATTTCTCTTTCGATTATATTTTTTCACGACAAGTAGAAGCACTAGGTCAGCCAGGCGATATATTGATTGCTATTTCTACCTCAGGTAAATCACCTAATGTTTTACGCGCGATAGAGGCTGCTAAAGGAAAAAATATGATAGTCGTTGGCTTTACGGGTGAATATTCGCCTGAAATGGCAGCGGCTTGTAACTTAGTGTTAAACATCCCCAGCAAAGAAACTGCAAAAATTCAAGAATGCCATATTACATTAGGGCATATTATCTGCGCATTAATTGAAAATCATTTATTTCCTGAGCCTAAAACAACACTTATACAAGACGAATTATTAACATCATAGTAAGATGTTTTGTTTATTACTCAGACTTAAAATAGGAAAGCCTGGATGCATCGCCAAGAGACTAAGCTTGTATTGAATCAACTCTTGAAACAAAGGATTTTATTGTTAGACGGTGGGATGGGAACCATGATTCAATCCTACCGTTTGCAAGAAGAAGATTACAGAGGCGAGCGTTTTGCAGATTTCCCTCATTTGCTTAAAGGTAATAATGATTTACTTTGTTTGACGCAACCGCAAATTATTACCGATATTCACCGCGCTTATTTGCAAGCGGGTGCTGATCTTATAGAGACAAATAGTTTTAATTCAACATCTCCTTCACTCGCTGATTATCAAATGAGTGATTTAGCTTATGAATTAAATTTTCAAGCTGCCACGTTAGCGCGTCTTGCGACTGATGAGTTTACTAAATCAAATCCCGCTAAACCGCGTTTTGTTATTGGTATTTTGGGCCCTACCAGTAAAACCGCTTCTTTATCACCTGATGTGAATGATCCAGGTTTTAGGAATGTTACCTTTAATGGATTGGTTGATGCTTACCATGATGCGATTCGTGGTTTAGTAGACGGCGGTGCGCATGTGTTAATGATAGAAACAATTTTTGATACGCTTAATTGCAAGGCAGCTATTTTTGCTATTGAAAATTATTTTAAACAACAAGGTTTTCGTTTACCTGTGATGATTTCAGGAACGATTACAGATGCTAGCGGCCGCACATTATCCGGGCAAACTCCACAAGCATTTTGGTATTCTGTCAGGCATGCAAATCCGATTAGCATAGGGTTAAATTGTGCTTTAGGGCCTGAAGCGCTAAGACCTCATATAAAAGATTTATCCAATATTGCTGACACATTCACAAGCATTCATCCTAATGCAGGTTTGCCTAATGCATTTGGCGAATACGATGAAACCCCAGAGCAAATGGCAGCTGTGGTACATGATTTTGCTAAAGAAGGTTATATAAACATAGTAGGTGGTTGTTGTGGCACGACACCTGATCATATCAAAGCCATTGCTGAGGCTGTTCAGTCTTTACCGCCTCGTGTTATTCCAACTATACCAAAAGCCTGTCGATTAAGTGGTTTAGAGCCTTTAACTATTGATGAGAATGCTTTATTTGTAAATGTCGGTGAGCGAACAAATGTCACAGGATCTATACGTTTTGCAGAATTGATACGTAATGATGATTATGCAACTGCATTAGAAGTAGCGCGCGATCAAGTGATGAATGGTGCCCAAATCATCGATGTCAATATGGATGAAGGCATGTTAGATGCTGAGGCTGCAATGGTTAAGTTTTTAAACCTAATCGCTTCAGAACCTGATATTGCACGCGTGCCCATTATGATTGACTCATCAAAATGGCATGTTATTGAGGCTGGGTTAAAGTGCATACAAGGTAAGGGCATTGTGAATTCTATTAGCCTTAAAGACGGCGAAGAAGAATTTATTGCTAAAGCAAAATTAGCGCATCAATACGGTGCAGCCATTATTGTGATGGCTTTTGATGAAGAAGGCCAAGCAGCGACTGAAGATCATAAGGTTGCCATTTGTACGCGTTGTTACGATGTGTTAGTCAATAAAGCCGGTTTTCCTGCTGAAGATATTATTTTTGATCCTAATGTATTTGCAATTGCTACAGGCATTGAGGAGCATAATAGCTACGGTGTTGCTTTTATCAATGCAACTAAACGAATTAAAGAGACCTTGCCGCATGCACTAGTAAGCGGTGGTGTGAGTAATTTATCCTTCTCATTCCGCGGTAATAATCCTATTCGTGAAGCCATGCATGCTGTTTTTCTCTATCATGCTATTTCTGCTGGCATGGATATGTGTATCGTAAATGCAAGCAGTTTAGCGATATATGAAGATATCCCTAAAGATTTACTCGCACTGATTGAAGATGTGGTATTTGACAGGCGTTCTGATGCAACAGAACGTTTATTAGAAGTAGCAAATCAAGTTAAAGGCCAGGCAAAAACAAAAGGTGAAGATTTAAGCTGGCGAGAAAAGCAGACAGTTGAAAGGTTATCCCATGCATTAGTTAATGGTATTACGCAATTTATTATTGAAGATACAGAAGCGGCGCGCGTTGAACTGGGTCATCCGCTTAAAGTAATTGAAGGTCCGCTCATGCAGGGCATGAATGTGGTGGGTGATTTATTTGGTGCAGGTAAAATGTTTTTACCGCAAGTGGTAAAAAGTGCACGTGTGATGAAGCAAGCCGTTGCTTATCTTGAGCCTTATATGGAAAAAGATAAAGCTAATGCTAAAGCTAAAGGTAAGATTTTATTAGCCACCGTAAAAGGCGATGTGCATGACATTGGTAAAAACATCGTGGGTGTTGTATTACGCTGTAATAATTACGATATTATCGATTTAGGCGTCATGACGCCTTGTGAAAAAATTCTAGAAACTGCTAAAAAAGAAAACGTAGATATTATTGGTTTAAGCGGTCTTATCACACCTTCTTTAGATGAAATGATACATGTAGCCAAAGAAATGCAACGTCAAAAATTTGACTTACCCCTATTGATTGGGGGTGCAACCACATCACGCGCTCATACTGCATTAAAAATTGAACCACATTATGCAGCAGGTACAGTGCATGTAGTTGATGCTTCACGCTCAGTCGGTGTGGCAAGTCAATTACTCGACGCTGAAAAAAAGACTGTGTTTATTCGCCAAACTCAAGATGAATATCATTCGTTACGCGAGCTACATAAAAATAAAAAATCAGAAACAGAATTAGTTAGCATTGAAGCAGCCCGTAGTAATAAACACCCAGTTGAGTGGGATACGTATTCGCCTGCAAAACCTACTTTTTTAGGCACAAAAACGTTTCTGGAATATCCACTTGATGAATTAGTTAGATACATAGATTGGACCCCATTTTTTAACACTTGGGAATTAGCAGGTCGTTTCCCCAAAATTTTTGATGATGAAATCATAGGCGAGAGCGCAAAAAATTTATTTAATGATGCACAAGCCATGTTAAAGAAATTAGTACAAGAAAAATGGTTAACAGCAAATGCTGTAATAGGCTTTTTCCCTGCAAATAGTGTGGGCGATGATATAGAAGTTTATACTGATGAAAGCCGCACACAAGTGTTAACAAAATTTCATATGCTAAGGCAGCAAAGTCGTAAAGCAAGCAACAAGTTTAATGTTTGTTTAGCAGATTTTGTTGCACCTAAATCTTCAGGCATAACTGATTATATTGGCGGTTTTGCAGTGACAGCGGGTGTGGATATGGAAAATAAGCTCGCGCAATTTGAAAAAGAAAATGATGACTATAACGCCATTATGTTAAAAGCTTTGGCAGATAGATTTGCAGAGGGTTTTGCTGAGCACATGCACGAACGTGTGCGTAAAGAATTTTGGAGTTATGCTGCAGAAGAAAATTTAACAAATGAAGAATTAATTGCAGAAAAATATTGTGGCATAAGACCGGCTCCTGGTTACCCTGCCTGCCCTGATCATACTGAAAAACCTACTTTATTTAACTTGTTAAATGCAACAGCTGAAACAAAAATTTATTTAACAGAGAATTTCGCTATGTGGCCTGCTTCTTCAGTAAGCGGCTTTTATTTTTCTCATCCAGCTTCTCATTATTTTGGTATTGGTAAAATCAAGGAAGATCAAGTGGTAGATTATGCAAGGCGTAAAAATATGGATATAGAGATCATTAAACGTTGGCTTTCGCCACACTTAATGAATTCATAGGAGATGTTATGCAATTTTTAACTTCTAACATGATTAGCTTCGAATTTTTCCCTCCTAAAACAGTGGAGGGTAGCACGCAATTAAATGAAACAGCGTTAGCATTAGCTAAATGCCAACCCCAATTTTTTTCTGTGACTTTTGGTGCAGGTGGTTCAACACGAGACGGTACATTAGAAACAGTTTCTATGCTAAAAAATAATACGCAAATTGCAGTAGCTCCTCATCTTGCTTGTATAGGAACTAACAAAGAAAATATTGTGGATATGTTAGAGCGCTATAAAGCGTTAAATTTAAAACGACTCGTGGCTTTGCGTGGTGATTTACCTTCCGGTATGGGTCAAGCAGGTGAATTTAAATATGCTAGCGAATTAGTTAAATTAATTCGAGATTGCACAGGCGATCATTTCCGCATTGATGTCGCTGCCTATCCAGAAATCCACCCACAAGCACGCAGTGTGCACGATGATGTGCTTAATTTAAAGCGCAAATACGAAGCAGGTGCAAATGGGGCTATCACCCAATATTTCTTTAATCCTGACGCTTATTTTTACTATATAGACGATTGCCAGAAGACAGGCATTTCTATCCCCATTGTTCCAGGCATTATGCCTATTAGCCAATTTAGCCGGTTGGCTCGATTCTCAGACATGTGCGGCGCTGAAATTCCACGTTGGATACGAAAGCGTCTAGAATCCTACGGTGATGACATGAATTCCATTAAACAATTCGGTCTAGAAGTTGTTCACCAACTCTGCGAACGTTTAATTAAAGGCGGTGCACCAGGTTTGCATTTTTATACTTTAAACAAAGCAGAAGCAGTAAAAGACTTAATAGATATGCTAGGACTAACTGTAGCAACAAGTAGCCGTGATGGAAGCGCAGCGGACTTCAAGGTTCACATAAATTAGCAAATACAAAGGAACCTTGATGTGCGCTTACGCCCATCAAGGCTACTCATTTACTGGTTAACTTGAAAATCCTTTGGTAGGTGAGTTATCTAAATTTTCTTTAAAGCGAGCTAGCTCATCCAAAATTTCTTTTGAATTTTTTAAGGTGGCAATGGCTTCTTTTGCTCTAGCAAACATCCCTTCAGAAGAATTTTTAGTTAACTCTATTTGAAAAGTATTTGCACGTGTTTGATCAAATGCTGGATGTATATCGTCGTCAATACCTTGATTTTTGAAAGCTCTGGGATAATGGCAGGTAAGAAGAAAACATTCTTCTCCATCAAAATCTTTGGTCTCAACGGTGTAGTACTTGCTAGGGGCAAAGGTTTGTGATGATCTCATGGTAACTCTCCTTATTATAATAATTCCTAATTGATGCTGCTCACAAAAAGCAGCATCAATTTGATTAAAAGTTTAATATCTATAATTATCTGGCTTATACGGACCTTGCTTAGAAATATTTAAATATTTAGCTTGTGCATCCGTTAATTCAGTTAATTTAACGCCTAATTTCTTCAAATGCAAACGCGCAACCATTTCATCTAAGTGTTTAGGTAAAATGTAAACGCCGACTTTGTATTGATCCGTGTGCTGCCATAATTCTAATTGCGCTAACACTTGGTTAGTGAAAGAAGTTGACATAACAAAACTTGGATGACCTGTTGCACAGCCTAAATTCACTAAACGGCCTTCAGCTAACACAATAATGCGTTTACCATTTGGAAGAATTACGTGATCCACTTGAGGTTTGATGTTTTCCCAGGTGTATTGGCGTAGGGAAGCAATATCAATTTCTGAATCGAAGTGACCAATGTTACATACTATGGCTTGGTCTTGCATTTTAAGTACGTGGTCATGCGTAATGACATTAGCATTACCAGTTGCAGTTACAAAAATATTTGCCAATCCTGCAGCATCATCCATGGTAACTACGCGATAACCTTCCATCGCAGCTTGTAATGCACAAATTGGATCGATTTCAGTCACCCAAACTGTTGCACCTAGACCACGAAGTGATTGTGCGCAACCTTTACCTACGTCGCCGTAACCGCAAACAACAGCGATTTTACCGGCAATCATCACATCCGTTGCACGTTTAATACCATCAACTAATGATTCACGGCAGCCGTATAAATTATCAAATTTTGATTTAGTAACGGAGTCGTTAACATTAATCGCAGGTACTTTTAATTGACCCAACTTATGCATTTCATATAAACGATGCACGCCAGTTGTGGTTTCTTCAGAAATGCCTTTTACTTCATTTAATAAGTTAGGATATTTCTCATGCATTAAGACAGTTAAATCGCCACCGTCATCTAAAATCATATTAGGATGCCAGCCATTTGGGCCGGTAATAGTTTGTTCTACACACCACCAATATTCTTCTTCTGTTTCACCTTTCCAAGCAAAAACAGGAATACCCGCTTTAGCAATTGCAGCTGCAGCATGATCTTGTGTTGAGAAAATATTGCAAGAAGACCAGCGAACTTCAGCGCCTAATTCAATCAGAGTTTCAATTAAGACGGCAGTTTGTATGGTCATGTGTAAACAACCTGCGATGCGCGCGCCGCGTAAAGGATGTTTACCTTTATATTGCTCACGTAATGCCATTAAACCTGGCATTTCAGTTTCAGCGATTTGAATTTCTTTGCGACCCCAATCAGCAAGATTAATGTCTGCAACTTTAAAATCAGGTTGAAGTGCTTTAATAGGTGCTTGCATAAATTGACTCCTTAGCTATTGACTGCGCTGCGGTTAAGAGAAGCAGCCGCTTTACGTAATGTGTCTGCTTTATCGGTTTTTTCCCAGCTAACGGCTAAATCATCGCGGCCGAAATGACCGTAAGCAGCAGTAGGACGATAAATAGGTTTGAGTAAATCTAACATTTGTATGATGCCGTAAGGACGCAAATCAAAATGGTCGCGGATTAGGGCAATAATATCATTGTCAGCAATTTTACCTGTGCCAAAAGTTTCAACGTGGATAGAAATAGGATTTGCAACCCCTATGGCATAAGAAATTTGAATTTCACAGCGATCTGCTAAACCCGCAGCAACAATGTTTTTTGCAACATAACGACAAGCATAAGCAGCAGAACGATCTACTTTAGATGGGTCTTTACCGGAGAAACAACCGCCACCGTGTCTTGCCATGCCGCCGTAAGTATCAACAATGATTTTGCGTCCTGTTAAACCGCAATCACCTAAAGGACCACCAATCACAAACCGACCCGTTGGGTTGACAAAATAAACGGTGTCTTTCGTTAGCAATTCTGCTGGGAAAGTGGGTTTGATAATGTCTTCAATGACTGCTTCAACTAAATCTTTGTGCGCAATATTTTCATCGTGTTGAGTAGATAAAACGACGGTATTAACACTAACTGGTTTGCCTTGTTGGTATTTAAACGTCACCTGACTTTTTGCATCGGGTCTTAGCCAGGGTAGGGTGCCATTTTTACGCAATTCTGCTTGTCTTTGCATCAATCTATGCGCGTAGAAAATGGGCGCTGGCATAAGAGAAGGCGTTTCATTGGTTGCATAACCAAACATAATACCTTGGTCACCTGCACCTTGCTCCGCAGGATCTTTTCTATCTACCCCTTGCGCAATATCGGGTGACTGTTTGCCAATAGCAGACATAACTGAGCAAGATTTTCCATCAAAGCCCATGTCTGAACTGGTATAGCCAATGTCTAATATGACTTTACGAGTTAATTCTTCAATATCAACCCAGGCTGATGTAGTGACTTCGCCGCCGACTAATACCATGCCGGTTTTAACATAGGTTTCACAGGCTACGCGTGCGGTTTTATCTTGTTCAAGAATAGCATCTAATACGGCGTCAGAGATTTGATCGCAGATTTTATCAGGATGTCCTTCTGACACGGATTCTGAGGTAAATAAATATTCATTTTGCATAATACTTCATCCTTATAGTTAGCTAATGTTTAACCCATAGCAATAAACCCGGTTAAAAACATGCTGAGGTTAAACCTAACGGGAAGGGTTGCTATGGGAAAAAGCTGAGGCTGAGAGTGTTTAAGAGCAGGCGCAAGCTTTTTAAAAGTAGCGACTGAATGACAGGATGTCATTCTAAGCGCCAAGGATGGCGCGCTAGGAGCAACTTTTAAAAAGCTTGCGCCTGCTCTTAAACACTCTCAGTTCATCCCTTCGAGTGATAAGTTTGCAATGCTTTATCAACGGAACCGAAGTATTTTATACGGCCGCCTTCTAATAACAAAGCTTTATTGCAAAACTCTTGTATGAGTTCATCTGAGTGAGTTGTCATGACGACTATGCTCGATTGATCAAATAAAGACATCATGCGCTGACGAGCTTTATCCATGAAATTGGCATCACCTGCGCCAAAAATTTCATCTATCAATAAAATATCAGGTTGAATGCTAGTACTGATTGCAAAAGCAAGTCTTACCATCATACCTGTTGAATAGGTGCGAATAGGCATGGAAAGATAATCGCCTAAGCCGGTAAATTCAGCAATTTCTGCCGTTTTTTCTTTTATTTGCTGTGATGTTAAACCTAAGATGCGTCCGCGGGTTTGGATATTATCGCGCCCTGTTAATTCTGTTTCTATGCCGTGCATAATATCTAGCATAGGGGAAATATTTCCAGTGATACGAAATTGGCCAGAAGTAGGTTCATAAATTCTTGCTAGTAAACGTAACAGTGTGCTTTTTCCTGAACCATTGTGCCCAATTAAGCCAACCCTATCGCCTTTTTGCAGAGAAAATGAAATATCGTGTAAGGCATGAATGATAACGTGTTGATTTGCATCTTGGACAACAGCACCACCGGTTGCTAAGCGAATAAAATCTTTTTTGATAGAGCGTGCATTTACATTGTAAATGGGAAAGGAAACAAAGACGTTTTTTAAATCAATTCTAGCCATGATTATAACCAATAAATAATACGAGCACGGTATTTTGCAAATAGCGTAAAGCAAATTAGGCTGCCTATTAAAGTCACACCTACTGCAATAGCCACATTCAGTAAAGTTGGCGCACTACCAATCAAAGGCGCACGTATTAACTCTATAAAAGAATAGAAAGGATTTAAGTAAATATAATGCCTATCATGTTCAGGCAAAATAAGCGGTGTCCACATAATGGGAGTAACAAAGAAAACCACATTGATAAGACTTTTTACAATTTGAGAAATATCACGATAACGCGCGCCTAACATGGCAAATATCAACCCGTAAATGAAGGCATTCATATAAATTAAAAAAAGCCCGGGTATTAATAAAAGAGAATTAAAATTAATAGGCGCGCCTTGATGAAATAAAATATAAATGGGCACCATCACTAACAAATTGTGAAAAAAGATAAGAAAATTTCGCGCAATAATACGGTGTATGTAAAGCGTATAAGGCAGCTTAATTTGTTTGATAAATCCGTCGGCGACGATAAATGTATCTGTTAATTCAATGAGGGTGGTGGAAATAAGTGCCCACGTTAACATGCCGGAAATCAAAAAAGGATAATATTGATTTAAATTAGTATGGAATAAACGACCGTATAAAAAACCCATGGAATAGGCGGTGATCGCCATACTCATGGTCAGCCAAAAAGGACCTAAAATAGAACGTCGGTAGCGCAGTTTAATGTCTTGATAAGCTAACATAAACCAAATGCGCCAGTTTTCTATTCCTTCTTTAATATCTGACAAACCTAAAAGCGTTTGGCTAGGTGAAGGAAAATCTTCTAGAACCGTAATGGGTTGATCGGTTTCTAAGGCAACAGTTTGTTGGTCTGACATAAGTATTATGGTAATTCATTATTCCATTAAGAGCGCGAAAGAATAGCATGTACAAACGGGGTAAAACAACTTAAACCCAAGAATTAGCGTCCCTGAAAAGCATCCCATTTTTCTTGTACAGTTTGCATTAGCTGTTGCCTGAAACGTTTAGGTGAAAACCGTGAAGCATTCGCTGTGCAATTTTCTACCGTAAATAAGGTTTCATTTTGTTCAAATTGAGTAACAGCTTCGCAAATCGCGCGCGTAGTTTGTTCAGCAAAAAAAAGACCGCTTGGTTTTTCGTGATTCATTCCCCTCACTGTTTCTAATGCGCCACCTTTGCCGTAGGCAATAACGGGTGTACCGCAAGCTTGAGCCTCGAGGGGAATCAATCCAAAGTCTTCTTCAGCAGCAAAAATGAGGGCTTTGGCGCGCTGTAGATAATTTAATAATGTGTCATTACCTTGATAGCCTAACACTTCTACATTGCTAGTTGCTTTTTGCTTAATTTTATTAAGCTCAGGACCATCGCCTATCACAATTAATTTCTTGTTGGGCATCTCTTTAAAGGCATCAACAATTAAATCCATACGTTTATAAGGAACTAAGCGGGAAGCAGCTAAATAAAAATCTTCTTTAGGATAATGTGGGGTAAATCGTGATAAGTCCACCGGCGGGTAAATCACTTGCGCTTCCCGTCTATATGTTTTTTGCACACGTCTAGCGATGAAATGGGAGTTGGCTATAAAGTGATCGACGCCATTTGCTGTGCGCACGTCCCATAATCGTAATCTATGTAATAAATAACGGGCGACTAAGCCTCGCCATTTTTTATGCAAACCCGTTTCACGTAAATATTGATGCTGTAAATCCCAAGCATAGCGCATGGGAGAGTGGACGTAACTGACATGCAATTGGTTCGCACCTGTTAGCACTCCTTTTGCAACGGCGTGAGAGCTAGAAAGGATAAGATCGTAAGCGCTTAAATCTAATTGTTCTATGGCAAGCGGCATGAGGGGTAGATAAAAGGGATAGCGTTTTTTTGCCATAGGTAAATGTTGTATGAAGCTAGTTTTAATCGGTTTATTTTGCAAAAAACCACGTTTATCTTTATCAACGAAATCGATGAGAGAAAATAAATCAGCTTGGGGATAACAGGTTAGTAATTCATTTAATACTTTTTCTGCGCCGCCTACCGCTACCAACCAATCGCATACAATAGCAATTTTCATAAAGTCGCTTCATTTAAATAGTTAGGTTCAGGATAGCATATTAATCTCATATGCTACATTTACCTGTCAGAAAAGCGAATGATTACATAATAATCAATATCTTACTTCCTCATATCTTCTTAAGGTCATTATATTAAAATATTGTCCATATTAAAAACAAAAATAACATTTATAACGAGGAAAAGACCATGCGAGGCCGTGTCTTAGAAGGGTTGATAAATGAGGGTTCATTAGAAGAGATTGATAGTAATTATCTGGGAACTTTACCAGTTGAAATCCTATTGAAAATAGTTGATTTCTTAGATAGTAAAAGTTTTATTGCATTAGGTATGACTTCCAGCATTTTATATCAACTTTCGTTTACGCATAGCCAATATTGGATTAATCAACTACTGAAGGCAGGTTGTAATCAAAAGGTATTAAACGAATTAAGAAAATTGGTTATCGCTTTAAAAGCGTTAGATG
>BMAH01000165.1 GCA_014132615.1 Gammaproteobacteria bacterium
CTATAGTTTTTACTTATGTCATTAATAAGAACAATCAATTTTATTAATGGATAGGTCATTGCTAAACTGAATTTGAAATATTAGAAAGGGGAGTGGTTGCAGTGGCATTAACAGAATTTCTAATTAAATCAATACAGACGCATGTTCCAACACCGATATGCGAAGTCTCGTCGCCATTCCAAGCTACATTTTTAGCCAGAAAAATTTTGCTTAATGTAATGCAATTTCGCAGAATACATGGCCCCAAAAAGTCATGTGCAACATCTGCCTGTGAAGCCTGTCTTGCTCCTCATTTACGTCAGGTTGTTTCAGCAATTGAAGCAAAACAACCTATCCTATTTGTACTGCCTGCATTTCCTGCAAAATCACCCAATCCAGCCAAGGTGCTAGGCGTACTTCCAGATATGGCTGAACAACTTTCACTCGAATTTCTTAATACACTTTGCAAACAAATTCAGGAAATTTATTCACCCGGTGCCAAGGTAATTCTATGTTCTGATGGAAGAGTTTTTAATGATGTATTGGGTATACGTGATATAGATGTGACCAATTATCAGAAAGCAATATCGATGTTAATAAAAGAGAGGTCCCTCACCTTCTTAGCTACATTTAATCTTGATGAATTGTATTCAAGCTCAAATTTCAATCAGATGCGCCATGAATTAATGAAGCAATATGGCGAATCATTGCAAGACCTTAAAGACGCTGTGCACAAAGGCAGTGAAAGCCCATGCAGCATGGAGAATGAGGAAGCGCACAGACAATATTGCGGTATTACTCGTTTTTTACTAGAGGATGCAATGCGTCCAGATCAATTACTTAGCCGCACCGCATTACAAAAAGCGTGCAGGCATAACGCCTATGTTGTTATTCAGCGAAGCAGAGCATGGAGTGCACTAATTGCAGCGCTTTTTCCTGATGCTATCCGTCTTTCTATTCATCCTCAAACGTGCGGAACTTCTAAGTTAGGTATTCGCCTGATGGAAGCTGAAAGTTGGATGACCCCATGGCATGGCGTTGCTGTAGATGTTGGTGGAAATTTTGTATTACTTAAACGTCAGCAAGCTGAAGAGTTGGGTGCAAAGTTGGTATACCGTGAAGGGCGCCCAAGTCATTATGAATTGCTCGATAAATCCACCTTTTCAAAGCAGCAGTATGGAGTTTCGTATGACATATAAAACTACGCCTATTCAGCCTTTTGGATTATTGTTACAACCCCAACAATTTCAAGATGACGTAAGTATGCTTAATGTAGATCATTTGCGCGAACTTGTTTGGCGTGAACATCTTATTGTATTAAGAGGATTTAATACTTTTGAAGATACTGAATCATTTTCAACATACTGCGAAAGTTGGGGTGAAATAAGCATTTGGCCTTTTGGAAAAGTGCTTGAGTTAATTGAGCAAGATAATCCAGAAGATCATATTTTTGATAACAGTTACGTTCCACTACATTGGGATGGTATGTATCGTCCTCAAGTGCCTGAATTTCAAATTTTTCATTGCGTGAAAGCGCCATTATCAGGACAAGGAGGTAGAACTACCTTCTCAAACACGATACTTGCTTTAAAAAATGCTTCTGTTGAAGAAAAGACGCTCTGGAATAAAGTGGCAGGTGTTTATCACAGGAAAATGGAATTTTATCATAGCAAGACAGTAGCACCTATTATCGATAAGCATCCTCACCAAGGCTTTTCTGTTATTCGTTATAATGAACCTCCTTCTCTAGATAGAGGGCGTTTTGTCAATCCACCTGAGCTTGAATTTACAGGTATTGGCGCCGAAAAATTGCCTGACTTTCATTTTACCTTAAAAAATGCTCTTTATGACTCATGCAATTTTTATGCTCATGAGTGGCAAACAGGTGATGTAGTCATTGCAAATAATTTTTCACTGTTACACGGTAGAGAAGCATTTGTTTCTAAATCACCGCGCCATTTGCAACGGGTTCATATCTTGAGTAATCCTCCTTTGGATAATCCACACTTGGAATCTTACAAATGAGCAGAGAATCTGTTGATATTGTTATAGTCGGTGCAGGACCAGTAGGACTTATGTGCGCTTATCTAGGGCAGCTCTGCGGTTTGCGTATTGTAATTGTGGATAAATCTAATGGACCTTTAGCAGTTGGTAGAGCGGATGCGCTTAACGCACGTACTTTGCAATTACTTGAGATAGTAGATTTGTTTGATGAACTCTATCCTTTAGGAAAAACATGTAATACGAGTTCAGTGTGGGCGAATGGAAAATTTGTTTCGCGTCAATCAACATGGTGGGATGAACTTGAAGGTTGTTTGCATAAACATTTCCTCATGCTTGGGCAAGCGTATCTAGAAAATATATTGAATGAAAAGCTTAGAAAACTAGGGTTAGAAGTAAAGCGCTTAACAACGATTGAGAATATTGAGCTTAATGAAGAGGGGTGTTTAACTACGCTCTCAAATGGAGAGAAAATTCAATCAAGCTATCTGATAGGTGCTGATGGTTCTCAATCTTTTGTGCGTAATCATTTCAAAATACCTTTTGAAATTATAAGACCTCAAATTGTGTGGGCAGTGATAGATGGTATCATAGAGACTGATTTTCCAAAGGTGCCTGAAATAATCGTTTTTCAGGCAGAAACATCGGATGTGGCGTGGATTCCAAGAGAAGGAGATATTGATAGATTTTACGTAAGAATGGATACAAAAGATTTTAATCTTCAGCAAGCAATTGATAAAATTAATCATGCTATTAAACCTCATACATTAAGTTTTAAAGAAATTGTCTGGTTTTCGCAATTCTCAGTAAAAGAATCGGTGGCTGAAAAATTTTTCTTACATGGTCGTATCTTTCTTGCAGGAGATGCCTGTCATATTCACTCAGTTAACGGCGGTCAAGGTCTCAACACCGGTCTTGCTGATGCATTTAATCTTATGTGGAAATTAAATATGGTTATTAATTACGGTCTATCTATAGAACTCTTACAGAGTTACGAAGACGAGAGAAAGCCAATTGCTAAAAGTGTGATTGAATCATCGGGTGAATTAGTCCGTTCAACTAAGTATTCACAGAATGGAACGCACGCTCAAGATTATGTAAGGATTGTGCAAAAACGGGCAGGAAATATAACTGGCATGGGGATTCGTTATGCAGGTCAAGGACTGAGTGGTGCTCGATTATTTGATGCTGAAGTTTTTAATGGGTCACTTAAAACACGACTGTATTCACTTTTAGATTATAGTAAATTTACTTTGTTTATATTTGGCGACAGTAAAGTAAATGTAAACTTTCCCGCATTTATAAAAGTGATGCAAATTCATTTTAAAAAATGCTTAACAAATTATTGGACAACGAGTAGTGACTATATAAATCAAGTTATTTTAGTAAGGCCTGATGGTTACATTGAATCCTCTGCACCATTAAACAATATAGAAACCGTATTTGAATGAGTTATTTACTATGAATAGACACTTAGTTGTTGTTGATCCCTTATCAGCCGGAATAGAGTTAGCTCCTGCTTTTAAAGCTCGCGGAATAAATGCTATTGCAGTTACCTTAAAATCATTTGACTATGTTGGATTTGGATCAACCATTCAAGCATCAGATTTTGTGGAAATTATCCCTGATCAACCCAATTTAGTTGAAATACTTAAAGAGTGCCATCCTATTGCTATTATTCCCGGTACAGAAAGGGGAATTCCTTTGGCAGAGCGCTTGGCTGAAATCTTAACACCGCAGTTTGCTAATGACGCCAAAAAAACACTTAATAGG
Source organism: Gammaproteobacteria bacterium (assembly GCA_014132615.1). Lineage (GTDB taxonomy): Bacteria > Pseudomonadota > Gammaproteobacteria > DSM-16500 > DSM-16500 > Aquicella. The sequence continues at coordinate 3,754 of BMAH01000165.1, forward strand.
TCACACAAAGCACTTATGCAAAGTGCATTGAAAGAGGCCGGTGTTCCAACGCTTAAGACATTACACACTTATTCCGAAGATGAAGTGGAAGCTTGGATTAAAGAAAACGGATTAGTTAATTCTCCTCTTGTCATTAAACCGCCCATGTCTGCTGGGAGCGATAAGGTCTTTCACATTAAAGCAATGGAAGATTGGAAAATAGCTTTTAACCGAATACTGACTGAGCCGTCTAGTATTACTGGTAAACCAAGTGAAAAAGTTGTCGTGCAAGAACAAGCGTTAGGCACAGAGTTTGCTGTGGGCACTGTAAGCGCGAATGGAAAACACTATCTAGCACATTTAATTAAATACAATAAAACATCGGCGCACGGTAGAAAAACAATTTTCGATTACGTCGAATTTATCGCTTATCGTGAACATGAGCATGGTGAGTTATTTGAGTATACGCAAAAAACGCTTGATGCTTTAGGTATCCGTTGGGGAGCTGCTCATACTGAAATTATGCTTACTGAAAAAGGACCTCGTCTCATAGAATCAAGCCCTAGAATGTGCGGCGGTCCAGTAGTAAGGTTTGCTAGAGAAGCAACAGGCAGCAGTCAAGCTGATAAATTAGTTGAGGCTTATCTTGATGGTGATGTGTTAAAAGAATTCACATTCAAAAAAACAGTTGTACCTGTTTTTTTAAAATCACCAAAAAAAGGGATAATATCAAATATTGAAGCTCTCGCTGAAATTTCTACATTACCAACTTTGCATAGTAACTATGTTTGGGTTAAAAATGGTGATCTTGTACCTCAGACAGTAGATTATTTAACAAATATTGGCATTGTTGCGCTAACTGGGGATCGTGAGTCAATTTTATTGGATTATAAAAAGATTAGGAATATGGAGTCTAAGTTGATTATTAACGAATGCCATTAATTAAGG
>BMAH01000166.1 GCA_014132615.1 Gammaproteobacteria bacterium
ATTTTATGTTTATACATCCATTACAGCAGGCACAGCAGAAACAGCTGCGGCGCAAGCGACTATTATTGCAGGTAAATTACCTCTTTCTTACACAACGCAAAGCCTTAGCGGAAGTCCTCCGCAGCAAGTAAGTTGCAACTCAACGACTTGTTATCCAGTGGGTGCGGTTAACGTGCCCGCACAAAATTTAAATAATGCAACAGCGGTTAACTTTGCAGGCATTTACCATAATGGTGGTTGTGTTCCAGTGCCAAATTGCCCGCGAGATGCTAATGGTAATCAGTTAAGTGCACAGGTTTATGTGGTGCCAATTTCAGTTGCCGGGGTTAATGATAATAATTCTAGCGCTTACCCGCTTATTAGTTTTACTGGTTACGCAAAGGGTGGTACGGATTCATCGCCGCCTCCCTGTGATTACGGCAGCACAACTTCTCCCTACGGTCCCTGCGGTGATTTAGTAAATGGTGTATCGGGTACAAATTACTGGCGAGCTTGTCTCGATGTAGAAACGACACAAGGTCGAGTATCACAAAGTGGTAATACAAGTTGGGGTAGTGTTGTCTCTCTAGGTGCCTTCACACGCTGCGGTGGTGTGAATGAACAAGCGGGTTCAAATTTTAACGTTTGGTCAAGATAAAAAAGGGCGCTGTTATTTTATAAAAAGATGACAGCGCCATTCTCCACTTATACCGATTGATAAAGCGCACACTTATCTCTTATACTTGAGTAACTATAAAACTATTGTGGTTACTCTTGGGGCATAAGATCATGGAGAGTAAAATATACATGAAGCGCCGGATCAAAAAGACCCATTTATTATTTGCAAGTATAATTAATTTTGCTTCACTCACGGCATTTGCTGGATGGCAAGTGACAAAACCTGAGACAGCTGTTCCACGCGAACCTTTTTTTCAAGCGGGTACGCAGCAGAAAACTGCATTCGTTCCCTCTGCTTACGGTAGCTCTGCTTTTCCTAATCAATATGCACATCTAGGACAACCTGCACCTGTCTATGCAGTAAGTATTAGTGGATCGCTCAAAGAAAACTTAGAAAGGATTATGGGTAGATATCATTGGAAGGTGATTTGGAAAGCACCTTATGATTACAATTTTGATGGTAGAGTGACTGGAGCAAGTTTACCAAACGTCGTTGAAAAATTATTACAACCCTTTCCCCTTCAAGCTGTCATGTATATGTCAAACCGCACTTTGACTATCGTTCCACGACAAAGAGTATAGGAAAAAAAACGAATGCTTAAGAGATGGATGGTTTTACTTTTGACAACCGCTTTTACATTGGCTGCTTGTCATTCACCTGTCTATAATCAAACTGAATCCAACGTGGTTGATGTTAAAATTAAGGCATCAGAGGCGCGTCGTAAATCAGATAATGATGCGAAGCCTGAACCTGCGTTAAAGGTGAAGGATGGAATGTATGTCGATACGACGCCAATTAGTTTGCACCACTCACCTAGCTGGTTACAAAATCGTATCGTTTTAAGAGGTGATCAACTGCCTTTTTCTTACTATAGCCGCGTCATAGCGAATGGGGCGAATAATCACATCCTTACTAAATTTCAACCCGGGTTAGATCCTACTGTTAATGTCACCATGAATTATACAGGGACAGTAAAAGGGGCATTGGAATTATTAGCTTCTAAATCAGGGTACGTATTCTCTGTCGCTGGTAATACCGTTTATTGGCAAGCTTATGTTACCCGCACGTTTGATATCGCTTTTATGCCAGGCGATACGGATTATTTAATGGGTAAAAGTGGACAAGATTCTAGTAATTCATCAAGTGCTGGTGGCGGCATGGTTTCAAATTATGTGAATTCAGATAGCGCAAATTCTGAATATAGTAATTTAAAAGGCGCCTTATCTGTTTGGAGGGATTTAGAAAATACAATTAAACAAATTATTTCAAGCGAAGGCAAAGTGGTTGTTTCACAATCAACTACCTCGGTTACCGTAAGAGATAAACCTGCGAACATAGAATTAGTCGCCCGATTTATTACTAATCTTAATCATAATCTTTCTAAACAAGTGTTAGTAAAAGTACAAGTACTAGAAGTTAATTTAGAAAATGACTATAACTTCGGCATTGACTGGCAAATTATTGCTAGAGCATTTAATAAGTCACCTTTTGTTTTTAATGGTAACTACGGTACACCACTTACCATTACTGCTTTAACGCCGCAAACCGCATTACCGGTAAACGGTGCGGCGGCGCCTACCATTCCTGTCATTGGTACCCAAGTATTACCTGGAACAGACAATCCTGTTCCCAGTTATACAATTTTAGTTAATGCACTTAATCAACAAGGTAAAACCTCTATTGTGTCAGAACCGCGTGTGGTTTGTTTAAATAACCAAGTTTCTGTCGTACGTATTGTCACTTCAGAAGGTTATGTTGCCAGCGTGCAAAATACCACACTAGCAGCGGGTGGTACGGCACCAACAAGTACAGTGACTTCGCAAATTACCCCAGGCACTATTGTGACAGGTCTTACTTTATATATTTTACCGAAAATTTTAAGAGATAAGATTTATTTGCAAGTGAATGCAGATTTATCTAATAAAGTGACAATAAGCACATTTACCACAGGACCTAGCTCCAGTCCCTCTAGTGTTCAATTACCAACTATCACTGAAAAACACTTTAATCAACGCAGTATGATTAAATCAGGCGATACCTTAATTTTATCGGGCTTCCGTCAAGTTTCTAACTCTGCCAACGCTAACCAAGTGTTAACATCACAAGCCTTAGGTGGTAAAGCATCACAGATGCTAAATAAAGAAACTATTGTTTTAATTACACCTATTATTTTAACAGGAAGTACTGCGTAATGCCTTATATTACACGCGAGGATGGCGAGCGTTTTGTAATACCATCTTATCGTGATGTATTATCAGCTAAGCAAAAAAGTGTATTAAAGCGCGATATTTTGACATTAAGTCAAAGTTATGGCGAATACATAACCTTACAGCGTAAAAATCCAACGCAGTATGAAGTCACTTTTTCAACGGATACAGGTTATTTACTAGGTGAATCCATTTGGCAATTTTTCAAAAAGCCATTGGACATGATTTATTGCGAAGCCATTCCTAATACTAGCGAAGCCATCCTTGTTATTGTTAAATCAGGAAGTGTGTATTTAGATGGGCGTTTTCCTGTTGAGACTATTCCTGAAGAATTAGTTATTTTCCTTACGCAACAAAATAATTTTGAAATTTATGTTTACGGTGATGTACCTATTTCGCAAGAGCCACAAGAAGGGAAGTTTGCGTTTGAGACGAGCTCCATTAAATCTTTTACAGTATTAGAACAGCCTATTTTTCCTACTTTACCCCTTTATAAGATCTACCAGCTACAGTTAGTTGATCAAGTATTAAAAGCACAAGGTATAGGCGTTTTTCCAACTAAGCAATTGGTTTTAGCATTATTCGTAATAGGCTTAGGTTGGTTAGCATGGTCTTATTTTTCTCAGCCAGCGCCAGAAGTAGTAGAAGCGCCACCTGAGATAAACCCTTTCCAAAATTATAATACTTTATTAATGAGTCCTGCACCTGATGAAGTAATTCATCAAATTGTAAATAAGATTAATGTCATGTTTACGATGCCAGGTTGGATTCCATTGCGCTTTGACTATATCGCTGGATCACTTTCTGTTGCAGTGCGTTCAGAAGGTGGTTTAACACAAGATCTGTTTAAATGGGCTGAAGAACATGAAGCTGGTGTGAGCATAAAGCCTGAAGGTATGTTTGTTAACTTAGCTATCAAAACAACTAATCGCCCTCTTCCTAAACAAATTTATCCTATAACTCAAGTCATAGGCCGATTTGTTGATAATCTATCTTACGTCTATCAAGGTAACCGCTTACAGTTGTCTGATGTGGCTAGTAAAGGTGTTTATAGCCAAGTTAACGTTAGATTAGCGGTTAACAATGTAACACCTAGTGTTTTAGATTTAATCGGTAAACAATTTCAGGGATTGCCTTTTGTTTTGCAAAACGTTTCACTCACTATAGACACAGGCATTTTATCAGGAACTATTACTTTTGAGGCATTAGGTAGCTAAATATGAGATCAGATAAAACTCAAACTACGAACATGAATACAAGACAAAAAGTGACGGCAGCGATTTTAGTTATAGTCGTTATTGTGATTGTTTGGCAAGTGATAGGGTTGTTTCGCGGTGGTAAATCGGCACCTGCTGCGATAACCCCTGCAGCTACCACAGCAAAAACACCTATGGCGCATGCTCCTACTCCACAAAATGCTACCCCACAGCCTGCGCAGTTAGCTGCTCCACAACCTGTTATGTCTGAGCGAGAAATGCAATTAATGCGTTTGCAAGAAGAAACCCAAGCAAAATATGTCGCTGCGTTAAACGAATTACAAATGCTAAAAGTAGCAAAAGAAATTGCTGAAACGAATCAGGCAATTAGCAAAGCTAAATTAGAAACGGTGACTGCAGAAAAAGGAATAGTTAATCTACTCTCACCCCAAGTTCCAGTTGGCCCTGCCGATTACGCTCGCGGTCTTGTTAATCCTGTAACATCAGGAAATGTAGTAAGACCTGGCACCACAACGACGACAACAACAACGCAAACCCCTGCTCAAGTTAATTACACAGTTATTTCTGTATCACAATTGCAATATAAGTGGAGCGCTGTATTGGGTTACCAAGGTCGTCTATATAGTGTATCAACGGGTGATATTTTACCTGCAGATGGTTCTAAAGTTGTTTCTATTGATAGAACCGGTGTTGTGTTAGAGAAAGAAGGTGATAAGAAGAAAATTTCTTTAGTGCCTATCATCTAAAGTTTAGACTGTGACATGCCAGCGAAAGCTGGCAATTCTATGACATTAACAGACGGAAGAATTTATATCGAACACTGGATGCCAGCTAAAAGCATGCTGGCATGAAAGCATGGTAGTAGAGGTAACCGTGATCGGAGCGCGGCTACCTTATTTGTCCTGAAAATACGTAAGTTGCAGGCCCTGTCATTAGGATGGGATTATCTTCACCCTTCCATTCAATCTTCAATGAACCATGCGCAAAATGCACAGTAACCGGTGATGTCGCCCAGTTATTTAAGATAGCAGTAATCGCAGCAGCACAGGCATTGCTGCCGCAAGCTAAGGTTTGTCCCGCGCCGCGCTCATAAGTGCGCAAAGTAATTTCATTAGGTTTGCTTACTTCCATGAATCCCACATTTGTCCCATTTGGAAAATAATCATGTGTAGAAATCGTTTTTCCAAGCGTTTGAATGTCAATTTCCGAAAGAGATTCTACTTTCAAAACACAATGCGGATTACCTAACGAAATAATACTTAAGTGTCTATTCTCATCATCAATTCTGAGATTTCGCTGCTTATCCTCAACAAGCGGTGCGCCCATTTCAATTGTAATACGATCAAAATCCTGAATGGCTATAGGAAACACGCCCGCTTTTGTCTCAATGCTAAACTTAGTACGTTTATCTAAGCCATTTTCTTTGATAAACCTCGCCACACAACGTAAACCATTACCACATTGCTCTGCTTCACTACCATCTGAATTAATAATGCGACAGTAAAAATCTGCGGTTTTAGAGGGCTCAATCACTAATAATTGATCAAATCCAATTCCAAGATGCCTATTTGCTAACTGGGAAATGGGAAGATTATCGATATTAATTTTCTTATCTAAATTATTAATAATGACGAAATCATTTCCTAAGCCATGCATCTTGCTAAATGAAATGGGTCTATCCATAAGTATTAGCCGCTTCTTGTTTGTTAGGTAAATATAACTTTCCAGATTGGCCGCAGGCAGTGAGTAAACAAATTAAGCAAATAAGCAGTAATGGTTTCATAATACTTTACTAATTTTTTTGTAATGATTAATTAATCCCAGCGTGGCAGAATCAATTGGCTGAGTAGGCGCTTCTCCTTTTACACAACGTAAAATAGTAGGCAACAGTTGTTTGCCTAATTCTACTCCCCATTGATCAAAAGAATTGATTTGCCAAATTGCTCCTTGCACAAAAATTTTATGCTCGTATAAAGCGATTAGCGCGCCTAAATTGCGTGGAGTTAAACGTTCTAATAATAAAACATTACTGGGTCTATTGCCCGGAATGATCTGATGGTTAGCTAATGCTTTAGCATAATCGGGGTTTAAACCAGCTGCGGTTAATTCTTCATAGGCTTCTTGATAAGTCTTACCACGCATGAGTGCTTGAGCTTGGCTTAAGCCACTTGCAAGTAAGATATCTTGATGCGAAATTTCATTTTCCTCAGAGGAAGCCGCTACCAGAATAAAATCAACAGGGATAAGGTGTTGACCTTGATGCAGCAATTGATGATAGGCATGCTGTCCATTACAACCCTCTTCACCAAAAATAACAGGGCTAGTAGCATAAGGGATTATGCTGCCGTGTATATTAATCCCTTTACCATTGCTCTCCATTTCAGCTTGTTGCAAATAAGAGATGAGTGATTTTAATCGATGAGCATAAGGAATAATCGCTTGTACTTTAGCGCCAAAGAAATTCATGTACCAAACACCCAGCAGCGCTAAGATTACAGGTATGTTTTGATTAAACTCAGTATGCTTGAAATGCAAATCTAGCGCATGAGCCCCTGCTAAAAATTCATTAAAATGTGCTTCGCCAATTAATAGCATAAGCGGGAGCCCAATCGCAGACCAAATAGAATAACGGCCGCCTACCCAATCCCATAAAGGAAAAATATTTTCTTCTGTTATGCCAAATTGCAGCGCTTTCTCAGCGCAAGCAGTAACCGCAATAAAGTGATGAGATAAAGCTGCTTTGCCAAATTTAGCTAGCATAAAACCCGCTAAAGTATTGGCATTGGTTAACGTTTCTAAGGTCGAAAATGATTTAGATGAAATAATAAATAAAGTAGCTTCAGCATCAATGTGTTTTAATACTTCATTTAAATGTGTCTTATCAACACTTGAAATAAAGTGTAATTGCAAGTCAGAAACGGCGTATTGCTTTAGTGCTTGAGCACACATTTTAGGACCTAAATAAGATCCACCAATGCCAATATTAACGATATGTTTAAAAGACTTTCCTGTGGCACCCCGCCTTTTTCCTGTATGAATATCCGTGACAAACTGCTGCATTTTTTTTCTCATGTCAGCAATTTTTATAGAAATATTTTCACCATCTAGCATGATGGGCGTATGCAATGGATCACGCAAAGCAGTATGTAAAGCAGCGCGATTTTCAGTAATGTTAATGGCGTGGCCATTAAATAAAGCGTCAATTTTACTAGATAATTGCACTGAATTAGCTAATTCAAATAGTAATTTTAGCGTGGCTTCTGTGATGCGGTTGCGTGAATAATCAAATAAAATTTCTTGGGTTTGCAAAGTATAGCGTGAGAAACGTTGAGCATCTTGATCAAACCAATCGCGCATATGGCTTTCGCCCATCTCTGCTTGATGGCTAGCAAGGTGTTGCCAAACGGGAAGTTCAGTTAAATTTATCATTTGGTGATCAGTGCGTATACTTTATATTTGCCCATGTTTATTATAAGATGCATGTGAGTTTTTTTATATCAAAATATTCATATAATAG
>BMAH01000167.1 GCA_014132615.1 Gammaproteobacteria bacterium
TCTTTGTGGTTAGGAAAAGGCAATCGCTTACAGTCTCAATGGGAAATTCATTTTCCTCATTCACTAGGTTTACTCTATTCTGCTTTTACTTATTTTACCGGTTTTAAAGTTAATTCGGGTGAATATAAATTGATGGGTCTTGCACCCTACGGCCAACCGCGTTACGTCGATTTAATTACTAGGCATTTAATCAATATAAAGGAGGATGGTTCTTATCGTCTTAATATGAACTATTTTGATTATGCGACTGGCCTTAAAATGACTAATGCGCATTTTTCAAATTTATTCGGACGCCCGCCTCGCTCACCTGAAGCAGAAATTACACAACAGGACATGGATATTGCACGCTCCATACAAGTCGTTACAGAAGAAATTGTGCTTAGGTTAGCAAGATCTATACGCCGCGAACACGGTATAAAAAATCTATGTTTAGCAGGCGGCGTTGCATTAAATTGCGTAGCTAATGGAAAGATTTGGGAAGAAAAAATTTTTGATCATATCTGGATACAACCCGCAGCAGGTGATGCAGGCGGGGCATTAGGGGCAGCACTATCAGTGTGGTACGAACATCTTGATAATGCGCGCAAACCCAGTAAATCAGACAGTATGCAGGGTAGTTATTTAGGACCATCATTTTCAAACCGAGAAGTAAAAGCCTTTTTAGATTCATGTCAGGCAAATTATATAGAATTAAGTGATGAAACTTTATTTCCGACCGTTGCTCGATTATTAGAAAAGCAAAAAGTAATAGGTTGGTTTCAAGGCAGAATGGAATTTGGCCCGCGCGCACTAGGGAATCGCTCTATTTTAGGCGATGCACGCAGTAAAGAAATGCAGACCATCATGAATTTAAAAATTAAATTCCGTGAATCTTTTAGACCGTTTGCCCCATCTATATTAGAAGAATACTGCGATCAATGGTTTAATTTGAAAAATACAACCAGCCCTTACATGTTATTAGTTGCTCATGTAAATGGAAATCAAATAACTCAGCCAGAACAAAGTAATTTGTTTGGATTCGACATGCTAAAAACAGCACGTACCACTATTCCCGCCGTCACCCATGTTGATTATTCAGCGAGAGTGCAAACCGTACACGCAAAGACCAACCCACGCTTTCACAGATTACTCACTCAATTTAAACAATTAACAGACTGCCCCGTATTAATTAACACTTCATTTAATGTACGCGGTGAACCTATAGTATGCACACCTAAGGAAGCCTTTCATTGCTTCATGACAACGCATATGGACGCGTTAGTCATAGAAAACATGTTACTTTTAAAGGAAGATCAACCTTTAGCATTACGCAGCCAATTTAAAGAAGCAGAACGCGTAGCACTTGATTAAGGATGAATATGAAAATTGCTAGGACGCCTCAAGAATTACGAAAGTGTGGATTAAAAGATAAATTTAATACATTTTTTTTGCGCCAATTTCGCCACAGTGAAATCGGTGAAAAAACAAGAAAGAAAATCAATCCTAGTATTAAGCGCAGATTGATCCAGGCAAGGACTTTTAAAATAGCGTTAAAAAAGATGCTAAAGGGAAGTAATAAAGAAGGTGTAAATAATGAGGCACACAATACTGTGCTTAATATAATTACATTATTTACAGTTAGTAAGTAAGCTGGAGAAGCAAATATTAGGCTAAAAAAAATGAAATAACCTATTAC
>BMAH01000168.1 GCA_014132615.1 Gammaproteobacteria bacterium
GTTTATAGTATTTTATGATGGTTTTTTCTATATTACGTTTAAATTCAGTAGGGTTTTTGTTTTGCATGGCAGAAAGTAAAGAGCCATTTTTTAGATTAAGGGTTATATCCAATGCATTTCTCTCTAATCCATCCTCTTCAGTAAAACTGGATCCCATGTTTATTAATAGCAAGCTAGCGCTAATATTTCTCCTAGCAATAGCCAAAGTAAGCGGGGTAGCTTGATTTTGTCCGCGTTCGTTTAAGTTAATTTGGGGGTTGATGGTTTGTAAAGTTTCAATGGCATTAGTGTCATCATTATATACTGCCCAATGTAGCGGATTGATAGAGCCATACGCTGCTGGTGTTTTTTGATCATTATGCTCGATTAATCTTTGTTTTTTTAATTCCTGTAAATTGTGATACATATCATGATTTTTTTCATTAGGGTGTTTTTCTAAAATAGTTAAATAAAAAGGCATAAGCACGTCTTTTGACTGGGGAGGACCTTTAAAAAAGACATTCATTAAAAAATTAATTAATTCTTTTGTATTCGTTATTTCCTCTAAGCGATAAAAAGCACTAGGGTCGTAAACTACATAACCTTTTGCGTTTTTAGCAAGTGAAACAGTATGGCCAATGAATATGCTAGGGTCACATGGTGATGGGGTAATGACGGATAGGGTGAGTACCTTATCTTGTAAATCAGCCGTATTGAAAAAATTATTTAAATCTCCATAGGTAAAAAGGCTGGAATCTTGGAAGGCGTAAGAGAGATTTAAAAGCTTATCTGCGTCAATTTGGCGTTTGTTTGAATCATATTTTTCAGGAAATTGCAGTTTATCTATTTTAATCAAGAAATCAGCAAGTTCTGAATCTTTATTTGTGCGTCTTTCATCATTATAAGCAATGAATTTTTGTAATAGGTTATAAAACTCTTCGATTTTATTGTCTAATGTATATTTTACCCATAGCAAACTTAATGCATGACATATTCCACTGCGTCCTAGATTAATATCCATATTGTTTTGTTTAATAAAATATGGGATGGCTAATAATACCTTATTTTGCAGTATCATTTGTTTTGGGTTAATTAAATCATAAAATTGATGCGATACTTGTGCTAACCTGTGCATGTCAGCCAAAGTTAATCTGTTAGATTGGAAAATTTTGTGAAGTACTTCTACCGGTAGTTGGGTAATGTTTGTTTCAATGTCAGTTTCGCCGCCCCCTTTCCCTTTTGATCGCATGGACTTAGGTCCTCGCTTTTTTTTAATTATACTCCATTTCACTCCTACCTTAATTAATATAAAAAGAATTCAAATGGAACCCATTGAAAATATTTCTTTTATTTAAATATATATTTTTATTAAATATATATTTAATGGCTAATTTGCAGCCTCAATCCTAAGTTCTAAATCCCTCATATTCTCTGGTTCTTTGCTATTTTCCTGCGTTAATCGAGCTACAAACGGCATTAAAATAAATAATAATACCCCACCCACAATCGCACTCCAGCCCAATAAACCAAAAGTATGGCTATAGCTAGAATTAGTCAGAATAGGCTCACTAGAAATAGTGCTGCCCAAGGCCATCTTAGAAAAATACCCCGATAGAATGGCCGCAATGCCTGTAATCATGAGCCACATACCCATCATTAAACCGCGTAAACGCAGCGGAGCAAGTTGACCCACCATGGCATAACCTATAGGTGAAATAAAAAGTTCACCTAAACTTTGTAAAGTAAAGCTAGCAAGTATCCAAGTAAAACTTGTTAAACCTTGTTCATTAGCCATGCTGATACCAAAAGGTAAAATAGCAAAAGCAATACCAATTAAAATTAAAGCCACAGAAAATTGCAGAGGGATATTAATGTTAATGCCTTTTTCACGTAAATGACTAAAGATCATACTGAGTAAAGGACCGCCAATAATGATGACGATAGTATTAATATTTTGAATCCACTGCGGTGCTATTAATAAGCCCATAAAATGTCTATCGACATTTCGCTCAATGAATAGATTTAAACCCATAGGTGCTAATTGATATAGGGTCCAAAAAATCACAGCGGAGAGTGCTAAAATAATAAAAGCCCATATTTTATTGCTGGCAGCTTCGGTTTGCTGCTTCACAGCTAAAAATGTGATGAGGAATAACATGCAAGCCCCAATCACTAAAATAAGTTGATTGCAGAAATGAGTTTGATTGAGAAGTCCACGAATTACAAATACAAGTGCAATAATGATGCTTATTCCTATAAAACGCGAGCGAGCTTTTTTAATAATGGGTGTATCTAAAAATGAAGTCTCCCTATCCTTCAATGCCTTCCAAGAAAAGAAAGTAATAATAGTTGCAATTAAATTGCCTAAACCGCTTAATAAAAAAAGTTGCGTATAGTTGTGATGTAAATGAAAATAGCCGCTAATTGAAAATCCTACAAAAAAACCGATGTTCATACCGCTATAATTCCAAAGAAAAGCGGATTCGCGGCGTTTATCATCGGGTTCAAATAATTGTGTTACCATGCAATTTATGCAAGTTACATTAAAGCCGCTGCCTCCCAAGAAGGCTGCCAAGCCCCATAAAAGAAAGGTAGTATCAGGAACAGATAATAATAAACAACCTATAAGCTGTAATATCATAGAGCTTACAAATAAACTGCGATAACTCATAAAGCGGCCGCCTACGTAACCGCCTAATAAATGTAGAAAGTAATTAAGTGCGACAAAGGAGCCGGTAATGCTAGTCGCTAGTATATCGCTCATATGCAAGCCTTGTGTTGCATACAAAATTAAGGTCGAATATAAAACACTAAAGCCTAAAGTAGAAAAAATTTGAATAAAAAAGAGTGCGCTAGCACCATTAGGCATCACATCATTGTATTTTTGCAGAAAAGTTTTCCTAGTCTTTAATTGACTCATTTATATTCTCCGCTGCGAGTGTACTTAACGATCCTATTTACTTGCTGCTGTTAGATTGGCGGGGACAGTGCTCAAGTAATAAATTAACTTCAATGTTTAGCTGAGAAAGAAGAGACGATAGATTATCCATTATATTATTTTTAAGTCCGGTTTCAAGTTCCCTCAACGCCATTTTTAAGCGAGGGGTGCCGCAATAGCAAACAGCTCCATGGAGTTTGTGTACTTTTTGCTGTAATTCTTTATAGGCTTGATGGCTAGCTAATTCATTTATTACTTTTATTTCTTGAGGAAGGGAGTCAGTTAACATGTTCAATAATTCATGAGCAATGTCTGCATTATTGCCAGTTGCTTTGAGGGCTAAATTCCAATCAATGATTAACTCGTTATTCCTATCCATGGATAGCACTCCTTATATTTTTTCAAATAACGCCATTGCTTCTATATGAGCAGTATGTGGAAACATATTCATGATGCCAGCTTGTTTTAATGAGTAGCCGTATTGATGAACCAATTCATGCGCATCACGCGCTAGTGTAGCGGGATTACAAGAAACGTAAACAATTTTTTTTGCTTTCATTGCATTAATGAAAGGTAAAATTTCTTTAGCACCTGCTCTTGGTGGATCAAGTAAAATTTTATCATAGTGATTTTTAAGCCAAGGTAAATTTACTTCAGGTTTCATTAAATTAGCAGCGTAAAATGAAGCATTTTTAATTTGATTATGCTGTGCATTTTGCGTCGCTCTTAACACCATTTCATCACTACCTTCGATACCTGTAACCTGTGCTGCTTTTCTTGCTATAGGTAAAGTAAAGTTTCCTATTCCACAAAATAAATCTAATACATGATCTTCTTCTGAAATAGCTAATAGCTTCATCGCTTGATTGACCATCAATCTATTCATTTCTAAATTGATTTGCGTAAAATCGAGAGGATGGAATAAAAATTCTAATTCGTGATCAGGCAATGTATAAGTCAGTCTTTCGTAATTATCATTGGGCCAGATTTTGTGAACAGAGTCAGCACCGCTTGGTTGTAAGTAAATATGCATACGATGCGTTTGACCGAAAGCAATCAGCTTATTTTTATCAGATTCAGCCATGGGTTGCAGATGCCTAAAAACGAGAGCGATATCGCTATCACCAATTGCAACTTCTACTTGAGGAATATGCTGATAAATCTCTAAAGAATGAATCACTGCTTTTAATTCAGCGAAATGTTCTCCGATAGCGGGATAGAGTACAGCACAACCTTCTAAATCAGCTAAATAGCGGCTCGATTTTTCTCTAAAGCCAACTAGCATTTTTTCTTTTTTGATAACGTATTTCGCACCTAAACGTGCTTTGCGCCTATAGCCTGTAAAACCTGCATTAAGTGGGTCTAATACCCTTTCTGGAATAACCTGACCAAAGTGCTTAAGTTGATCTAATAAGGTTTGTTGCTTTAATGTTATTTGCATAGCAGCATCCATATGCTGCAAGCTGCATCCTCCACAAACGCCAAAATGCGCGCAAGGTGGAGTAATTCTATTGGCGGAGGGGGAAAGCACAGATAGAGTCTGTGCCTCGTTATAATTACTCTTTTTTTGCGTAATACGGTAAGTGACGGTTTCCATTGGTAAAGCACCCGCCACAAACGTGGTTTTATTGTCTAATAAACCCACACCTCTACCATCATGGCTAAGCCCATGAATAGAGATAGAGGGCGATTCTTTTTGTTTGTCAAGTTGACGATTTTCGTTCATAAGAGTAACAATATTTATATAGGATGATAAAATTTATACAGGTTATAGGAGTAGGATAAGACTATATATGTATTAAGAAAAAAATACAAACTGTATAAAAATTGAAAAATAGGTATTTTTTCCTATACTCAAAGAAAGAGCCATAAAAGAGTGTTTTTAGTGAGGACGAGTCCAAAACCTATCAATGATGATAAATGTGAAACGCGATTGCAGTGTGGTGTGCATGTCCTACGTGATGTTTGCTTTACCATCATCGTTTAGGAAAGCCTAAAGCATTGCAGAGGTTTCAAACAATGGTAAAGCGGGTTTTTTGAGACATCCTTACAAAAGCACTCTTTTAAGGCTTTTTTTGCATTTCAGAAGTTGGTAACGTTAAGCATTACTTTTTATACGGACGCCATCATGTCAAATCCATCTATCGAAAAGGAAAGTTTGTACGGAGCTCATAATTATCAACCTTTGCCTGTGGTGTTAGTAAAGGGTCAAGGAGTCTATGTATGGGATGATAAAGGCGAGCGTTATTTAGATATGATGAGCGCCTACTCTGCTGTGAGTCATGGTCATTGTCATCCCACCTTAGTGAGTGCATTGCAAAAACAAGCTGAAACATTAAACATTGTGTCGCGTGCTTTTTATACCGATAAATTAGGTAGTTTTTTAGAACGGATATGTAAGTTAAGCGGGTTTGAACGAGCTCTGCCTATGAATACAGGCGCAGAAGCAGTTGAAACTGCGTTGAAAGCGGCGCGTAAATGGGCTTACACAGTAAAAGGGGTTGAAGAAAATAAGGCAGAAATCATTGCATGCAGCAATAATTTTCACGGTCGCACTATTGCGATAGTGGGTCTTTCTACTGAACCGCAATATCAAGCAGGATTCGGCCCCTTTCCCCCTGGATACAAAATCATTCCTTTTGGTGATGAAAAAGCGCTTGAGAAAGCAATTACACCTAATACAGCTGCTTTCTTAGTTGAGCCTATACAAGGTGAGGGTGGAATTATTGTTCCTCCTGAAGGCTATTTGAAAGCTTGTGCAGCGATTTGCAAAAAAAATAATGTATTGCTTATTTGCGATGAGATACAAACAGGTTTAGGCCGCACTGGCCGTTTGTTTGCTTTTCAGCATGAAGACATGCAGCCTGATGCAATTGTACTAGGTAAAGCATTAGGCGGCGGCTTACTGCCTGTTTCTTTATTCTTAACTAAAAAAGAAGTGATGGACGTTTTCACGCCCGGTGATCACGGTAGTACCTTCGGCGGCAATCCATTAGCTGCAACAGTAGCTAATGCAGCAATTGAAGTATTACTACAAGAAAAACTAATTGAAAGTGCAGCGCAGCAAGGCGACTATTTTAAACAACAAATGAAAACATTAAATTCTCCTCTCATTAAAGACGTGCGCGGTAAGGGTTTATTGTTGGGATTAGAAATTGATAAACGTTATCCTGCTCGCGAAATTTGCCTTAAATTACTTAAACACGGTATTTTGACAAAAGAAACACATGAATGCGTTATCCGCTTTGCTCCGCCTCTCATTATTACTCGCGAACAAATTGATACCGTGATTAAAGCTTTACAGATAGTTTTACAAGAAGCAGAAAGTGAATTAAAGAATAAGACAACATTGCCCGCATAAAAAAATTCCCTCTAGTTGTTATCAACTAGAGGGAAAATTAATTACTTAACAGGAACAGGTAATAAAGCATCACTAAATTTTTTATAAATTTCGCCGTAATAGACCCAAATAAAAGGTATTGTCCAAATTAATCCAATAATCAGTGCTAAAAGTCCTAAAAGGTAACTTGCACTAAAAATAATGATAATACCAATTATACGAAAGACATTACCTTGTGTTACCTTCCAAGATAGTTTAATTGCCTCAAGAGAATGCACTCCTTGATCTAAAACAAATGCATAGGCAAAAAACAGTCTTGCGCTTAAGAAAATAATTAAAATAAGTATAATAAGATTAAATAACGCTTTTAATAAGCTTTGCTCACCGAATAGTTGTGGGCTAGCTGTATAAAGAAAAGTTAAGATGCCAAAAATGATTGTGAAGCAGATACTAACCCCAATAAGACGTAAGAATACAGGCCATTTAAAAGCATAAAACATATCAGTATAGGTAACAGGCATGTTTGCTGCGCGTTTAATTCCTAAATACATAATGCCAAGGTAAAGAATAAAAAATACGACAATGTAAATAAAACTAACGATTAAACCCAAAGTAGGATGAATAAAATTTCCCAAAAGCATTAACAATTGCAGGCCTATGCTGATAATAATGGCAACCACCCATGCTGACCAGAAAGTTCCTTTAAAGCCTTTGGTTTTATTCCATGCAACTGACATACTTTCAAAAACTGGAACACGATACGCATTTGACATAATAGCCCCTTATTTTTGCCCGACTAACCAGTTGTAATCCACTTCAAATTCAGCTGCAATTGCTTTTAGCAAATCCTCAGAAGGAAATTGCTGCCCCTCTAATAAATGCCAGGCTTGTTGCTTAGGAATATCGAAAGTGGAGCTTAAAATAGCAGCTCTATCACGTAATGAAGCTGGCGCGTCTATCTCATCCAAACATTGGTTTAACTTGCCAGCAAAATATTTAGCTCCCTGATGCACGATTCTCTCCTTGAATAATGCATTTGAGTATACTCAGTGAAAATAAAAGCAGCAATCATGAATAACCCTTTACTCGTAAAGGAAGATTACTACCCTTTATTTTCATCATGGAAAAATCCTGCAGCGAGTAAAGTATTTTGCAGTAAAACAGCAACTGTCATAGGTCCTACACCGCCAGGAACAGGCGTAATCCAAGCGGCTCTTTTTATTGCTTCATCAAATTCAACATCACCTGTTAATTTGCCGTCAGGCAAGCGATTTTGACCTACGTCAATAATAGTGGCGCCAGGTTTAATCCATTCACCTTTGATTAAATTTATTTTGCCTACCGCAGAAACAAGAATATCGGCTTGTTTAACGAAGTAATCTAAATTGTTAGTGAAACGATGACAAACAGTCACAGTTGCACCAGCTATTAAAAGTTCCATGGCCATGGGTCTGCCGACTATATTTGATGCGCCGACAACTACAGCATGTTTACCCTTGTAAACTTGCTGAATATGATCAAGTAAAATCATAATGCCGTAGGGGGTGCAAGGACGTAGTAAAGGTCGACGTTGTGCAAGGCGTCCTAAATTATAAGGATGAAAACCATCTACATCTTTGCTAGGAGAAATTAATTCAAATAATTTATCAGCATCTATGTGTTTAGGTAGAGGCGATTGCAATAATATGCCATCAACGCCATTGTTTTGATTTAGCTCAGTCACAAGATTAATTAATTCTTGTTCACTCACCGAAGCGGGGAGGTGGTGATAAAATGATTTAATTCCCACTTCTTCACAAGCAAGACGCTTACTGCGCACATAAAGCGTGGAGGCGGGATCATCGCCGACTAAGATGACAGCAAGGCCGGGTTGACGTTTACCTTTTGCCAATTCCCGGTTAATTTTCTGACTAATTTCTAGCTTAATTGCTGCTGCAACGGCTTTACCGTCTATTAATTGAGCTGTCATAGATAAATTCACTATTTTTCTTGCGTTTAAAAAAAGGAATTATACAATAAACTTCGTCAGAATCATTGACGATTTTCATTCTCATGGTATCATCCGTGTTCTATTTTGTTGAGACGGGGTATAGCGCAGTCTGGTAGCGCGCCTGCTTTGGGAGCAGGATGTCGGGGGTTCGAATCCCTCTACCCCGAAAAAATAAACGGGTGTTTAGCAAAAGTGTTAACCTAGACATCTAAATTTGCGCCCGTAGCTCATTTGGATAGAGCATCGGCCTTCTAAGCCGAGGGTGGCAGGTTCGAATCCTGCCGGGCGCGAATAGAATAAGCAATCAATTTTGTCACATAAATCAATATGGTGGACGTAGCTCAGATGGTAGAGCCCCGGATTGTGATTCCGGTTGTCGCGGGTTCGATCCCCGTCGTTCACCCCATCTAATGGGCCGTTAGCTCAGTTGGTAGAGCATCTGACTCTTAATCAGCGGGTCGTTGGTTCGATCCCAACACGGCCCATGAATAATTGGGTCTTTCCCATTTTAGGGGGCACTCCATTTACGAGCACAGCACTCTAACACGCAGTCTATAGTTCTCAAAGTTCCTAAATCCATATGCTCTCCGTTGAATCAGTTTCATCTTCCGATGGAACCCCTCCGTTATTCCATTACTCTTTGTAAACCGCCACATACGAACCACCTCATCACGCCATTGATGCAATGTTTTACCCAGCGTTTTTAATTTTTTAACTTGCGGGCATGTTTAATCTCCTTTTTGTCATCTAGTCAATGACTAAGGTAAGTTATTTATGATTAAAATGCCCCCTTATTTGGGGTAGAGCCAAAACAAAGCGAGAAAATCCTTTCGTAATGAAAGCGTTTGTCGTTTTACCAGATCATTTACATGCTATGTGGGAATTGCCTTGTGATGATAGTGATTATTCAGTGCGATGGCGTAAGCTAAAACAATATTTCACCTTACAATTAAAAAATGCCGGTGTACCTATAAATAAATACCATGCATCTGGACTTTGGCAACGCAGATATTAGGAACATACCATTCGCAATGATTTAGATTTATCTAAATCATGCCAACTATATACATTATAACCCCATCAAGCATAAGTATGTTAAAGACCTTCGTGATTGGCCTTATTCATCCTTCAAAGAATATGTTAACAGAGGCTTATACCCCGCCGATTGGTCAAGCGAAAACGAATCCGCCCTAGAATATGGAGAATAATGTACCCTCGATGTCCGCTGCGCTCCCATCGCGGCTACTTCTGAATAAGCCTGGTTAATGCAAACATACTCTTGTAGAGTTTCTTTGTATAAAGACTTATTATCTTAACTTAAAAATTTTATAAATATACCGGAAGTATTTTTATGTTGCATGGAAAAGTAACCTTACAGAAAAAGCACTTTAAATTTAATAGTATTTTGTTTCCATTAAATCTGCACACTTCTATCCTTCAACAAAAGGGTGTAACGCTTACTTATTATGATGACAGTAAAAAGTTTTGTCGGGTTCCAGCAAAACATGGTCTAATACTTCTGTTTCCTATCAACGATAATTGGTTTCTGTTAGGTACAAAATTACAAAATCCAGTAGCCGATCATCCTATAGAGTTAAAAGCATCAATAGGCGGAATGACAGAGGCTTGTTTAACTAGCTCGCTTTTGGAATCTATTAGAAAAGATTTTCAAGATGACATACATGATATTTTTTGCTTATCAGATTTTTATATTTCTCCACAGTTTGTTTGTCACCGTGAAC
The DNA here is from genome assembly GCA_014132615.1 of Gammaproteobacteria bacterium. Classification (GTDB taxonomy): domain Bacteria; phylum Pseudomonadota; class Gammaproteobacteria; order DSM-16500; family DSM-16500; genus Aquicella. The sequence goes on from BMAH01000168.1 coordinate 9,990, forward strand.
CAGATTGGGGTGAATGGAGTGTTTGCTTTCTAAAATTAATTAGTCTTTACCAATCACCCTGTGATATGCCTTTTTTAATTCAAAAAATTACCCAATTAAATTTACTATCTCCCTCGCCATATG
>BMAH01000169.1 GCA_014132615.1 Gammaproteobacteria bacterium
CGTGGTATTACGATTGCGACTTCGCACGTAGAATACCAATCCGCAAACAGACATTATGCTCACGTAGACTGTCCTGGCCACGCCGATTATGTGAAGAACATGATCACCGGTGCTGCGCAAATGGACGGAGCGATCTTAGTTGTGTCAGCAGCTGACGGCCCAATGCCACAAACACGTGAACACATCCTCTTAGCACGTCAAGTCGGTGTGCCTTATATCGTTGTTTACTTAAACAAAGCCGATATGGTGGATGATAAAGAATTATTAGAATTGGTAGAGATGGAAGTAAGAGATTTATTAACCCAATACCAATTTCCAGGTGATGCGACCCCGATTGTGGTGGGTAGTGCATTAAAAGCATTAGAAGGCGATACCAGTGAAATCGGTGAAGCGTCCATCATGAAGTTAATTGAGACCATGGACGAATACATTCCCATCCCAGAACGTCCAATTGACCAACCTTTCTTGTTGCCAATTGAAGACGTATTCTCTATATCTGGCCGAGGAACGGTAGTAACTGGCCGTATAGAACGCGGTATTGTGAAAGTGGGTGAAGAATTAGAAATCGTCGGTATTAAGCCAACGGCCAAGACAATATGTACGGGTGTAGAAATGTTCCGTAAGTTGTTGGATGAAGGTCGAGCTGGTGATAACGTTGGTGTGTTATTAAGAGGTACCAAGCGAGAAGACGTAGAACGTGGACAGGTACTAGCAAAACCAGGTAGTATAACGCCCCACACGAAATTTGAAGCGGAAGTGTATGTGTTGTCGAAAGAAGAAGGTGGCAGACACACGCCGTTTTTCAAAAGTTATCGTCCGCAATTTTATTTCAGAACGACGGACGTAACGGGTGAATGTCAATTGCCAGAAGGTGTAGAAATGGTAATGCCAGGAGATAACATCAAGATGGTAGTAACCTTGATAGCGCCAGTGGCAATGGAAGATGGATTGCGATTTGCAATTCGCGAAGGTGGCCGTACGGTCGGTGCTGGTGTCGTTGCTAAAGTAATTGAGTAAATAAAT
>BMAH01000170.1 GCA_014132615.1 Gammaproteobacteria bacterium
TTAATTTATTTATTACGTTAGTTACTTGAGTAGAGTAATGATTACATGATGCATTAATTCCTATGCTAACTCCTATTTCTTCCTAGATTGCACGCTAAAGAAAATATCCCTAGGTGACACACCCAGCGCCTCTGGTAATACCGCCAACACCTGCTGTTGTCTCTGCAATGCTTTTTGCTTATCAATACTTTTAGGCGCTTGATACTCAATCACATAAGCTTCAGTCAGTGTTAATTCGATTAAAAAAGCATACTCAGGCAAATCTGCATCATAAACTGTATAACGCTCTAAACCTTGCTTACTAGCACGTTTACTATAATGTTTTAAATTTTTTGCTAATCGATTAACAAACATTTGAATATTGTCATCAAGCTGTGCGACACGTTGGGCTGCTTTAATACGTCTTTCATTTTCTGCTTGAGGGCTGCGATCAAAAAAATAGTCGCGAGTAATAGAAAATAATAAAAGTTTACAAGGAATTGGGCCATTAAATAGCGCATAATAATGATTCGCGCGCAAACCCATTTGCTTACCTAAATCTGGATTACCTGTTAACACAGCTGCTTGCCAACCTTCGAAATGTTCTTTTAATTTCTCTCCTAATAATGTATAGAGAGGCTGCAACATTTCTAATTCACCTAATCGTTCTCCATAAGGAGGATTCGTGACTACTAGCCCATGCTTCACTTGCGATTTAGGAGCAAATTGCATAAGGTCACGTTTTTCTACATGAATTTTTCCGTGCAAACCCGCGCGCTCAATGTTGTCAAAAGCAATATGAATAGCATCGGGGTTTTGGTCGTAACCAACTATCGTAGGAATATGTTGCATACCTTGCGCACGTCTTAATTCTGCTTCATCTTTTAATCGTTGCCAAAGATTAGCTTCATGTTGCTTCCAACCTAAAAAGCCGAAATATTCTCGCAATAATCCCGGCGCAATATCACCAGCCATTAATGCACCTTCAATTAATAACGTACCAGATCCACACATAGGATCCATTAATGTGCCACCCGCTTTTGCTATCTCTGGCCAATTTGCTCTTTGTAACACAGCTGCAGCTAAATTTTCTTTTAGCGGTGCAGCACCACCTGCTAAACGGTAACCGCGTCTATGTAAACTTTCGCCGGATAAATCTAGATAAATGAATGCTTCATTACGATAAATATATACGTAAATACTAACATCTGGTTGTTCGCGATCGACATTCGGTCTTGTACCATATTTATCGCGTAGCTGATCGACAATGGCGTCTTTTACTTTTTGTGCTGCGAATAAAGAATGGGTAATTTCTGATTGTTGGCAAACACAGTGCACGGCTAAAGTGCTTTCCGTGCTTAAGTGCTCGTCCCAATGGATTGATTGAGTTGCAGTGTATAATTCTTCTGGCGTTACTACAGGTTCTGACTTTAAAAATAATAAAATTCGGTTAGCAAATCGGGACCATAAACAAGCCTTGTAGCCCACTTCTAAATCACCAGAAAACGTCACCCCAGCTAATTTTTCATTAGCTTCTGCTGCCCCTAAATTCTTTAACTCATCAACCAGTAATAATTCTAACCCCTTAGGTGATGTGGCAAAAAAATTTAAGCCTTTGTTTTTTATTGTCATTTCTTATCCGCAGTTATTAAGTAATAAACCGGCGAGCAGTATACATTAATTAAATAGGGACTATATATTATAAAAGCTTAAGATTTGCTTAATTTTAATCTATTAAAATACGACTTGTATAAAATTATACCAATTAAATAACATGAGTCCTCGCAGCGTACTATTAAAAGAAATTATTGCCTATGATGAAATTGGCGTACAAATAAACGAAATTATTGCTATTGGCGGAAAAGGTGAATATGACAAACCTTTCGAGCCTGATAGGATTGATTCTTATGGGCGTATCTTTCTTCATCTCACTTATTTAATTAAATACACTAAAGCCTATCATGAGCAGCTTGCTCACAACACCGCTTCCACAGAAATAATCACACGTTTAGCTTTAAATGAATTTTCTCTCTATACAGCAGGCAAACCGTTAAATTTAGATGAATATAAACAAATCGCTAAATGGGTCGCTGCAAGCGCTAAGGAGTTACCGCCCAATATACATCTTTTTATAGCCACTTTACCTGTTTTATGGCCAAACAATATCTTACATAATGTAGCTTTTTATGTGCAATCACCGACTTCATATTCGCGGGGTGAACCTTTGCTTCATCATTTCACCAAACGCTATCCCGCTGAGGGAGATTTAATTTATAGAGATGAAAAAAATAAACCTTTTCCGCTTTTTAACTCAGATATGCCTAAAACCTTTCTCTCAACGTCTTGTAAGCATAATCCCTATTTCGACCTTATTGATAGTCCATTTTTAATAAACGATAAAAATCAATTTTATGGGGCATTGAGAATTTTCACTGCAAGAGGTCAAGTTGTTGGCCTTAGTTTCCAAATTTGCTTTGAGTATCTACATGGTACAGATTTAAATGATATGGTTGTGTTAATAATGCGATTAAAAAAATTAGGCGAAGAACTTCCTTCCTTATTCTCTCTCCTCGTTGCTTCAAATTGGATTCCTTTAACAAGACAATCAATCTCACCATTAATAACGCATGCTGATCCTGAAGCTGTAAAAATCTTATTAGAAAAAGGACATTGTGTTACAGGAAGAATACATCATAAGCATTTTACACCAGTAAGAACTTATGCATTCTCGCATCGTTTACAACCAACTTCTCATCCTGATTTACAAGCAATCTTACCCGAACCAAAAGAAACAGCCATGACTCAAACACCATCATTTACTTTTTTTAGCCTCCAACCTCAAACTACTTTAGCTGCAAGTACTTGTGATACATCTACTTCACAAGAAGAAAGTATGGATACCTATTCCTACGCTGCCCCAACCACGCTTCATCATCAAGGTTTTTTTAGCGCTTTTTCACCCTCTACAAATTCATTGGCTAATAATATAGTGAATTATGCACCGTAAAGCTTACGAGTTACTCTTAACGTAACGCAATAAGTATTTTTAATAGAAATGTAAATTTAGAGTATTTTTGCTTACTTCTATTTGATTAATCTTGAATGCAAGTCCAACAGGAATTCAAATCATCGCGGTAAAGATTTGCCTCTCACAATTATGAAGATTCAGGATGGATACCTCCTGAATCAAATTAACGTCCTATACCGTAGTATTCAAACCCAGCATCACGTATTTGGCGCGGATCGTATTGATTACGCCCATCAAGAATGATTGGTTTGCGCATTAAATTTTTCATAGCAGCAATATCTGGGTAACAGAAAGGTTTCCATTCTGTAATTAGTGCTAACGCATCCACGTCTTGTAATGCACCGTATTGATGCTCAGCTAACGCTAGCTGACCTGATCTAAACCATTGATCCGGCAATGTTTCACGCGCAACCGGCATTGCGGCTGGATCGTAAGCTTGCACACGCGCACCGCGTTTGATGACTTCTTCTATTAAGACAATTGCAGGTGATTCACGCATATCATCCGTACCTGGCTTAAATGAAAGGCCCCAGACGCCGACCACAATACCTGTTAAATCTTCACCGAAAAGATGTGTCATGCGTTCAGATAACAATAGTTTTTGCGAAGCATTACGTTGCTCAACGGCATTTAACATAACAGGAGTGACGCCATGTTTTTCTGCCATTTTTACTAATGCGCGTACATCTTTAGGAAAACAAGAACCGCCGTAGCCACAACCTGCGTTTAATGCAGCAGGACCGATTCTACTATCTGACCCAATACCAATTCTGACATTTTCTATATCCACACCCATGCGCTCACACAATACAGACATTTCATTCATGAATGAAATGCGGGTAGCGAGCATAGCATTGGCAGCATATTTAGTCATTTCAGCATCTTTAACATTCATAAAATAGATACGTTCTGGGCTGCGTAAAATAGGTAAATATAAATCTAGCATTAAGGCTTTTGCATTATCGGATGAAAGACCAATAATGACTCTATCAGGACGCATAAAATCTTCAATCGCAGCGCCTTCGCGTAAAAATTCAGGATTGCTAACGACATTAAAACTAACATTAAGTGAGCGTTTGGCTAATTCTTGCTTGATAATATTTTCCACTTGATCTGCCATACCGACAGGAACGGTGGATTTATCAACTATCACGCAATCTTGCGTGATATAAGCACCGATATTTCTTGCTGCCTCAAGTACATATTTAATATCAGCAGAGCCATCTTTATCACTAGGCGTACCAACGGCAATAAAAATAACGCTAGCTTGTGCATCTAGTTCAGTGAGTGAAGTCGCAAAGTGCAAACGCCCTTGCTGCATATTGGTGATAACCATGGCATCTAAGCCTGGTTCGTAAATAGGCAAAATACCTTGTTTTAAATTCGCTATTTTTTGTGTATTAACATCGATGCAAGTAACATGATTGCCTAATTCAGCAAAGCAGGCACCTGTAACAAGCCCTACGTAACCAGCCCCAATCACTGCAATGTTCAACTGTTACACTCCCTATGCTTAATTTCCAACTAGTTATTGGCGTAAATTTCTACCCTATCGCCTCTGGCATTTTTAAAAACTTGGATAGGATGTTTATTTAACTCTGCTGCGATATTGGCAATTGTTTTTTCATTTTGTTTATTAAAACGTAAAGCGAGATAATCATATTGTTTCCATTGCTCATGTGCAATCTTTTCTAAATTGTTATACGCATTAAATTTGTCAAAAATTTCATTACCAAAATGGCGAGAGTAATACATTACCTGTATGTCATTAGAATAAACGCGCGCTTGCTTTGGTGTATTATCTGCTAACCAAATGCCTGCGTGGTGAATATAGGCTTTAGAATATCCAAAATTAAACACGCCACCTATTGCCGAAGCTAACATGAAAAGACCTAATGCACTGACAGCCACTTTATGCTTCACAGTAGACCAATTAGCTATAAGCATGGATAAAGCAAAAGGTACTCCTAAAAGTAAAATGAGTGAGAAAGCAATCAAATAACGTTTAGATAAAAATAAACGCTCAATTAAAAAACTAAAAGTAACAAGAAAATTAATGAATACATAACCTATTATCACTAAACCGCTATTACTAAAGGCTTGGCGATACTTTTTTGCAACTGCATAAGCAGTTAGCAATGCATAGACGGGAGATAAGTTACTAATGACGCTAATTAAATACCAACCCATAATGACTAAAAAGAAAACTAAATTAATATCATTTTTTGATTCAGGTCCCAATACATGCTGCGCCAAAGCTAATTTAGTTTGCTGATATTTGTCAGTGATAATGCTAATACCATGCTGCAAATGTGTCACAATTTCATTTACACGGCCCAAATTTTCTACCGTTTGCTGTGCATGCGTTAGCAACCAACCTGCACCTGCTAGTAATGATAATAAAACTGGCAGATTGAGCATAAAGAAATAATATAAGCGCTGCTTTATTGAAGCATGGGGTTTAAATAAAGCAAGAAAGGGAAGCAGTATAAAAAACACACCGCCTTCAATGCGAAATAAAGTTGCCATCCCTAAACTTGCGCTAAATGCGAGTGCATAACGCCATTTGGGATGATTAAAAAATTGCAGTAAGCATAGAACAGATAATAGATAAAAAGCCCAAAAGCCATGATCGCGTATTATGTATTCACGTACACCGTTAAAATTGTGCCAAAACAAAATGACTAACGCAGCTAACAGTAATTCGCGCTGTTTACCGCCTAAAGCTTTAACAATACGAATAAAGACTAATACCGTCATTAAAGTAAAAAGTGCATTTAAGCTATAAGCAGCCGCGATATAAGATAAGTGAGTAAATTTAGCTAGACTGTAAATTAAAATAGGATAAAACGGCCATTTAGCCTGACCACACACTTGCATAGCCTGGGAAATACCAGAATGACCAATTTCTTGAGCGCTCAGTAGATAACAGATTGCATCAGTATTAACGACGGTTTCACTTAACGCTAACCCTATTGAAAGCACAATGCTAATTAATCCAGCCACCCAATAAATTCTTGTCTCGTCCTTAAAACATGACATTATCATGCAACTAAATTCTCCAATGAGCGTTTGAAATCCTGCGCAAGTTCAGGATGTTTTAACGCATAGGCAACGGTTGCTTCGAGATAACCCAATTTACTTCCACAGTCATATCGCTTGCCGGTAAATTGATAAGCCCAGACTGATTCTTGTTTTAACAATTTAGCAATGGCATCCGTTAATTGGATTTCACCCCCTGAACCTTTATGGGTTTGCTCTAATAAAGCAAAGATAGCTGGCGTTAAAACATATCGGCCTACTACGCCTAGATTAGAAGGGGCCAGTGCAGGGTCGGGTTTTTCTATAATATTTTGTACAGAGGCTAATTCTTTTTGCACCCCTCCAACGTCCACAATACCGTATTTCTTAGTTTCCGTTGGGGCAATTTTTTCAACAGCAATAATACTTGCTTGTTGTTCATGAAATCGTTTAATCATTTGTTGTAAGCAAGGCTCTTGATCACCATCAATTAAGTCATCTGCCAATAGCACAGCGAAAGGTTCATTCATTACCAATTGTTTGGCACAAAGCACCGCATGCCCTAGCCCTTGCGGCGATTTTTGGCGAATGTAGGCGCAAGATACACCGTCTGGCAATATTCCTCTGACTATATCGAGTAACTCTTGTTTGCCGCGCTCTTGCAGGGTGACTTCTAATTCAAAATTAGAATCGAAATGATCTTCTATCGCTCTTTTACTACTGTTAGTGACAAAAATTAACTCGGTAATGCCCGCTGCCACTGCTTCTTCTACAGCGTATTGAATGAGGGGCTTATCGACAATAGGAAGCATTTCTTTAGGATTTGCTTTGGTTGCAGGCAAGAAACGAGTTCCCAGCCCAGCAACAGGGAAAATGGCTTTACTTACTTTCATCATACCTGCAGGTTCCATTCCTTTATACAGCAAAGTCGCAGATATTATCACATCCCAATTAGGCTCTAAAGGTTTCTCTATAATTGAGGATTATCTTGCTAGCCTGCTTAAAAGTTATCCTGAACAACTTGTTCTCAGCTAGGTTACTTGCTATAAAGATCACCTTAATAAAAACTCGAGTATAAAAGTGGCTATGCGCAAAAATATCCTTATTTTAGGTCACAATGATGCCACACAGTTCATTGATATTTTTAATCAATATGCTCGCTTATTCGATAAAAATCATTACGAAGTCACCGTCGCTTATTTAACAGGGGCTGAAAATAAAGAAACCAGAGAGCGGACCATTGCAGAAAACGTTCTTTTTCTAGACATTCCTAAACGCGGTTTGCGCTATCTTAAAATTAATGCCATGCGTAAATTGCACGCATTATGCAAAGAGAAACAATTTTCTATTGTCATTTGTCATCGTTATAAACCGACTTACCTCATGTTATTGATAGCACAATTATGTCAAATTGATGCTTTATTTTTCGTAATGCATGAATTAAAAACGATGAAAAACTTAGGGAGAAGATTCCTTATCCGCGCATTGCTAAGAGATAACATGGTATTTGCCGGCGTTTCCAATGCCGTACGCGATGATATGCGAAAGGACTTAACCCATATTCCTAAAGAACGAGTGATTACCCTATATAACGTCATTGATTTTAATTTAGTCGAGCCGCAGTTATTTAGTCGAGAAGAAGCTAGAAAACAGCTAGGCTTGGGCGAAGATGCCTTTATATTTGGTAACTTAGGCAGATTAGTGCCTAACAAAGATCAGGGGACGCTAATTACAGCTTTTTCTAAGATCAAACCACACTGTCCCAATGCAAAATTAGTGATTGCAGGTAGCGGCGCCCTCGAAGCTAACTTAAGACAGCAAGTAAAAGATTTACATTTGCAAGACCATGTCATATTTACTGGTTTTATTGCAATGGGTTTTAGATACATGAAAGCATTTGATTGTTTTGTTCTATCGTCAGTACAAGAAGCATTCGGTCGAGTGTTACTAGAAGCAATGATTGCAAAGCTACCTATCATCGCAACCGCTGCTAACGGCATTCCAGAAGTCATGGGGGATATTGGCATGTTAATTAAACCACGCGACATAGAAGACTTATGCAATGCCATGCAAACAATGTATGACTATAGTCACAGTCAACGTCATGAGGAAGGTGAGCGTGGTTATCAACATGCGCTGGTTAATTTTTCCATCCTTCCCTTTCAACAACAATTTTGGCAACATCCAGTACTAATCATGCATAAGGATTAATAGCAAGATAACTTAAGGAGGCAGGGATGCAAATTGCCTACACAACGACATTTAATGCGCGTGATGTACATAATTGGTCTGGCACACCTTATCATATGTCCCACGCTTTGGCGCAATCAGGGCTAAGGATAGAATATATTCAAGCTGCGAAGCGCGTTTTACCGCCTTTTTTTAAAGCTAAGCAAGTTTTAAAAAAATATTTATTTAACCAACGCGAAAGTCCACGATTCAATGTCACTGCTGCTAAACATTATTCTTTACAAGTAGCGAATCAGTTACAAAAAATAAAAGCAGATGTTATTTTATCGCCGCTTATCAATCCTATTGCGTATTTAGAAACTAAGAGTCCCATTGTACTTTGGACGGATGCGCTTTATTCAGCACTACTTGGGTTTTATCCTGATTTTGCTGCGCATTCAACAGAATCTGTTAATCAAGGTAATCTCATCACGCAATCCTGTTTAGGACGCTGCAAACTAGCTATTTTTTCTTCTGATTGGGCAGCTCGTAGTGCAATGGAATTGTATGGGTTAAGTCGGGATAAAATACATGTAGTTCCTTACGGTGCTAATCTTGAAGCAGCACCTACTCAGCAAGAAGTGAATCAATTCATAAAAGAACGTGATAGTAAAAAAATTCGCTTATTATTTTTAGCTAAAAGCTGGGAAAGAAAAGGAGGTGATATTGCGGTTTCTATTGCCAGAGAATTATATTCAGCTGGACATGCGGTAGAATTAACCTTGGTGGGATACGCACCTAAGACTATTGGCAATCTACCCTACGTGACTAATTTAGGATTTATTTCTAAGCAAACTAATATTGGCAAAGCAAAAATTCGCTCCCTACTAGCACAATCACATTTTTTACTCCTACCTTCACGCGCTGATGCTTGCCCCATGGTATTTGCAGAAGCTAATGCTTTCGGTCTACCCTGCCTTACAACTTATGTGGGTGGTATTGCAACTGCCGTTAAAAATAATGTTAATGGTATGACATTTGGCTTAGATGCTTCCGCACATGATTATTGCAATTACATTACTAATTTATTGGCGAATCAAAACCACTACCAAGCATTATGCTTATCTGCCTTAAATGAATATCAAACACGTTTAAATTGGCAAGCTGCTACGCAAGAGGTGGGTAAATTGTTGAGGGAGTTATAATACACGGTAATCCTAAGGCTGTTACCCAGAGTATAAGTGACTGTCATCCTGAGCGTGAGCGAAGGATCTGTTCAACTCTGCATCTAAGATTAGTAGAAGATATTTATCAGTAATTAATTCATAAAAGCAAACCAAAGACAATTTGATTGATCCTTCGCATACGCTCAGGATGACATTACCATTCAGTATTGACAGGGAGGTCTTAAGCTAAGGCTTAAAACCAGATTTAACAACAAAGTTAGTTAATAACTTTTTAATATGTAACAAATCATGAACGATTTCGTGTTTTCTTGCATTGATACGAACTAAATCATAATTATATTGTGCAAAAAACTGAACGCCTTTCATGTCACGTTTTACTGGTTGGGTTTCTTTTTGCCTATCTTCATCAATTTTTGCTACTAAGTTG
>BMAH01000171.1 GCA_014132615.1 Gammaproteobacteria bacterium
TGAATATCCAATAAAGGTTTAGCGGTAATAGTAAATCCTTGCGCTTTCAAACTAGCGAAATATTGATACACTCTATACCGCGGTGCTGCGCCACTTTCATCAAATCTAGGTATGTATAATAAATTTGGCATAATTCCCTTTACACTCGTAATCAGCTAGCTTGATAACTTAGACTATCGTTTGTTACTAATCAAGCATCTCATTATTTTACAAATGCTTGCTCTAATGGGAGCCAATGGGAATTAGGATTATTTAAGAGAGGTAGGACTTTTTCAATACCTTGCGGTTCATTTGAATTGCCGTGTACCAAGATAAAACTGCCTTGTCTGGCCTGCTCGTCTTTAGCAAGCCAAGCATTAGCACCTATTGGAATTAAACCATACGCCCGTAAGGTTAAAACTAATTTCTCATCCGAAATTAAACCAGGGAAACGAAAAAAGACGGAAGGCAGTTGGCCATATTCAAGCAATAATTTTTCCGTTTCTAAAATTTCTTGTTTAATATCAGTGTGAGGAAGCAATAAGAAATTTTCATTTTCTGGAATTTCAGGGTAATAAGTATGGTTATAAGAATGATTCACCCAAGTAATCGCTAATTTATTTTCTTTAGCCGCTTGTATTAGCCAATTAAATTCCTCTTTGTGGTGAGTAATCCACAACCCTGTTATTGAAATAGCAATTGGCATTGGCTGATGATTTTGACTGGAAATAGCGATTAATTTATGAAAAAAATCCCTTTCAAAGGGTTTGCTTGAAGGGCACATATCGATAGTTAGAAACATGCCATCGACTGTCGTTTGTGCATGAGTCACGCCGTAATTCTGCAAGTAGTATGACGGTGAAGTATATTGCATTAATATTTTTAAGTAAGGCGTTTCAGATAATTCTGAATTAATAAAAATTTGTGGCGGATATAATGTAACTAGCTTAGTGAAAGTTACTGCAGGTGCTAATTCCGTATCGAATGTATTAGGATTTACGGCGAGATAATAAAGAGTTTCATCTCTATAAAATTTTCGTATCACAATACGTAATTCATTCTCTTGATTGTAGGCAGATAAAAAAATGGGCTGATAATCAGCAATGTTGTGATGAGCAGCGAAAGAGGAGAAGCTAAATAAACAACTTATTATTAGCACTAAGTAAGTAATTTTTTTAATAATAGTTATCATCGCACCCTCCACTGCAGAAGTTCTTTGCGATAACCTCTATTTTACCACGAATAATTTCTTATAAATCCTTTACCTAAGAGCCTATATGCAAAAATTAATTTGATTTAGGCCAAAAAAACTACATCTTTTCATAAACTGATGTAACGCAATAAACGTTAAACCCCAACTTTTTATATAAATTAAATCCCTCATCAGATGAATCTAAAAAGCAATGCCTATACCCTGCTTTTTTAGCTTCATTCATCATGTATAAAGTCAATGCAGAACCAAGTCCAAACTTTCTATATTTATCTCTAGTTGCAAGATTATGCAGCATGACAGCATTGTCCGATAAAAATAAAGTAGCAGAGCATGCTGCTTCATTTTCTTGATAGGCAGTAAAGTGTCTAAGTTTCTTTTCGCCTTTACGCAATAATTCAGCATTCAATTTGCGGTAAGCTTCGCAATTATCACTGCTAGGAAATCCTTCTTGCAATGGCTTAATCCATTCATGTAGATCATCATGAGCTTCTCTAATTTCAACCCCCACCACACTCGGTAGGTCATTTGCTAAATCAAAATACATACCCGGTGTTTCATAAATAAATTCAAAGCCATACTGGTTTATATCCTTTGTGTTTGAAACAGCTGTGATAAACCAGCCCCAAGGGGATTGATGTTTTTTAAAAAAATCAGCAATTATTTTGATGCTTTCAGTATCAAGCTTATTTTGTTTAGTATCTAATACAACGTTTAAAGAAGATGAATCTACTTTTGTTGCAAAAACATCTAACCCTGGAAAATGCAATTGATCAATTGCCATAGTGCGATAGAAATCAATAATAGCCTCAACACCTATTTTTGTAATTTCTTGATTTTGCAACTCAATGACGATAGAACTCATAAAATTTTTCCTATCTCAATATCACGCTCATCACTTTCATAACCATCAGGATCATCGAAAGGCATAGGAATGTAATTATGCTTACAATAAAATTTATACGCTTCTGGCGAAGATTGGATTTGCAACTTGACTCTGCCCTGCTCTTTTAACCAACGCTCTATAATTTTTAAAACGCACTACCTATCCCATTACCTTGATGAGGTTCATCGATAACGATAATCCTAAGGGCAGACCTATGCTCAGGCCACAATTGAATATGAGCATACCCAACAATTTTACTGCCTTTATACAGCACCAAATGCACGTGTTCTGCATGTTTAAATGTCCAAGTATAAGGATCAGCGATTGGCACTTTATCAAAAAAATATTTTTGACGAAGCTGCGTTACTGTTTGCCATTCTCTATCTGTCAAAGCTTGTACCACACGCACACCATCAAAACCCATTTTACTATCAATGCTAGCAACAAATTCATCTTTACCCATGCAATATCCCAATATGTCATGAGGAAATTTTTGCGCTAATGCCTTCTTCAAATCACCATAAGCTTCTCTATCATCAGGATGCGCTATCATCCAATCACGAAACTTCAAATATCTTTCTATTTCAGAATTGCTTTCCTCATAAACATGCACATTATACGTTCTCTTATCACCGCCTTTCTGAAAAAATCGCCTGAAAAGCATACCAAATTCACCTTTACACTCATAACCAAGTTGCTCCATAGCTGCATTAGCTTTATCCACTTGCAAGATACTTTTTACCACGGTCAATATATCAATAACTGGCTTTGCAGCTAAGTCAGGCACAGAGGTTGAACCTATATGATAAACAGCCAAACAGTTATCACCCAATGCGCGTTTAATCAATTCAGCTTCAGTTTCAAACATACTCGCCCATTCATTACTATGGGGCACTACTTCTATAATTCTTGTCATAACATTTTAATCCACTATCTTCTTCATTATAAAACCAGTTAATTTTACTCCGCGAACAGGCCATTGTTGTTCTTGTACAACAGTGAAGCCTCTTCTTTCAAAAAAGGGGTTTGCTGTAATGAACAAATAATCGATATAAATGTCCTTCGCTTGTAAGATCACCAAATCCCACAATAGAATTATTATGCTCAGCAACATAACAAGTATTTTTTAAAAGTAATTCCCAAGCAGAATGATTGTCAATAAGATGTGGCTCAACTAAAGGTGCCCACGCGTTTAATTCATCGATTGTATAATCACTCGCATTCACGCTATGAACAGTTTCTTGAAAAAGAGCGATACAAGTATCAACTTCATTGTTTTTTATTTTTCTTAAGGTCAAGTCTTAGCACTTCTTGTGCATGTGTAGTACTAGGT
>BMAH01000172.1 GCA_014132615.1 Gammaproteobacteria bacterium
TAGTGACATTACCACCAGCAACATTATCTAAAACAGGATTGGCAAAAACGGTAAAGGAGATTAAAAAAGTGGCAAATCCAACCCACAGCTTGAAGTTTTGCAAGCTTACTTTATTCAGCCATTTAACTGCAATCTTCAGGGTCATTAGATCCTGCCTCGTTATCTATACATATTTTCCTTTCTTATGTTTTAAGTGTAGGCGATATTTTTGAATTTGTATAAAGTTTAACTACATAAAAAACAAGAGATTAGCTAGGGAAGAGATAGATTGCTGGGTTAATTGAGCCAAAAAATGAGCCAAAAAAGAGAACTAGCAGTTACCCCCAATTTTCTTTATACTTTCGCGCTCTTACCATCACAATGCCGACGTAGCTCAGTTGGTAGAGCAACTGATTCGTAATCAGTAGGTCTGCAGTTCGATTCTGCACGTCGGCATCAATAATGACGGAGCTTCCAGGGGATTTGCCCACTGCAGCATGAACCTCATGAGGCACTGGTGGGGTACTCAGAAATAACAAATAGCAATAAATCACAATAAAGTTTCTACTCTCTTCGCTATAATTATCCATTTAGATTTGGAGCCCATATTCAGTGTTCTACACGCGAATTTATAAAGTTGGACATTTATTGTGAATGATAGTCTTTTAGAGTTGTACAAACAGCGTTTTAATCTCAAGGACGCTACAATTGTGCGCATAGAGCATGAAGAGGCTATTGTTGCTGTTGCCTATAAAGTAATATTGCCAACGGGTGAAAATTTCATTTTAAAAATATCAGCGAACACCCAAGACTATTTGCGTGAAGTTTATTTTTTACAGTTTTTTGCTGATAAAATTTTGGTACCCACGATTAAAGAAGTTGTGCCACCAGAAAAAGACGTTAAAGGTGCCATTTTAATGGAATGTTTGCCAGGCACGCTTCTTGCAAAAAATGACTTAACAGAATCATTAGCTTTTGAAATCGGTTCTCAATTAGGGGTAATCCACTCCAATAACACAAAAGGATATGGCGATTTAACATATCCTAACGAATTAGATTCTGATCCTCAGGCTCCTTTCACTGCAAAATTTGAAGAAGGCATGGCCGAATGTAACGGTCATTTATCAAGCGATCTTCTTAAACAGTGTCGACAGTTTTATGATGATCATGTTTCCCTTTTATTATTAGTAGATGGTCCTTGTATTATTCATCGCGACTTTCGACCTGGCAATCTAATAGTACAAAATAACAAACTGCAAGGAATAATTGATTGGGCTTCAGCGCGTGCTAGCTTTGCAGAAGAAGATTTTTGTTCTATGGAATTTGGAGGATGGCTTAACGATTTATCAATTAAACAGTCATTTTTGAATGGCTATACAAGTGTTAGGCCTGTTCCTGATTACAATCGAATTTTACCTTTTTTACAATTTAATAAAGCAATAGCTGCTATTGGATTTACGGTAAAACGCGGCACATGGAATAACGTTAATTCACAGTTGTATCAAATCCATTATCAATTTCTTAAATCATATTTTAAGTAAAGGAAAAACAAAATGTTTGCAGTAATTTACCGTTCATGTATAAGACCGGAGTTGGAAGAGAGATATCAGAAGTTATGGAATCAGATCGCAAGTTATTTTATTCAACATAGAGGCGCAATTGGTTCCTGTCTCCATAAAACAGAAGATGGTATATGGCTTGCATATTCAAGATGGCCAGATAAAGCAACTCGCGATGCTTCATGGTCAAGTGATAATACTGTTGAGGATTTACCCCGTGCTATTAAAGAAGCAATTATGAAAATGAAAGATTGTGGCGATCAAAATCGCAAATTACCAGAAATTTGTATGGAAGTAGTTGATGACTTGCTATGAACACGATGTTATTGATCATTAAATTACTAATATTAACAAGAGAGGCTTGCGCGTGATTGATCATGTCACTGTTACTGTAAATGATTTGGTTGTGAGTGGATAGCGTGTAGAACGATATGTAATAGTTTAGATGAATTTTAAATTCAGACGTAGCACCTGGCAATGAATTTACAGATTTTATTCTGAAAAAATTTTAAAAATTTGGGATGATTTTGTTAAATAATTAATTGTCTTTTTTTATTGACTCTATTAATTCTTTTATTGCAGATGCTTTCCAAACAATTCCTATATCAGATTCTTTGTTGATTCGTCCGGAATAAATACCTAAAAATTGGGTTGTTGTTCCGGTGATAATAGAAGTGCTACCATCTTTTTGCGAAAACGCACCACCATTTCGTTGAGCTATAACAGCAGAACCAGATTGACCAGGGCGAGTTCTACTATCAATTAAAAATATGGGTGAATCTAAATCTGTTTCTGATGCTACAAAACCAGTGGCCCATATTGCCATTCTTCCGTTTATGCTAATGCCAAATGGAAAGCCTACGACGCTTATAATATCAGACGGTTTTGGATGTTGGAGGGCTGTTTGGCCATTGAATCTCAGGGCTAAAAATAAGGATTTAACTGACGGCTCAAGAATTTCAATTGTTCGCATTTTTATTCCTTAAATTAAAAGAAGCTTGATCAGTAATTGGATTTCATTAAGGACCAGTTCACATTCTGGTAATTCTCTAACTAAAACACCTAACGTAGCTTGCCAATGTTGGTTTGCTTCTTTTACTAATTCAGTAGTAAAAAAATCATCAATATTCTGATACGATACATCGCGGTGCTTGCATTTTTTGTCGAGCATTTCAATTAGTCGGTTAGTATCGACAGCCGCGCTATAATTTTTTAATATGCACCACAGATCATAATAATCCCGTGCTCTGGGTCTGTTCCAGCCGCGCGCAACGAGTTTTTGGTGTGTTTGCAGCAACGCGCGAAGTTTTTCCGCTACAATTTCTTCGATGTGATAGCAACAGTACAATCAATCTGCTCCTCGTAACCGTGGAGGATAGGTTTATATTCTGGCGATAAAATGACTGGTTCATCGTGCGTAATTTCCACTTTAATCCGGCATAGTGGTGTTGGCTGCCAGGGAAATTTAACCAGCACATTAAATGCATCTTGTCCTTTTGGGTGAGGTGCTTTTTCAGGATTGCGTTTTAACTGAATCTCAAATGAACCATATTCGTTTAATAATTCTTTAGAAATAGTAAGTGCATTATTCAAAGCATTTTCAAGTTGCTTATCTTTCGGTGCATTAATAACAGAAAAATCCAAGTCCTCAGAAAAGCGGTAGTCACCAAAAAATATTTTCTTAAGTGCAGTGCCGCGTTTGAATATTAAAGAATGAGATAGTTCCGGTTGTTTTGTCATGCCTGCTAATACATAACTTAATGCATAGTCTTTTTCAATAACATGAATCGGAACTTTTTTCAGATTAGCTTCGTCTTGAATCTTTATACGTAATGGTTTCATTTATTCTCAACTTTTATTAAATTGTTTTGTATCATCCAACGTTTATCACATGGTCCTGTTGCTGGTGCTGAAGGATCAAGTCGACAAAAATAACCGATTGGTGCATTTAATAGCGGTTCAAGTTGCTTAGCTGGAACACCAAAATATTCAAGTGCCCAACCTAAACGTTTGGTAAGCGATTTTTTATCGTATTGAATGGTATAATTAACTAGTTTTTGAATGTCTATAGTGGCTAGTGAATTTTCTAAAATCCCTAAAGCTTCGCCCATGCCGCCAAACTTTTTAAGATAAATAAATACATCCAAAAGAGTGCGTTCTTTATCGGTAATCGGTGCTTGAGAATTTTCATCAAGCCAAATTTTTTCAATACCAAAAAAATGCTTTTGTTTAATATTAATATATTCATAACGAATATCAGCAATTTGCCATATGTGCTTGAGTTTTAAATCTTGCATTTCTTTTTCGCGCATTGATGGAGTAACTACTTTGGTTGGCGTTGATGCGGTAATAATTTGGGGTATCTGTTCAGTTAAGCCATGATGTTGCAAAGCAGACCAATGGCTAATAGCTGATGGTTGAGCTAAATGAGTCGCTATTACAAAAGGGTGAGTAATATTTGCTACTGATTCCATCCCGATAGTAGTGTAGAGCCCGCGGCGCAACCTAGATATCCGACCATGTTTTGCTAGGGTGTATAGTATCTTTCTAAGCTGATTATGAGGTATCTTTTCCAGGGTCGCCGCCGTCGCAACGTCCTTCATGTCAAATACGCGTTTGCCATTCAAAAATAGCTGACGGAGTAAGCGTACCCCTTGGCTTTCTGCTGGTTTTTGTGACGGCATAAACGCTCCCTATTTCTTTTGAATCTATACTACAATAATACCCAATAATGGGTACTTTTGCAGTACATTTTAAAAAGAATTTTAGTATTAAAAGAGGTATTTCTCTGGGGCACTGGTGGGGCACTCAGAGAAAAATAATGACAATTCTGTACAATAAATGACAACAAGTCTTTTGATATAACCACTTGATTTCACTGTTATTACCTGTTGTAATGCGTTGCTATTTATTGCCTGAATGAGATTCGTAATCAGTAGATCTGCAGTTCGATTCTGCACGTCGGCATCAGTAGAAACAATGGTTAGGAAACGAATTTAAAAAATCGAAAGTTTACGTGTCGAATATGTGTCGAACTTACGTTGTAGGTTAATGTTTCTTTTGAACAAGAAATCATCTAAAAATTCCTTATGAATAACATCACGAAAAACATTCCTGTATTAATCGTTGGCGCTGGTCCAGTAGGATTGAGCATGGCTTTGTGTCTTGCCCGTCAAAATATTCCTTCTCTGATCGTTGAGAAACATTCGGGACGTACACCACACCCTCGCGCTCGCGGTGTTAGCATGCGAACGATGGAACTATTCAGGCAATGGGGAAATATTGATGAATTGTTGAAGTACGAATTTCCTAAAGAAGCGATAAGATTTATTTGGTCAGAGTCCTTACAAGGCAATGAAGTAACTCGCGTAGAAATGAAAGGCTTAGAGAATTATACGCACGGCCCTATTAGTGCCAGTTTTGTTACACAAGATTGTGTAGAAGAGTATTTACACCATACTTTGCAAAATCATCGTGAGGCAGAAATGCAATTTTCAAAGGAAATGATTTCTTTTGAAGAAAATGACACCGGCGTAACAGTAAAATTATTAGATCAAAAAACCAATCAAGAAGAGTTAGTACATGCTCAATATCTCATTGCTGCAGATGGCGCGCGTAGCACTATACGTAAACAACTAGGAATTGAGATGGAAGGGCCTGACAATTTAGCGCGTTCTTGTAGCGTTTATTGCGAATTTGATATATCGCAATGGACTAAGCAAAGACCTAGCGTTGGATACTTCTTTACTGACCCGAAGATATTAGGACGTTCGATATTTACTGCCTACGGTAAAAACCGATGGATAGTAGGTTTGAATCTTAAGCCCGAAAATATAAAAGAAGATTTCACAGACGAATATTGCCTTAGTGAAATAAGACGTGTTCTTGATCTGCCCAATCTTGATATTAAAATCATCAATAAAAGTTTTTGGACTATGGCAGCGCAAGTCGCAAAACAATATCGTCATGGCAGAATCTTCTTAGTTGGTGATGCTGCACATCGGCTACCACCCACAGGTGGTTTGGGAATGAATACAGGTGTTGCAGATGCACATAATCTAGCATGGAAGTTGGCGTTTGTAATAAATCGTCAAGCATCTGATGTGTTGCTAGACACATATTATGATGAGCGTGCGCCAATTGCTAAACGCAATATTGAATGGAGCACTGAAAATGCAAAACGTTTCTTCGATATTTTTAAAGCAATTCAGGCAGGTGATCATGAAACGTTAAAAATAAAATTACATGAACAACAAAAAAATCTTAATTATGAAGGTTTAGATTTAGGGTTTATCTATCATTCAAAAGCTGTTCAATCTGAGAATGATCAAGTTATTAGCGTATTACCAGATAAATACATAGCCACCACATTGCCAGGAAGTCGTGCGCCTTATCTGCAATTAACTAAAGATGGTAAAACTATTTCGACGCTTGATTTGTTCGAGAAAGATTATGTCTTGTTGGTTGGTGCTGATGGGCATAAATGGCAAGCAGCAGCTAACGAATTAGCATTAAGGCTGCCACTTAAAAATTACAGAGTTGCTGTTGATGGCGATGTAATTGATCCTGAAAATGTGTGGCATAAAATTTATGAAATTACCACTACAGGTGCAGTACTTGTTCGTCCAGACGGGCATGTGGCGTGGCGTAGTAAACAAATAATTGATGATCCTAAAGAGGCTCTTTGCGAAGCTATTAACTTAAAAAAATTATCTTAATATTATTTTATTCAAGTGTTAGCAATCATTTTAATAAAGATTTTCTTACAATTTCTTCAAATTCCATAAGAGTATTGGTTGATCTTCAGGTTTGATAATGGTTTCTCCAATGAAGGAAAAGCCGCTATTAGTTTTTCAAGGATTTTAGTAGCTTTTTTGAGTGTCTCAGAAAAGGGTGTTCACACATGGCAGGTGTAACTGTTTGCCCTGTGTGCAAAGTCAAGGAGCGTAAATTATAGATTTGTTTCAAAATCACGTCATAGTTATCCCAGTTAATCTTGCCCATTTTATTTTTTTGAGAATTTCTAGGTTTGCGATAAAATTTCTTGATAAAATCTATAAATTTTTGAGTTGTTACGCAATAAGCCAATCTCCTCTAAAGTTTGAAGGTAAACAGCGGCTGTTTGGCGCTTGGCGATCCCTGTTTCTTTCAAAAAGCGAATTTTACAGTAGGGGTGTTCAAATATGGTTTCAATTAAATCTTTGCTATAAATTTTGGGTGCTTTAGCTTTAATTAACTCTTTTGCCTTATCCATTGACGTGTTGATGTTGGCCACGCGTTGTTGCGTTTCTAATGCTGTTGTTTCAATTGCCTCAAGTATATATATTACATTATTGTTTATGCCGATGTTGGCAATATCAGCTCAACCCTTGCAATAGAGAAGTGTGGCATGACCTATTACAAAAATGACATTGCTAAGGGTATTGAGCGCCGATTTTATCGAATTAAGAATCGTTAACAAATTGAAAATGAAAATCAGGAATGAAATATGTTGGACCATGTTGTTTTAAGTGTTAGTGACTATGAAAAAGCTAAGACATTTTATCTTAAAGCATTAGCTCCAATAGGCTATGAGTTGGTTATGGAGTTTCATGATAATGTTGCGGGTATCGGCATTGGGAAAAAACCATATTTCATCATTCATGGAAGTGGCAAACAAACTCCGAGATTTCATATCGCGTTTCGAACAGAAGATAGAGCCATTGTCGATGCTTTTTATAAAGCTGCGATTGGAGCTGGAGGCACTGATAATGGTGCGCCAGGTATTAGAGAGAAGTATCATCCAAATTATTATGGTGCATTTGTCCTTGACCCAGATGGTCACAATGTTGAAGTGGTTTGCCATGAACCAAAATAGTATCAAGAAGCAATACACTATTAAAGTTACGGTCTTATTAGAAGGCTCTTTCTGGATTGGTCTGTTTGAAAGAAATGACAATGAAGGCTATGCAGTAGCACGTAAAATTTTTGGTGGTGAACCCACTGATGCTGAGCTTTATGATTTTGTTCTCACTCACTTTGATGAATTGAAATTTACAGAACCGCAAGATTTTAAGCTTGTTATTAAAAGGAAAAATCCTAAACGTGTGCAGCGAGAAGTGCGACGCGAAATGGAAAAGGCAAAACTTGGCTTACCTAGTACTACACATGCACAAGAAGTGCTAAGACTTGACCTTGAGAAAAATAAAAAACTCAAAAAAACTGTTTCTAAAGCTGAAAAAGAAGCTCGGCTAGAAGAAAAATTTCAACTGAAGCAGGCAAAAAGAAAAAAGAAACATCGTGGGCATTAACATTTTTAGAGGTAATTATGATTATTTCTTATCAGGAATTTGAAAATGTAGATTTACGGTCTGGTACTGTCGTTAAGGTAGAGCCATTTCCACGCGCAAATAAACCTGCGTATAAAGTATGGGTTGATTTTGGTACTGAGATTGGCATTAAACAAACATCAGCCCAAGTGACAGTCCATTACACGCCAGAATCTTTGGTGGGTCGTCAAGTAGTTGGTTGCGTTAATTTGGGTGATAAAAATATTGCGGGATTTACTTCCGAATTTTTATTAGTCGGGTTTCCTGATAAGGATGGAGCGATTTGTTTATTAACCGCTGATCCCACAGTTCCTAATGGAATGAAAATGTTTTAGTTAAAGAGGTAGTAAATGAAAAAAGAATTAGTGCTCTTTATAATCTTTGTCAACAGCTCATCTGCTAATCCGTGCAATTGGAATGGGGAATTTCGGGCCACCTCGTTTCATGGAAGTAATTGATGATTTATTAATGGGTATGAAATCGTAAGGATGGATTCTAGCAATATTAAAATTTTCTTAAAAACGCGTTAAACGAAAGATCAATACTTCATTTTGATGAGCACTTTCCTGCTCAAGTTTTTCAAAACTATTTTTTTCAAAAAAATGAACAGCGTTTGTGTTAATTTTTAATGGATCAGCGATTAAGGCAGTAAATTTTCCTTGTACGCATTCTTTGATGAAATTAGTTAATGCTAATGTTGCATAACCTCTTTTGAGGTAAATTTCTTCAGCAATAAATAAATCAATACCAGCAATTTCATCTGGTTTGAAGTGATCAAATAAAGCGTGCTGATAGTTTTTAATTCCATCAGGAAGAAAATCTTTAACATTATAAAGCTGAATGTATCCAATAGGTGTCATGTCTGCGTAAATAATAAAATTTGGGATTGATTCAGAATTAAGTATTCTAGGAAGATATTTTTCTCTAATCATATCAGTAGTGTAATTTTTAGCGCGAGCATACTATTTCTTTACATG
>BMAH01000173.1 GCA_014132615.1 Gammaproteobacteria bacterium
AAAAATTTACAGCAAAAACGTTTACGTATAGATAATTTTTCTTCTATTTTACTAAACCAAAACACTTCATGGGAGAGAGATTGCATAGTATTATTAGCTCAAACATTAGTAGATCAATTAGTAAAACAAGCAAGTCTTAGTTATTCGCAATTAGAAAATATCGTAAAATTCTTAACTATTTTTTATCCAACACTGAGCCAGCAAGAAGTTAAAGAAATTACCAATTTAATAAGCCAAGCAGCAACAAGGCCTCTTTTACACCAAGAAACAGATGAATTAGCTAAAGAAATTATTCTAAACCTAGACACTGTGCTTTTTTCTCATTATAAAACCAATCTTGCTCCGATTTTTGAAAATAAGAAATTACTGCAGCAAGTTAGATTCATTACTTTAAAAAAATATATTGTGGAGAAAGAAAATTTCTCAAACACATCATTAGGTAAAGAAATTACTGCCTGTAACGATGCAAAAAATAAAGACGTGACTAGACTTTTTTTTGCCGATTTTCTAGGCAAAGAAAATATTTTACCTTTAGTGAATTTAATTGAAACTGAGATCAATACATTTGCTAATTTCGAAAAAAATGATCCTGATCAAGCCATTCAAATTATTGATAGCTTAAAACCGTTGGTGATTTTTTATCATGCCCACGGTAGAAATAAAGCAGCTATATCTTGGTTTAGTCAATTTGAAGATATTGAAAACCGTATTCAAATTGATAAGCAACTAGCTGAAAAATTAAAAGAGAGAAACTTTTTCGGTAATTTAGACAAAGAAAATGAGCATTTACAATATATTTTACTCTCTCTAGTTAATTTCAGCATGGCAACTGAACAACAAAAAATTAAATCACAATTAACGATTAATCAAAAACTAGAGGTCTTAAACCAAACCCATTTAATTGCTCTAAAAGCGATTATGAAAAATGATAGTCAATTTTCTTTTCAAATATTAGCGTTTATTATAAACGTTCTTTATTTACTTATTACTCCAACTCTTAAGCAATTACTATTAAAAGCGAATGAAGCACAGCTAGAAAATAATACATATTGGCTTAAATTAATTAATCATATTGATCATGCTAAAACTATACGCGCCTTAGAAGAAGCTATTTGCCATACTAAAGATATTGCTAATGCGGATGCCGCATTTTTTGAAACTATATCTTTTGCTAGCCACTTTATTACCTTAAAGCGTACAACCCAATTTGCTTTAAAATCTAGCTTACTAACTGAAGCGGGCATTGAGATAAAAAAAATCAATATTGAAGATAAAACCTACTTAAAAAACCCCCATATTACCGATGAGCATTTACTTAATTTATGGCATGTATGTGCAGAAAAAATTAAAAAAGAACAATTTCCTTTAATAATTACGCCTCGCTTCTTTCATTTAATTATTAAATTCATGAGCCAAATTGCAGATGTTATTTTAGCCAGATGTGAAAATCGCCCTAAACTATTTATGCAATTTTCAAACCTTCTAACTCACATTCCTACTATTTATGTTGCTGCACATAGTCTTAGTGAAAACATTAGGACATCAGGCAGTCAATTAACGTTGAGACTATGGCCTACACCAAATCAAACCGAACAAATAATGGCGCCGCTTTATGAGATAGATAAAATTGTCTTCTTAATGCAATTGCAGAAAGAATTACTAAATTATATCAAAAAATTTATTCCACAATCTAAATTGCCCGACTTTAAACAAATGTATGAAGATGAAAAATTCTGCCAAGTCGCACACAGCATACAATTAGATCAATTTGAAATTATGAATTTATTATCTCTCAATAACGATGCTTCTTTAATTATGATGGACGCCTTAAAGATTGCAGCTTGTTTACATAAAACCATTAAAGAAAAGGCAAGATTTAAATTACTTATTAATTTATTGAATCAATTAATGACTCAAGAAAACATCACTGCTGAGCATAAAAAATTCTTAGAAAGTAGTCATGCTAAGCTCAATGATTATGTTTTACCGAGCAAAAGGAAATCACTTACACCAGCTGAAGAGAATAAACGATTTTCTTTTGCACTTAATCTATGATAAAAAGATTTTGTGATTAAGCCTTATAATTAATCAGGAAGATAATATGAAATTATTACTCACTAGCCTTTTAACTTTACTTATCTTAACGGCATGCGCTTCTTACAACACGCCTAATCCTATTAAACGCGCTGCTTGCAATAAGCTAAAAAGTGAAATGGTTTTTGGCGGTGCAACAGGTAATACTCGCGATGCTGAAATTCAAACTTCAGAACAACCTTTAACCCGCCAAACTTATGATGATAATTGTTAAACAGCTACTGCACCTTTAATGTGCGGATGAGCCTCATAATCTAGCACTTCAATATCTTCATATTGATAATCAAATAATGAAGCCGGTTTACGTTTAAAATGCAAGCGTGGCAGTGGATACGGCTTACGCGTTAATTGTAATTTTACCTGCTCGATGTGATTAGAATAGATGTGACAATCACCCCCTGTCCAAACAAAATCTCCCACTTCTAAATCACATTGCTGAGCTATCATATGCACTAACAAAGAATAAGATGCGATATTAAATGGCACACCTAAAAATGAATCTGCCGAACGTTGATATAATTGACAGGATAACGCATTGTTTGCCACGTAAAATTGAAACAACAAGTGACAAGGTGGCAATGCCATTTTATCTAATTCACCTACATTCCAAGCATTAACAATTAAACGACGCGAATCTGGATTGGTTTTAATCTGCTGAACCAATTGGCTCATTTGATCAATAACACGGCCGTCACTGGTTTGCCATGAGCGCCACTGCTTTCCATAAACAGGTCCTAAATCTCCCTTTTCATCTGCCCATTCATTCCAAATGCTGACACCATTTTCTTTTAAATAAGCGATATTTGTTTGACCGCTTAAAAACCACAGTAATTCATGAAATATACTTTTGGTATGCAATTTTTTTGTTGTGACTAAAGGAAAGCCTTCACGCAAATTAAATCGCATTTGATAGCCAAATACACTGATGGTGCCCGTACCTGTTCTATCCACCTTGCTCACACCATGAGTCAAAATATGATTTAAATAATCTAAATATTGTTTCATGCTGCTTTCCTCTTATACGCCCACACTAAAAGTGCTATACCGACTAAAACTAAAGGCAAAGATAATAATTGCCCTTCTGTTACCCAGCCCAAAGCTAAATAACCAATATGAGCATCTGGCTCTCTAAAAAATTCCGCTATGATACGGAATAAACCATAACAAAGTGCAAATAGCCCGGAAACGGCGCCAAGCGGTCTTGATTTCCTTGAAAAAATCCACAAGATAATAAAGAGTAGGATTCCTTCTAAAGCAAATTCATACAATTGAGAAGGATGACGTGGCAGTGGGCCACCATTTGGAAATATCATTCCCCAGGCCACATCCGTAGGACGACCCCATAATTCACTATTTATAAAATTACCAATACGTCCTGCACCTAATCCTATAGGTACAACAGGTGCAATTAAATCAGTTAATGCTAAAAGGGATTTATTCATTTTTCTGCCGCATAACCATAAACCGCATAACACACCCAATAATCCGCCATGAAATGACATACCGCCTTTCCATGTTTGGAAAAGCAATAAAGGATTAGCGATAAAATTGGGGAAATCATAAAACAACATATAACCTAAGCGGCCACCTACTATGGCGCCTAATGCGGCATAAAAAACAATATCCGATAATTGATCTTGAGTGAAGCCGCGCGGAGAATGCTTTACACGCAGTGCCATTAATCCCCAGCCGCCTAAAAAGCCGACTAAATACATGAGGCCGTACCAATAAATCGGCCAAGGTCCTATGTGAAAAGCCACTGGATTGATTGCCGGATAAGTTAACATTTATCTCCCCGCTCGAATTAAATCACCTAATCCTGCCCGCTCTAGAGCAAGCTCCATGTGGCAGCGTATCATTACTGCACTCTCCATACCCAATACTTCATGCAATAAACTAGCTGCTTTTTTCTTACTCACATGGCGTAAAATCCAGCGAACACGGCCTATGGATGAAGCATTCATGCTAAGAGAATCAAAGCCCATTGCCAATAAAAGCATAACAGCAGCAGGGTCACCCGCCATTTCACCACAAATGCTCACGTGCTTACCTTCTTGATGGCCGTTTTCCACCACTTGAATTAAAGCGCGCAAAACAGCGGGGTGCAAGGCATCGTAGAGATTAGCAACACGCGGGTTATTTCTATCCACCGCTAATAAATATTGAGTTAAATCATTACTGCCTACGGATAAGAAATCGACCCGCTTAGCTAATGCTCTTGCTTGATAAACGGCAGAAGGCACTTCAATCATCACACCAATTTGCGGCATTTCAATTTCGTAACCTTCTGCTTTAACTTCAGTATAAGCTTTGCGCAATAATCTTAATGCTTCATCGACTTCTGTTACATCTGTAATCATAGGCAGCATAACGCGCATGTTATGTAAGCCGTCACTCGCCCGCATCATTGCTCTTACTTGAGCTAAAAATATTTCAGGATGATCAAGGGTAATTCGTATGCCGCGCCAACCTAAAAAGGGATTATCTTCTTGAATAGGGAAATAAGGTAATGGTTTATCTCCACCCACGTCTAAGGTACGAATAATCACTGGGCGAGGTGAGAAAGAAGCTAGTAATTGCCTATAAATAATGCGCTGCTCTTCAGCAGAGGGGAAGCGGTCTCGCATGAGAAAAGGAATTTCTGTACGGTATAAACCCACACCTTCTGCACCCGCTGCGAGTGAAATGCTAATGTCTGCACCTAAACCCGTATTTACCATTAAACCTATGCGATGGCCGTCCTTAGTGACAGCAGGTAAATCACGAATCTCTTCTAATTTAGCATCTAATTTTTGTTCTTCTTGAATCAGTCTTTCGAATTCAACACGTAGGGATTGGCTGGGCGAGACATAGACTTGGCCGTAATAACCATCGATAATAATTTCTTTATCGTGCAACTCAAGTATAGGCGTGTCTCCCACCCCCATAACAGTAGGTACCCGCATAGCGCGAGCTAAAATGGCAACGTGAGAACTACCTGATCCCTGGATAGAAATGACGCCAGCCAAACAGCCTTCAGGCACCTCAGCTAAATCAGTAGGCGTAATGGTTTCACCTATCAAAATAGTTCTTTCACTATACTCAGGTCTTGCCCTATCATTTTTTTGCAAACAAGCAAGAACGCGCAAACCTAAATCTTTGATATCAACTGCACGCTCGCGCATATATTCATTGTCTAAACTTTCTAAGCGCCTGACATGCGCTTGTATCGTTTCTCTCAATGCGCCTGGTGCCCAATTTCCTGAACGTATGTGATTTGCAATTTCATCACCTAAATCACTGCTATCTAAAATGCGTTGATACACATCAAATAGCGCCAATTCTTCAGGTGGCAAGGTAGGAAGTAAACGCTCACTTAGTAAGCGCAAATCATCGCGCACTGCAGCTAAAGCCATTTCTAATAATTTAAGCTCTTCTTCCACATCATCAGGTTCTTTATCAGGTACTGCATCTAAGTCATAAGGCACATAAACCACTACACCTTTACCCATGCCAATACCCGGCGCACCCGGTACGCCTGAATAAACCTGTTCATGTTTTACTTCAGTGGAATTAACTAATAATTCTGAGACCACGCCTGTTGCTTCTGCATGTGCAATAATGGCAGCCAACTGAGTAGCGAGCGTGACTAAAAATGCTTCTTCTGATTCATCATAGCGGCGCGGTTCCTCTTGCTGCACAATCAGTACGCCCAATACCTGTCTATGGTAAATAACGGGTGTACCCAAGAAAGCGCGATAAGCTTCTTCTTTTACTTCTGCTACGTGTAAAAAGCGCGGATGTTTTGTTGCATCGTCTATGTTAATGGGTTCTTCGCGCTCACCCACTAAGCCAATCAACCCTTTATTAATAGGTACGCGAACTTTTCTGACTGCGTTGGGATTTAACCCTTGGGTTGCAACTAAAACATATTCCCCACGATGCCTATCTAAAAGGAAAATGGAGCAAGCTTGCGTTGCAAGCGCGTTTGCAATGCGTTTAACCATAATGTCCAGAGAGTCTTTAAAATTGTCTGCACTGGAAACTTCCTGGATTATATGCCGTAAGATGGTTAGCATTGTCCCTCCAAAAGCACGGGAGGAAAGTTAGTAAATTAATAACATGATACATCATGCCATTTAGTTTCACTCCCTTCCCATCTGTTGCCCCCCGCTTTGGTTAATTAAGTCATTTTGCTTAAATTCTTTAAACCGTTTTGATAGCACAATTTTGGCAAACTCTTTCAGTGCCATCACATACACACGCCGCTTAAATGTCACTACTTGTCGCAGAGGATACCAGTAAGATACCCACGCCCACGAATCAAACTCAGGGTCATCATTAGCTTGCAAATCAACAATCGCTTTTTGATTTGTAAGTCGGAGTAAAAACCACTTCTGCTTTTGCCCAATGCATAAAGGTTTAGCATAGTGACGCACTAAACGACTAGGAAGACGATAACGTAACCACCGCCTAGTACTTCCTAACACTTGCACATCTTCAGGATTTAATCCAATTTCTTCTTTCAATTCTCTGAACATGGTTTGCTCAGGTGTTTCCTCTTCTTTCATACCACCTTGAGGAAATTGCCAAGCAAGCATACCAATACGTTTGGCAAAAAAAACCTGACGGTTATCATTCACCAAAATAATACCCACTCCGTATCTGTATCCCGCTTTATCTATCAACTTCTGTCACCTATAATTAACGCCCGTACGTTTATTGCATTGTTCCAAAATATTCTCTACTGAGCAAACGGATTCCACCGTAAATGACACTTAAATTTCGTGCTAGTTTTATCCTTTTTCTACTGGTACTTTTTAGCCTATTGCTATCTTTAGCTAAAGGTAGTCTGTCTTTCTCTCTCTATCAACTTTTGTTTCATCAAAATACTGAAATTAATGCGATTTTTTTTAAATTACGCTTGGCACGCACCGTTAATGCCTTTGTCAGCGGAGGTCTTCTTGCCTTAGCCGGTTCTCTCATGCAGCTTCTGTTGAAAAATCCGCTAGCAGATCCTTACGTATTAGGTATATCGGGGAGTGCTGCTTTTTTAACCTTGCTTGCTATGTTATCAGGCTTAAGCGGATACTTATTAACCGGCAGCGCTTGGCTAGGCAGCCTCTTCACTGTTGGATTTATTCTCTTATTAGCTCGTAAGCATCAATGGCAAACTCACACCTTATTATTAGTCGGTATTGCACTTGCTTGCGCTTTTTCAGCAGGGATTAGTTTATTACTCTTGCTCAGCCCGGAAAGAAGTTTGCACACCATGTTATTTTGGCTAACCGGCGACTTAAGCGGTACGCAATTTTCTCTATTTTCCAGTTTAGTATTACTTATTGGAATTGGTATTTGTATAATTTTAGCACCTGGATTTGATTTAATGGGACGCGGTGAATACCAGGCAAAGGCGCTAGGCCTCGCTTACAAACCATATATGCTCATTTTATTTTTACTGAGTTCTCTTTTCACTGCAACGGCTGTTACTCAAGCAGGCTGCATAGGCTTTGTCGGCCTTATCGTTCCTCACTTTGCCCGTTATTTTATGGGTTATTATCATCGTTATAATTTACCTTTTTCTCTATTATTAGGTGGCAGTTTAGTCACACTCGCTGACACTTTAGCGCGCACTTTAATAGCTCCAGAACAATTACCTGTTGGTATCATCATGGTGTTACTTGGCGTACCTGTTTTTATTTGGTTATTACAACATGACATGCATTCATCTCACTAATTTGCGTTTAGCACACAAAAATAATTTTTTTACGCAAGAAATTAATCTTGCTATGCAAGCCGGTGAAATATGGGGCATCTTAGGACCGAATGGCAGTGGAAAAACCACGCTACTCCATTCACTAGCAAACTTACACAAAAATTACTCAGGCGAAATCCAACTCAACCGTTCACCTATACACCATTATTCCGTAAAAGAATTAGCGTTACACAGAGGCATTTTATTTCAACAATTAGAATTATTTTTCTCAGAAACCGTCTGGGAATTTTGCTCAATGAGCTTCTACGCAAAACACCATCTCTTCTCAAAGCAAACCCAAGCAGACAAAAACATTATCACCCACACCCTCGCTCAACTAGACTTGCTACACTTAAAAAACCGCCACGTTTTCTCATTATCAGGCGGCGAAAAACAACGTTTAAGCCTAGCCGCCTTATTCATCCAATCTCCTTCTATTTACTTATTAGATGAACCTACCAACCACTTAGACATCTCCCATCAATTTAACATCCTCAACCTCTTCAAAACCTTAGTCAAACAAGATAATAAACTCATTATCGCAAGCCTACACGATATTAACTTAGCCCAATGGTTTTGCGACCACTTAATTTTCATTTTCAATAATGGCCGAGTGCTAACAGGAAGTAAGCAGGAACTATTAACGTCAGCGCATTTAAGTGAACTTTACGGAGAGCCTATAAGTTGCATTACACATGATAATAATACGCTTTGGCAGGTAACTAGATTTATCCACCCACGCAGCATATAGTAATTCCATTGCTAAACTAATGAGAGGGCTTTTTCCGTGGCTATTAATGTATTAGTTAATGGCGCTTTTGGGCGCATGGGGCAGATGGTTTGTAAGGCGATAGAGCAGCATCCTAATTTAACCTTGGTGGGGCAAACAGGGCGTGAATATGATTTGAAGAAATCTATTCATGATAGTGGCGCGCAAGTAGTGGTGGATTTTACTCGGCCTGATTCAGTGTTTGTTAATACATTAGCTATTCTTGATGCTGGAGCAAGACCTGTGATTGGGACATCGGGATTAACGATGAATCAAGTGCATCAGTTGCAAGAGAAAAGTGAAGCGTTAAAAATAGGTGGGATTATTGCACCTAATTTTTCATTAGGCGCTGTGCTTATGATGAAATATGCAAAAGAAATTGTGAAATATATGCCGCAAGTTGAAATCATCGAAATGCACCATGACAATAAAGTTGATAGTCCTTCCGGCACTGCGCTTCGGACAGCAGATTTGCTAGCTGAGGCAATAGAGTTATCTAATGCGAATAAACCATCGCATGAAGTAGTAAAAGGTTCGCGTGGAGCGCAGTATAAAGGCATTCCTATTCATGCTATCCGCCTGCCGGGTTTTTTAGCGCATCAACAAATTATTTTTGGCGGCATGGGCGAAACGTTGACGTTAAAGCACGATAGTATTGATAGACAATGCTTTATGCCTGGTGTGTGCATTGCTTGTGAAAAAGTAATGGGGTTAGATCATTTGGTTTACGGGTTAGAAGAAATTTTATAATTGTTAGGTAGCGGCCATGTATAAATTTTTATTTGTGTTTTGCTGCAGTTTGCTATTAGTTGGTCGTTTCAAGAAGCATCGGATCAGCAGGGAAGTAGAGAAGCACGCAGTTTGAATTATCTAATTAGCAAAAAATAAGGGCATCGTTTGATGCCCTTACCTATTTTTATCGCATGTCGCCTTTGTAGGTTGGTTGATCGCAGGTTTTGGAATAGCAACCACCTAATAAAGCACCCATCATTAACATAGCTACTAAGATTCCGGTTACTTTTTTCATTACTCAACTCCTTTTGTTTACTTAAGTAAAAAGCCCTTCACCTTTTTATTATACCGATTTTCATTTGGCCATTGCATAACGCGACTTTTAAAAGAGATTAAATGAACAATTGCGAAGCACATCCCTTTTAATGATTACTTTATGATCAATAAAAAGGGGTTTACTAGCAATAGGCATGACAGAAATATTGCTTTCACGTAACATTAGCAACATGAAACCAAACCCCTTAGCAACACAACCCATAGGCATTTTTGATAGCGGCATAGGCGGCTTAACGGTTGCTCATGCTCTGGTTAAACATTTGCCCAAAGAAAATATCGTTTACTTTGGCGATACGGCGCACATGCCCTACGGCGATAAATCAAGCGCTGCTATCCAAGCTTACGCGGTTAAAATTGCGCATATGCTGTTACAGCAAGATTGCAAATTAATCTTGATTGCCTGCAATTCAGCCTCCGCTGCTGCATACGAATTAGTAAAAGAATATATTGCAAGTAGAGCGACTGTCATGAATGTCATTGATCCTGTCATTCGCTACTTGCAAGATCAATATACAAAAAAACGCATAGGTTTAATCGGTACACGCCAAACCGTTAATTCTTCTATTTATAAAAAGAAGATTGATGAATTAAAAACAGGTATTACGCTTTCTTCGCACGCCACCAATTTACTTGCGCAAGCGATAGAAGAATTTGGTGATCACGCTATTATTGATACTTTATTAAACGAATATTTAGCCCATCCGCAACTAAAGGATATAGATGCACTCGTGCTTGCTTGTACTCACTACCCTATTATTAAAGAACGCGTAGCTAAGCATTATAAAAACAATGTAGCTATTATCGATTCCTCAGATATCGTCGCTCAAGCAGTAAAAAAGCAGTTAGAAAATGATAGTTTGCTTAATACAAACGGTAGCAGCACTAAACATTTTTATGTTTCTGATTACACAGAATCATTTGCAACTAATGCTAAATTATTTTTTGGCGATGACATTAAGCTTGAACACTACCCTTTGTGGGATTAACGAGAATAACTAATCATGAATTATCGTCACGCCTATCATGCCGGCAATTTTGCTGACGTTATCAAACACCTTATTTTGATAGATTTACTTTATCTATTAGAGCGCAAAGAGGCGCCCTTTTGTTATATAGACACTCATGCAGGTCGTGGTTATTACGACTTACAATCTGAGCAATCAAATAAAACCAATGAATATACTCACGGCATTGAAAAAATCATACAACAACCTAACCCACCTGTTTTAGTACAGCGCTATTTAGATTGCATACATAAAATTAATAATCAATTAACGCATTCTCATTATGCTTCTCTGCGTTATTACCCAGGTTCACCATTAATTGCCAAACAAGTGATACGCCCGCAAGATAAAATTATTGCTTGTGAATTACAGCCTGATGAATACCAAGCATTAAAAAATACGTTTGCAGGTGATAAGCAAATGGCGGTGCACCACACAGATGGTTTTTTAGGTTTAAAAGCTTTTTTACCACCTAAAGAACGGCGCGGATTGATATTAATTGACCCGCCTTATGAAGATACGAATGAATTTATTAGACTAGCCCAAACCTTACCTGCCGCCTTAAAACGTTTTGAAACGGGTATTTACGCTATTTGGTACCCCCTTAAAGATAAAAAATCGGCTGAGCAATTTTATCAATCCTTAAAAAAGACCATTTCACAGCCTATTTTAGCTGTGGAATTAACTATTTATCCTGATTTGCCCAACCATTTAAATGGCAGTGGCATGGTTATAATTAACCCACCCTGGCACTTTAATGACAACCTCGCCTCTCTATTACCCTGGTTATGGAAAGCCTTAACAATCAATCAACAAGGCGAATATCGCAGCTTTGCCCTAAATTGATTGTAAAATATAGGATGAAGTAACTAATTTTAAGGACGAGGTGGTTATGAAAAAAGCACTCTATTCGTGTTTAGCTATCTTATTAGTGACAGGCTCCATTGCCGCATGCTCCAATAAAGACATGGGTACAGTCGGTGGCGCTGCATTAGGCGGCGTTGCAGGTAACGTAATTACTGGCGGAAGTACCGCAGGTACCGTAGTCGGCGCCGTTGGTGGTGGTTTAGTGGGACGCGCTGTTACTAATTAATTCTTTATATTTTCGCTAACACGGCCTGCTTAGGCCGTGTATTCTTTTCTTCTCCTCACCCAATGAGAATGCTATTCTGCATTAAAATTTTTTAGTGTAAGAGAGAATAGCATGGCACTCACGCTAGGTGACAAAGCCCCTGATTTTACTTTGCCCACTGAAGAAGGCAAAACAGTTACTCTTCATGATTTAAGAGGTAAAAAAGTCGTTTTATTTTTTTATCCTAAAGATAATACCCCTGGCTGCACCAAAGAAGCTTGCAGCTTTCGTGATCAATATGCTGAATTCACCGATAAGAATACTCTCTTATTTGGTATTTCACGCGATAGCGCTAAAAGCCATCTTAAGTTTAAAGAAAAACACAGCTTACCTTTTCCTCTACTCGTTGATGCAGAAGGCGATGTGTGCGAAGCCTACGGCGTAATAGATAAAAAAACATTATTTGGTAATACCTTTTTAGGCATTACGCGTTCTACTTTTTTGATCGATGAACAAGGTTTAATTAAAGCCATATGGCGCAAAGTAAAAGTAGCTAATCATGTGGAGCAAGTGCTAAATGAAGTCTAATAAAACAGCGATCACCCCAACACGAGAACAAAATTATCCTGAGTGGTATCAGCAAGTCATTAAAGGTGCAGATCTTGCTGAAGTATCACCAGTGAGAGGTTGCATGATTATCAAACCCTGGGGTTATGCATTATGGGAAAACATGCGACGCGTTTTAGATGAGAAATTTAAAGAGACGGGCCATAAAAATCTTTATTTTCCTCTGCTAATTCCTATGAGCTTTATGCAAAAAGAAGCAGAACACATTGATGGTTTTGCTAAAGAATGTGCTGTTGTTACCCATCATCGTTTGGCAAAAGATGCGGAAGGAAATTTAGTTCCAGCGAGCCCTTTAGAAGAACCTTATATCATTCGGCCTACTTCTGAAACCATCATTGGCGATGCATTTTCACGCTGGGTACAATCGTATCGCGATTTACCTTTGCTAGTGAATCAATGGGCAAATGTCGTACGTTGGGAAATGCGTACTCGATTATTCTTAAGAACCACTGAATTTTTGTGGCAAGAAGGTCACACTGCGCATGCAACCTCTGAAGAAGCCATGCAAGAATCACGCATGATGTTAGATGTCTATGCACGTTTTGCTGAAGACTATATGGCAATGCCTGTTATCAAAGGTGAAAAATCTGAGAGCGAACGTTTCCCTGGCGCAGTGAATACGTATTGCATAGAAGCAATGATGCAAGATAAAAAAGCACTACAAGCAGGTACTTCACACTTTTTAGGTCAGCATTTTTCTCGTGGTTTTAATATTAAATTTTTAAGTGCAGAGGGCAAAGAAGAATTTGCTTGGACCACGTCTTGGGGTGTTTCTACTCGCTTAGTAGGCGGTCTTGTTATGACACATAGTGATGATAATGGTTTGTTAGTTCCACCAAGACTTGCACCTCAACATGTCGTCATTTTACCTATTATTCATAAAGAAGAAGATAGGAAAGCTATATTAGCCTACTGTCAGCAATTAGCGCAGGAATTGCGCCAAATACACTATCACGAAACGCGCATCCAAGTAGAAATTGATACGCGTGAATTAACAGGCGGCGAAAAAGCGTGGAGCTGGGTAAAGAAAGGTGTGCCTATCCGATTAGAAGTTGGTGCTAAAGAAGTCGCCGCGAATACGGTTTTCATGGGCAGAAGAGATAAAGAATATAAAGATAAAGCCAGTCTTAGCCGCGAAGTTTTTTTAAGCACAGTGACCAATGAGTTAGACGAAATGCAATCCGTGTTATTTAAACGTGCGATGGATTTCCGTGAAAAAAATACCAAAATCATAGACTCTGAAAAAGAATTTTATGATTACTTTAAAGGCGACAGCGGTTTTGCATTAGCCCATTGGAATGGTAGTGCTGACGTTGAAGCGAAAATCAAGCAGGATTTAAACGTGACGATACGCTGCATCCCATTTGATGATAAAGACGGCGCTGGCAAATGTATCT
>BMAH01000174.1 GCA_014132615.1 Gammaproteobacteria bacterium
CAGTAATGCTCCATCCGGCGCCAGAGAAGGTGCTTAACGTTTGCATTTGGGCTGTCGTGCGGCCTGTACCGGATGCACTCGTAGCTTGTCCAGAGCTTTGTGTATCCCAGAAATTATTCGATTTGGTACCACCAAAATCTGATCCTAAGAAGCCACCGCCTGCACTGCTTCTTGTTACTAACCCACTGCTATAGTTATTCGTAAGCGAGCCACCCGTTGTGGCACCAGCAAAGCCACCTATATTTCCAACCGGACCGGATACACTCCCAAACGCATAGTTATTTGTAATCGTACCGCCAGCATCCCCTACAAAACCACCTACCGTGTCGTCAGAACCATTCCTGCTTGTTACAGTCGCACTGGAGTAAGAAGTATTGACTGTACCAGCTGCAGTGACTTGGCCTACAAATCCACCTGTACCAAATTGGGGTGAGGCATTTTTGTTTCCTGATACGCTACCTGTTGTGTAAGACCTAGAAATAGTGCCAGTACTTAAAATACCAGCAAAAATACCTGTCTTTGCACCGCCAATAATAGTTGCATTAGTCACACCTAAACGTTGAATGGTGACTGAGCCACCTGTTGTAATGTAACCAAATAAACCAACCCCAGTATCTCTGTTGGGTAAATTGATATAAAGGTTGTTGACTGCATAATCTTGGCCATTAAAGCTGTTACCAAAGTAAGCACCATTACCACTTCCTAAATCTTCACCCAAAGGTATAAACCCAGCTCCACTGTTCCAGTTCGCTGTGACTGTTGCATCGATATTGTTGTTAAGATTAACAGAGGCACTCAGTGTGCTATCGTTCGATCCTATCCCTTGCAAGCCGAAGATATCTGTAATGACGTAAGGTGTACCACTACTACCATTCCCTGATAAAGCACGAACAAAAGTAGCAGTGCTATTGTTTTTACCAATTGAACCTGAATTAATTTGGAAGTTATTAGTCACATTAAAAGTAGGTAAGGTAGCAGAAATTTGCGACCACGTGCCTCTTAACAAATTGAAGTTAGCTACGTTGATAGTGCCGCCCGCACCGGTAGTAATTGTATTAGCAAGTGCACCGGCGCGTAAATTTAAACTGCCATTTACACCTGATATAGCAGCATTAATAACGATGTTATTTGCGGCATCTAAAAGTAGCGTATTTGCAGACGTCCAAGTAATAGGTGCATTTACGGTAATAATGCCGCTTTGCGCACCTGTTGAACCTGTATTAATGGTAACGCTTGCTGTTGCTAAATTATTT
>BMAH01000175.1 GCA_014132615.1 Gammaproteobacteria bacterium
GTGGGAGAGGGAGCAATGCACGTCATTCCTGTACGCTAGCGCAGATTTCTGTCATAGAATTACTAAACATCTAAAGGATGACAAGGGTTAGTCCGGCTACTTTAATTAAACCCCCACCAGCTCTTTACTAGCAATCGAAGCAATGTAATTTATAATCCTATTCTCTTCCATCAACGCCATCACCGGGTTTTCATGATAAGGTGCATAGTAATCCAATATTTGTTGCGCATGTGGGTGTGAGACATCTACTAATACACCTAATCCCAACATAGCAGGGATTCTCATCCAATGGTATTTAGCCACCCCTGAAGTTTTCACAAAATCTTCAACCGCAGTCAATACCCCATTTCGTGGGCCACCTTCTTTCACAGCCCAATATGGACCCTTTAGTAACCCTTTTATATGCGGTGCTTGTTCAAGTGTGATACCGTGCTCAGCAGGGGCATAAGGTTGAACAAAATGTACTGGGATAGACTGAGGGTTATAATACATATCCCTACGCGCACACGGCCAACCTACATCGTGTAAATAAATGAGAGCAGGGGATTGGTTCAATTTTGCTTGTTGATCAATTAAAAGTAATTCGTGGTAAACGGTATACCAATTATGATCCCCGTCCACAAACCACACATCAGCATTGACTTTAGGGATACCCGTTAAACTAAATTCAGCAATATATTTTACCGATTCACCCGCTTCATTCGCCCAGGATAAAAAAGGGCCGCGCGGTGAAGGATCTATCATAATCAATTCACCTTGATGCCCTTGTAAAAAAGCATGCAACACTTTACTATGTTCACCTGCTGCAGAACCTACTTCACAAATACGTTTAGGTTTTATTTTATTTAAAATAGGTAACACAATAGGAGAAATAGAAGTTAATGAAGTAATCCAAGTAGGTTGCACAGTGAATCTCCTTTAGGCATTAATACTTCGTTTAGTAATAGGTCTAAAAATAATTTGATATCCTTGAATTTGTCCTTTCTCTGGCGGTGATAAGGCAAGATGACTTTGCATTGAGGAACATTCGTATAAAGAACCCCCTCTATTTACCATGCCATGCAAACTGAACATTTTCTGTAAGTCATTACCTTGCTGCATTTGGTTACCGACTATATTGAGACTCTCAATTTGAAGCCATTGATACTGCAAGCCAAATAGCACTTGGATTTGAAGCTTGGAAGTAAGGGGAATAAAAAGAGTGTAATAACCATCACGTGTTGGAGAAGCAACTAACATCATCTCCGCTTGCGCGTCACCACGCACAATCATAATTTTAATATTTTCTTGGGTAAAACTCATATCCTGCGGCATTAATTCAATGTTTAAATTCTTCTGCACTAAATTACTTAATGTCATTTCAAGATGGGCAACACGCGTTTCATAAGGATGTAAATGAGACGCGGTAGGCTGCATTCTTGATGACATTAAACCACGATGAATATTAAACATGGTTTTACTTAAATCAGGTCCCATATCTTTGTCATGTTGGAAGGATTGATAATACTCAATCTCTTCTTTCACAGGAAAATAAACGTGACGTCTTAGTGCTGCAAAAGCAGCTTCTTGTAAAATGGAATAGGGTAGTGCTAATTTTGCTGTATCAAAAAATTGTTTAACATCGCGTATGAAGCGCACACACTCTTCTTGAATAGCATTTACTTTTTGGTATTGCTCATCACTTAGCTTAATTTTATCAAAAATAGGATTGCCTTGCTCATCATAATCTATCACTGCACCTTCTTTAAAGGTACAGCTTTGCTCGAATAATCCATGATCACAAGCAGTCGTTGTAAATAGAGATTGACTAGGTGGTCTATCTGGTTCATGCGAACCAATTACGTATAACCCCTGTAAGTTAATTTGTTCTTCTTCTAAAATCCTTGCTAAATGCTTTTGAGTAACACCTATATAACCTACATCAATTAAAACGACTGTATCGCCTTTTTCTAATTGCATTTCTTTGTGCATATACCGCTTTAAACGTTCTCTATAAGCTTTAGAGTTATTTAAAATAACTTGCAATATATCGTCGCGATGAATGGTGTCAGTAAATGTTTTTTCAGGATTAGGGCTTGCGTAGGCGAGTTGTATAATTTCATTAGCAATCTCTTTAGGCAATAATAATTGTTCGCAAATAACATGAAAATTATAATGCTCGGGGAAAATGCCAGCTATGTAAAAATCAACATCTTCACGTGTTCTAAATGAAGCAGCAACAGCAACAAACTTGCGAATTCTGATAGGTTTACCCAAAGGTTTACCTGCAAATGCTTCGCAGGATTTTGCTAACAAATGCGCATCACGTAATAAGAAGAAAACCTTGGGGTTCTTACCGTCCTGTTTTAATTCTTCAATTTTTTGGCTAATAAATTTAGCAAATGCGTACATAATAGGGCCAAAAGACATATAACCTATTAGTGTTTCTGGTTTACTCATATCAGCAGCAGAAAAAATCCCTCTAAAGGGACTATGCCTAATTAAATGCATAATCTCATTAGGTTGAGAAAGTGGATTCAAAGCCGCTGCAGCATGTTGAATGCGTAAAAAATCGGATGTTTTATTATCAAATTGTAAGAAGTGTAAAGCTTTGATTTGCATTTTTTTAGGTGATTCATAATCAGCAATAGGATGATCACCTAAATGTAATACTTCGTCAGCCTTAAGATTTAATTTAGCTAACACATTCTCAAATAAACCGGTTGATTTAGAGCGCTCGTGTACACAAGAACAAAAAACTTCATCAATGGCCTGCATGACATCATCAGGTAAACAATGCGTTAATAATCGTCTTAACTGTGCTTCAGTCAAATAAATATCACTAACAATAATAACTTTTAAGCCTTGCGCTTTGGCTTGACGTATCAATTCTAAAACGGGTGGGAAAGCATAACAGGCATCCATTTCAGCCAATAATTCTTCCTCAACTAATGCTTCTCGTTCAGTCTCTGATAAATTAGTAAAACTTTTATAAATATCACTAAGCGAAATTTCCCTATGACCCTTAGTTAAAAATTGTAAACGATAAGCGCGCGCAGCCGCTTGAATACGTTGATAAGCAGTGATTTTATGTTGCTTGAAAAGGGGTCTATGTTGCATAGAGTGGAAAACATCGCGAGGAACAGCAGTTTTTCGCCATAATAAGGTGT
>BMAH01000176.1 GCA_014132615.1 Gammaproteobacteria bacterium
AATGGTGGATTAACAAGCACCGCGAGCACTACAACATTAGGCGGTACACTTGCTACTTCTAATGATGCAATTACTTTAGGCACACTTGCTTTAGCAACCAATAGCACTATTAGTTCAGGATCTGGTGCTATTTCACTTGGTACGATTAATAACTCAACACGTACCTTGACTTTACAGGATAATACTGCCAGTTCTACGGGTACGGTCACTTTCAATAATGATGTGACACTCGCTGGATTAACTACTTTTGGTCAAGCCTACGGCGTTGTCATGAATGGTGCGAATAACACGTTTACCAACGCAGTAACATTTAATAATACCAATGGCGTTACTTTGGGTAATGGTGGAGATAATTTCACCTTCAATGGAGGTCTAACGAGTACAGCGAGCACTACCACCTTAGGCGGTGCGATTGCAACTTCAAATGATGCTGTCCTCTTAGGTAGCTCAATATTAACTGCTGACACCACGATCAGCAGTGGCACTGGTACTATTGGTTTAGGTAGTGTAACTGGAGCGAATAGTTTAGGTTTAACTGCTTCTAATGTCATTACATTTAACGGTGATATAAATATTGCTAGCTTAAGCACAGCAGGCTCTGCTGGTACTGATGTGATTAATACTTCTGCAATTACAACTACCGGCAATCAATCTTATGGTAAAGGTGTTTCTCTCACTGCCTCACCTACACTTAAAAGCGGTGCGGGTAGTATTTCTTTCACGGCAGTTTCAGGTGCTGGCCAAACACTTACTCTTCAAGATAATACAGTTAATTCAACTGGGGCCGTCAATTTCAGTGGAAATGTAACACTAGATAATTTGATCACCTTTGGGGGAGCCTCTAATTATAGCGTCTCCTTAATTGGTGCAAATAATACTTTTGCAAATGCTGTTACTTTTAATAACACTAACGGCGTTACTCTCGGCAATTTTGGTGACACCTTTACTTTCAACGGCGGCTTAACGAGTACAGCAAGTACTACTACCTTAGGCGGAAGTATTTTAACTTCTAATGATGCGATTACATTAGGTACTGTTGCGCTAACGTCTAATACAACACTTAGTTCAGGATCTGGTGCTATTTCTCTTGGCGCAATTAATGAAGCTGCGCGCACGTTAACCTTACAAGATAATACAGCCGCTTCAACAGGCACTGTCACCTTTGGTAGCAATGTAACGCTTGCTGGCTTAACTACTTTTGGTCAAGCGTATGATGTAATTATGAATGGCGCTACCAACACGTTCACCAACGCAGTAACGTTTAATAATACCAATGGCGTTACCTTAGGTGATGGTGGTGATAGTTTTACCTTTAACGGCGGTTTAACGAGTACCGCTAGCACGACCACCTTGGGTGGTACGATTGCAACTTCAAATGATGCGATTTCACTTGGTGCAGTGTCTCTTGCTGCTGACTCTACCTTGTCTTCTGGCTCTGCCGCAATTGGCATCACAGGTGCTTTAAGTGGAGCTAGTAATACCTTAACTTTACAAGATAATACCGCAGGCTCAACTGGTACAGTTACCTTTGGTAATAATGTCACACTCGCTGGCTTAACCACTTTTGGTCAAGCTTATCGCGTCATTATGAATGGCTCCTCTAACACACTCACGAATGCTGTTACATTTAATAACACTAATGGTGTCACCTTAGGTAATGGTGGTGATGCATTCACCTTTGATGGCGGATTAACTAGCACTGCGA
>BMAH01000177.1 GCA_014132615.1 Gammaproteobacteria bacterium
CAGAAATAATTCCTTCCTTAAACTTTTCATGTGCATCACTTTCAATCGTTCTGCCGTGTTCGCGCACTAACTTACGTATTACGCTTGTTATATTGAGAATATCGGTATCGAGTAAAATATCTCTAATATCTTCGTTAAATACGAGATATTCGCGTAAAGCAACCCGTTTGCCATCTAATGTAGGAACTAATCGTTGTGAAATCACGAGACGGACAGTTTCTATAATATCAATCGTACGCCCTTGCCTTTCTTCAGGCGGAAAAGTGATAACTAAGCGGCGCATGGTTTCTGCCACACTATTACTATGTAAAGTGGTGTAAACAGGATGTCCTGTCATCGCAGCTTCCATGACAGCGCCAATGGTTTCAGGATCGCGCGCTTCACCCACTAAAATTAACCTGGGCTTACGGCGTAATGCATTTCTCACCCCCGCCGCAAAGCTAGGTAAGTGTCGAGGTATTTCAGATTGACTGACGATACTTGATGTTTTTTCGACATTATCAAACACAAATTCTATGGGTGATTCATAGGTTAATACTTTGCGGTTACTATCTACATCTTCCGTAATGTGGCGGATAATGGATGCAAGTAAAGTGCTTTTACCTGAACCTGTTGCCCCTGTAACATAGACAACACCTTGCTCGGGCGCGATCGCTTCTAAAATAGGTTTAGGCAAATTCATACTTTCAAGCGTTGGCGGATCAGTTGGAATCGTACGCGCAGTAATTTGGATGCCGTCATGACCTTCTACTTGGCAGCCTGTACCATTAATACGAAAGCGATAACGTTCTGAGCGATTAGGGCGAATTTCATAATGCGTATCTATATCTTTTCCAGACATAATAATCGTAGTCGCATTCGGTCCGTACATCGCATTAACAATTTCACCTAACTCATTATTGGATAAACGGCGTCTAGTAATTTTTTTTAAGCGGCCAAAAATTTCCGCCATGATAGGTTCGCCCGTTTGAAAAGTGATATCTGACGCACCTAATTTGACACAGTGAAT
This sequence comes from Gammaproteobacteria bacterium, assembly GCA_014132615.1. Lineage (GTDB taxonomy): Bacteria > Pseudomonadota > Gammaproteobacteria > DSM-16500 > DSM-16500 > Aquicella. Next base: position 1,010 of record BMAH01000177.1, read on the forward strand.
TAAAATTTCATTCACCACATCAATCGTGATACGTACCGGTTCTTGCGGATAAAGAAATTCATTCATCACGTTTCACCACTATGGCCTGCCAATGTTTACTGTTAGTTTGTAGTTGCGGTAATTCGACTATACGCAATACTTGATCATTGATACGCATATCGTTGCCATTACCCGTAACGCCTAATTGCGTGCGTGCTACAAACGGTTGGCTAATCATTTTTTCTTGCAGCAATTTGCGATATAAAATCATGCCATTGTAATCACGTTTTAAGCGCGCCAAGCTTTGCTGGAAAATCGTATGCGCTTGCTCAATACCTTTACCCCAACCTAACCTTACCCCTTCACGCCATATTCGTTGTTCTTCATCTGTGCGCGGCAATAATGTTTTATCAGGTAGAAGCGGTTTAGGATAGGAAAGCCATAAATATTCACGCCAATTAGGCGGTGTGGTAGCAAAACGAGCTTGTTGAACAATTTTATACGTTCTATCAGCAACACGAATTGTATTAGGATCGTCTAAATTTAAACTAAAATTACCTTGCTCAAGCACAGGCGGCAGTACACCATGGCTTAACATCATGGCATTAAAGTTAAAAATGGTATCAAGATATTTACCATCTTTGAGCATATTGTTATTGATTTTCTCAGAGGACCACGCTAAGGCACCTTGCGCTCCTATACTCATGGCAGAACGATTGAAAGTGATGCACATGAAAAGTTTAAGGAAGGAATTATTTCTG
>BMAH01000178.1 GCA_014132615.1 Gammaproteobacteria bacterium
GGCTCGTCTTAGCATAATCGGCAAATCACTATTTGTATCCACGCCGCCTGCTATGCCATTTTCCATTTGATAATTAGAAATTTTAAGTGCTATTTGTAAAGTTGTTTCTAAGCTAGTGCCGCAAGCGCGTTGCAAGTTATAAGCTGGCGTATGCGGGTTTAGCGAAGTTCCTAATACACATTCCCTTGCTAAGTCCCAATCATATGAACTATGCATTACCGCGCCTAACCCCACATCACCTACAATTTGATTTTCCAAATGTAATTTTTTAGTCAAATCCTGCAAAGCGGCGGTCATTAAATCCTGAGTAGTAAAATCCTTATATGTGGTCAAAGATTTAACAAAAGGGGTGCGTGAGCTACCTAGCACATAGACTGATCTTGTTTTCATGATATTCCTTTATCATTCCGTAAGTTAACCTATTGTAATGTAAAGTTACCTGCTTGTAATAACATTATGTAATAATAGAAGAATAGCCAAATTTAAATGGACTAGGCATGGAGATTCAACAATTATTAACCACATGCATAGAACACAATGCATCTGATTTACATTTAATTCCTAATTTGTCCCCGCTAATGCGTGTACACGGTGATTTAATCCATATGGAAAATGTGGAACCGCTTACAGCTGAGATGACCAAAGAGTTAGTTTTTTCTTTATTAACACCCGACCAGCAGGCTAATTTTGAAAGTGATTTGGTATTAGAATTAGCTGTTAATTTATCTAATATTGGTAATTTTAGAGTCAGTGTTTTACATGAATTAAATGGTATTGCTGCTGTGTTTCGTATTATTCCTGAAAGGGTACCTTCTTTTGAAGAATTAATGCTGCCGGCTGTTTTTAAGCGTTTTCTTGCTTTAGAAAACGGCTTAATTTTAGTAACAGGGCCGACTGGTTCGGGTAAAAGCACCACGCTTGCTGCCATGCTTGATTTTATTAATGTGCATCACGCCTTACACATTATTACTATTGAAGACCCCATTGAATTTATTCATCCTAGTAAAAAAAGTGCCATTAGCCAGTTACAAGTAGGTCGGGATACGCCTGATGTAGCAACAGCACTCCGCGCTGCTTTACGCCAAGATCCGGATGTGATTATGTTAGGAGAGATGCGAGATCTTGAAACCATACGCTTAGCGCTAACCGCAGCAGAGACTGGGCACTTAGTCTTAGCAACTTTACA
>BMAH01000179.1 GCA_014132615.1 Gammaproteobacteria bacterium
GGTGAGAACTATAAGAAAATATCCATTTATAGGTTGGCGCGAATGGGTCGCTTTACCTGAATTAAATATTAGTCAAATTAAAGCAAAAGTTGATACCGGTGCTCGCACATCAGCATTACATGCATTTGCTTTAAAACCTTTTATGCAAGGTAATGTACAAAAAATTAGTTTTGATATACATCCATTGCAGCATGATACCAGCAGTGTCATTAATTGTGTGGCCGATGTCGTTGATAAACGTTTGGTAACAGATTCTGGCGGCCATGAAGAAGAGCGTTATGTTATCAAAACACCTATTACCATCGCTGGACAGACTTGGTTAATTGAGATTACGCTTACCGAGCGAGAAAATATGTTATTTCGTATGCTAATTGGTAGGAGTGCGTTACGTAAACGATTCGTCGTTAATCCTGCCCGTTCCTTTTTGACAACTAAGGCCCAAAAGAAATGAAAATTGCTATTTTATCAAGGCGCCCCGACCTTTATTCCACCCGTCGTTTGGTGGAAGCAGCGATAGCTCGCGGGCACCAAGCAGATACGATAGACACTATGCGTTGTTATATGAATATCACATCCGCAAGACCGACCATTCACTATAAAGGCTGTGAATTAGAACTCTACGACGCAGTGATTCCACGCATAGGCGCTTCTGTTACTTTTTACGGCGCAGCGGTAGTAAGACAATTAGAAATGATGGGTGTATATTGCATTAATGACTCGGTTGCCATTACGCGCGCTAGAGATAAATTGCGCTGCTTACAATTGTTATCAAAAAAAGGCATAGGTTTACCCATCACTGGCTTTGCCCACTCATTAGATGAAATAAAAGATTTAATTAAAATGGTTGGCGGCCCTCCTTTAGTCATTAAATTCTTAGAAGGCACACAAGGCATAGGTGTTATTTTAGTTGAAACAACTAAAGCGGCGCGCAGTGTGTTAGAAGCCTTTTTAGGATTAAAAGTGAATATCATGGTACAAGAATATATTAAAGATGCCGCAGGTGCTGACATTCGCTGTTTTGTGGTGGGTGGCAAAGTAGTCGCCGCCATGAAACGTCAAGCACAAACCCCTGAAGAATTTCGCTCCAACCTACATCGCGGCGGTATTGCGACCATGGAAGAAATTACTGAAGAAGAACGCAACATGGCCATCCGCGCCGCCCACATCATAGGATTAAACGTCGCAGGCGTAGACATAGTCCGCTCAAACCGCGGCCCACTCATTATGGAAGTGAATGCCTCTCCTGGATTAGAAGGCATAGAAAGAACAACGGGCGTGAACGTGGCCGATGAAATTATCCAATTTTTAGAAACCACAGCAACGAGTGCGGAGAAAGAGAATAAAGAGGGGTAACCTTATCATTCTTGTAGATGTTTAGGCTAGCGTCAGCCCTTGTTATCAAGCTAGCGCCCAACCTTACTTCCGCGCTAGCCTTACTATAATAGGGGAGTAAGCAATGCATCATGTAATCATTACTCTACTCAAGTAACTAACGT
>BMAH01000180.1 GCA_014132615.1 Gammaproteobacteria bacterium
TAGTAAGGCTAGCAGATTTCTGTCATCGAATTACTAAACATCTACAAGGATGACAGTGTGCTCAGGTGACAGTTAATGTGCCCAGATGCAGTTAGTGTGTTGATAGCATTTACATTCAGCATTATGGCTGCTCAGTAAAATCCGCAGTGTTTGATAACCTTAAGCCACCTCTTTTTTATCCTGCTTAGTTGCAATACCAGGATAGTTATAATCCAATACTTCCGATTTTTTCCTAGTGCGTATTAATGCAGGTTTTTTATTCGTTAACCATTTATTTAATGCACATAAATCAGTAAAGCTTAACGTGCCGGCTGCTTGTTTTAATGCAAGATAATTATTAACAAATGCATATCTATCTGTTGCGTACTGAGTTTGCGCTTGAAATAATTTTTGCTGCTGATTTAATACATCAACTAATGTGCCAGTTCCCACTCTATAACTTGCTTCTAGTCCCTCAAGGGAACTAATGTTAGATTTAATAGCTTGTTTATCTGCGCCTACTTTACTAATGCCCGCTACCACATTCAAATAACTCTGGCGAGTGGCATTGATGGTGTTACGTAGTGTTAATTCCTGTGCTTGAAGTGCGCTTTGATAGTTATAAACAGCTTGATTAGTACTAGCTGTGACACCGCCACCTGAAAAAAGTGGCACATTAATATTTAATCCTATGGTTTTATTACTAGTTGTGCCAGGGCCGACACGCTCAGTGAAAGTGATATAGCGATTGATATTATCGTTATATTGCCTTGAGATGCTGCCTTGGAGTTGAACGGTAGGCAAATGACCGGCAAACTGTTGACGTATGATTTGACGTTGTGAGGAAGATTGATATTGTGCTGCTCTCACACTCCAATTTTGCTTTTGCGCGACATCTACCCAAGTTTCAATATTGGCAGGCGTGGGGTTTACTAAAGGAAAATCATCTTTAAGAGACGATAATTGAGGATAATATTTACCTGTAATAACGCGAAGGTTTTCTCTGTCATTAGCAAGTGTTGTTTGTGCTTGAATAAAATTTGAAACAGCAGTGTCATAAGCAGCTTGAGCGGTATACACATCGGTTACTGTTTTTAAGCCTACATTGTATTGCTGTTTTACTTGCTCTAATTGCTCAGCATTCGCCACCTTATTCGCTTCATTATAAATTAAATTTTCTTCATCTTGTAAAACAGCAAAATACGCATTTGCTACTCTAATCATTAAATCTTGCAAAGCAGCATTGAGTGTTGCATCTGCTCCCTTAGATAATGCAATTTGCTGAGCGACAGTTGAAAACTGTGCGAAATTAAATATGGTTTGAGTCGCATTAAGCGAGAGCGTGTAGTCTCTTTCGGTTAAATTTCGCGGTGCAAGAAAACCAGGTGTAACAGGTGTTGTCGCAACAAAATTAGAACCTGCATAACCTGTTCTTGAAACACTAGGATTAGCAGTAACATTAAAATTAGGCAGCAAAGAGGCAACACTAATGGGCACGCCTTCTTTAGTTGATAAGCGCTGCGCAACCGCTTGTTGAAAAGTCGGATCACTGATTTGTGCTTGATTGTAAACTTCAATTAAGTCAGCCGCAAAAGCGGTAAACGGTAAAAAAGCTAACCCAATGCTCAGGAAAAAATTTTTCATGAATAGTGTTTCCTAGAATTTAACGCTACACTCGCTCAATTGGCGACCTAAAAAGATACGAGCTTTGCGAGCTTAAAGCAAGCGCAGTTAAAAAGGATAAATGCATGAAAATTTGGCACGGCGATATAAATGTACAAAGCGTGAACGATAGAGGCAAAAATACCATGTCCGAACATTTAGGCATTGAATTCACCGAAGTGGGTGAAGACTTTTTAACCGCCCGTATGCCCGTAGACCACAGAACCAAACAACCCGCAGGCATCATGCACGGCGGCGCCTCCTGTGTGCTAGCAGAAACCATAGGCAGCACCGCAGCCAATTGCTGCGTAGACAGAGAAAAATTCTACTGCGTAGGTTTAGACATCAACACCAACCACATACGTCCCATGCGTGAAGGGTACGTGATCGGAACCGCAAAGCCTTTCCATATTGGCAAGACGACGCAGGTGTGGGGGATTGAGATTATTAATGAAGAAGACCAATTAGTTTCAATTACTCGATTAACTATGGCAGTTTTAAAGAAGACTTAGACATCTCAATAGCCAAATTAATCGCTGCTAACATACTGCCAGGATTTGCTTGACCCGTTCCTGCTAAATCTAACGCAGTTCCGTGGTCGACAGAGGTGCGTATGAAAGGGAGGCCTAACGTTACATTTACTGCTCTGTCGAAACCGATGGTTTTTATCACGGGTAACACTTGATCGTGATACATCCCAAGAATAGCATCAGCATTTTCTAGGTATTTTTTTGTAAAGATGGTATCAGCAGGAAGCGGACCTGAGAGTAAATAACCTTGATTGCGTAATTCATCTAGGGTTGGAGTGATTATGTCTATTTCTTCTTTGCCTAAGTAACCGCCTTCGCCGGCGTGAGGATTTAAACCGCATACAAATATTCTAGGTGAGGCAAGGTGAAATTGATCTTGCAGACCTTTATTCAGAATAGAAATGACGGTTTTTAATTTATCTTTAGTGATAGCAGCAGGAACGTTTGCAAGGGGGATATGGGTTGTTGCTAGTGCTACTTTTAAATGGTCTACGACAAATAACATGACAGTGTGTGATGTTTTTGCGCGCTCAGCAAGGAATTCAGTGTGGCCGCTAAAAGCAATGCCGCCTGTATTTAATATTTCTTTATGCACAGGACCTGTTACTAAAGCTTGGGCTTTGCCTTGCAAACAAAAATCGGCGGCTATCTCAAGTGTGCGTATGACGTAAGCAGCGTTATTTGCATTCAATTTGCCTGGTAAGACAGGAGAATTAAGTGGCACAGGGATAAATTTAATCGCGCCTGAAACAGAGAGGCTGGGAGTATTATTAATATTGGTTTCAATAAGGTCAATGGAGATGCCTAATTGCAGCGCTCTCTCAATGAGTAAGTTAGGATCACCAATAACGACTAATTCAACAGGAAAAGAAAGATGGGCGAGCTGTAAAAATACATCAGGCCCTATGCCTGCTGGCTCGCCTAGCGTGACTAATATTCGGTTAAGCGAGGGCATGTTTTTTAGTGACATCAGTCACAATGAAAGCTTGAGCGCGTAATTTAGATAGCCATGTTTGTATAGCTTCTTCGTATTTTTTCTGTAGCAACATTTCTTCTACTTCTTTACGGCTAGGTGCTGCTTGCGGTTTGCCTGCTGCTCTTACTTCAGCTAAACGTATCACGTGAAAACCGTTAGAGGTTTGAATAGGACCTGCTACTTCTTTTGGATTCATGCGAGATACTAATTCCGCGAAAGCAGAAGGAATTTCACTTAATCCGCGCCAGCCTAAATCACCACCTTGTACTTCTTGTTTATTATTTGAAGCTGTTTTCGTAACCGTATCTACCGTGCTGCCTTGCTTTAATTCATTAGCAACAGATTGTGCTTGGCTTTTTGCATTAGCAATTTCATTTGCATTAGGTGTATCTGATAAAGGAATTAAAATATCTTCTAAATGATATTCATTAGGCGCTTTAGTTTGCCAAGTTTGCGAACGTATAAAGCTGGAAATTTCATCGGGAGAAACGCCAACACGATTAACAATTTCTTGCTGTTGAATTTTGTGAATAGCGATTTGGTCACGTATTTCACGCTTATATTCGCTAACATCCATACCATCCTCTGCTAAACGCTCGTACAAGGTAGCGGTCGATACATTATTTTGTTTGGCGATATTGCCTATGGTTTTATTCAAATCTGAATCCGTTACTTTAATGCCAGCTTGTTTTGCTAATTGTAATTGCAAGTGTTTGTTGATGAGCTGATCTAAAACTTGTTTTTTTAAAATGTCATCACTAGGCGCTGCAATATTTTGTTGTGAAATTTGCAATTTTACCATTTCGATCGAATGATTTAACTCGGATGAAGTAATCACTTCATCGTTAATGACGGCAACGACTTTATCCAATGATTGAGCGGCATAAGTTGGCAGTGTCATAGTGAAACTGAGCACGAGTAATGTAAGTAATTTTTTCATGTTAAATTTCCTGCCCAAATTGAGTTTTATATCCGGGTATACTTCTATTTAATAAGCCAGTTGCATCACCTGAGCCAATGGTGGTTAACCCTTTTAATGAGAATTGCAAATAAAATCCGCTGTTATATTGAGGCGATTCATTGGCTAATTGATTTTTAAAAGTCCTTTCCCCAACGAAGCGGACGGCCCAGCAGCATGTGTCATATTGTAACCCATAGAGGAGGTTCTGGAAATGATTAGAACTCCAATCTTGAGCCCAACGGCCAACAGCCGTGATTTCCCTAAATAGTGGCCATTCAAACGAAATATCCGTTAATTTTAAGTTATTTCTAGCCGTATTGGTCACAATACCGGTGAAATAATCACCGTTTCTAGCAAAGCTGTAATTGAGGTTAATGACATGCTGTTCACGCGGCTCAAAGTGTAACCCTAAAGTGGTGTTATCTATTTGTTTAGTCACTGGATTCCATAATGCATTGGCATTGAATGTCCAGGCTGGGTTGACGTGATAGTTAAACGTACCTGTAATGGGTGATAAACGTTGGGAGTTAACATGGTTATTAGGGTTGTCAGTACAAGAATTATTATTACAAAGTGTGACTCGTCTTTCTGCAAAGTAAATAACACCACCTATGCCTAACCTTGCTTTTTCCCAGCCAGAATCTGCATCCATTAAGCGAGTGGTGATACCGGTTGCAATTTGATTAGCATCACCAATACGGTCTAAACCGGTAAAGCGGTTGTAATTAAATAATTGATCGTAGGTCAGGTTATTGACGGTGGTATCAAATAAAGGAATGCTGACTTGGTTTCTATAAGGAATGTAAGTGTAGTAAAACTGTGGCTCTAACGTTTGCTGAAATTGATAATTGAAAATATTGATATTACGTACAAAGGAAAAACCCGAAGCGATATCAATAATAGGTAGCGCGCGTTTTTTATTAGTCGGTGTGTTTGTATCTGCAACTTGATGAAGATTATATTCTGTTAGCGCAAATTGCACGCGCGGATTGATATAAAAATACGGCCATGATAGCGGTAAACTGACACCTGGTTGGGTGTGCAATCTATCACCTGTTGGTAACAGTAAATTAACGCCTGGATCTTTGAGGATTTCAAAGTGGGTGACTTCATTGTTAATAAAATATTCAAACCCACCAGGCTGATCTGGATAATCTGCATTTAAAATTAATTGTGGAAAGCGTCTATATTCATTTTCAACGGGTGCTGAATTAACAGGGTGTAACGTTTGGTAAGATTGTACTCTGCCTGTGAAATTCCAATGCGGGCTTTTATAAAAAAGATCGCCTTCTTGTAACAATTGATTATCAGTGATTTCATTTAAGTTGCTACCAAAATCTTGCAGGTAGTAATCATCGCTTACGTAATTAAAGTCAATATTGCTTGACCAGTATTCATTAAAACGTGATTTATCACGCCAAATTAATGAGCTACGTGTGGTAGTGCTTGAAATGAGACGATTTAATTCAGCATCGGTAATTTGTTGAGGTTGTGCAGCAGGCTCAACAGAGAGTGGATCATTTTTTGCATTATTTTGAAATTGTCTGAAAAATCTATCACCGGGTAATACACTAATGATGACTTGTCCATCGCTGGTTTCTGTTAAATAGCGCGATAAGTCAGTTAATTGCAATCCACGTTTAGTTAAGATACCAGGCGTGATAGTCATATCGTAATTAGGCGCCATATTCCAATAAAAAGGCGCTAAGACATAAGGTCCCCAATTATTATTGATACCCACAGTAGGGTAGAGGAAGCCAGTTTTGCGTCTAGCATCAATAGGGAAATTGATATAAGGAGTATAAAAAACCGGTATATTTTTAACTAACAAGCGAGCATGCATTGCAACCCCGCGCCCTGAGTTTTTATCAAGCTCTATATGGCTAGCCTTTACTTGCCAAGCTGGACTTAAAGGTGGACAAGTCGTGTAGGATGCAGCGCTTAATTCGTAAATTTTGGGTTGTGTTTGCGAAAATTCATCAGCTGCACCCCAGGCGGTTAACTTGGTAATTTTGCGAATTTCCGATAAATCAGTTGGAGGTTCAATTTTATTTTGCTGAATGGGTGCGGGGGTAATTCTTGTCTCAGGCAGCATTCTGCCACTGATTGAAACTCTATAGAGAATATCTAAAAGTGATTTAGTATTGGTCGTAAAGTTATAACGGCCTTTTTTAGCCAGGACCAAGGTATTTGCATCACGTAAATGAATATTGCCTATCATATCCATGGCATTTAATTTGCCTGTGGCAGGATCGCGATAAATATAAGCTTTATTAGTGGTAATCTGCTGTCCTGCGCGATTTATAGTCACCTTGCCTTCTAAAATAGAAGTGCCGTGCAAAGAAAATAATGTTTGATCACTTGTTCCTACTAAGGTGTTGGGGTTATCTGCTTTATTAGTCAAAGTAAATGGTTGGTCTAAATAATAACCGCCGCAATTATTTTCATTGCTTATTACCCAGCCTAATTGCTTAGCAATGGCGTCTTTAGTAAGTGAATTGTCTGTATATTCAGAAACAGGCGCACCCTCTGAGCGCTCAGCTGCTTCTGCATAAATAGAAGACAGTGTGATAGAGATAAAAGCTAAACTTATCCATTTTTTTCTTGCAGACATTTTGTCGTCTCTAAGCTAGAGTGTGCAGTTAACACCGTTAACCTAGGCCCAAGTGTAACGAAAAGGGATACGTAATGGAATCCGCTTCGCTGCTTAAAAATGATGTACGTGAAAAAGCACTGTCAGCATGGCTAGTAAACCATTGCCAATTACCTACATTTACGCTGCAAGCCATGCAAGGTGATGCCAGTTTTAGACGCTATTTTCGAGTAAGGGTTAACGAGCAATCCTTCGTTGCAATGGATGCGCCTCCTGAAAAAGAATCTTGCTATGCCTTTATTGCTATCGCTAATGCTCTGCGTGCTCTTGGATTAAAAGCTCCAGAAGTTTTTTTTGCAGATACCGAGCAAGGGTTTTTATTATTAAGTGATTTTGGCGATAAGACTTATTTACTTACGCTTAATCAGAATAATGCAGATTCACTTTATAAAACGGCTTTGCAAGCGTTAAGTCAAATGCAAGCTTGCAAGCAAGTAGCCAATCATCCTCTTCCGACTTTCTCAGCTGATTTTATGCAGCAAGAATGGCGATGGCATAAAGAGTGGTTCACACAAAAATTATTAGACATCAAACTAGAGCAAGAAACAGAATTAGACGCTTGTTTTCAATTACTGATTGAATCGGCGTTAGCGCAACCCCAAGTATTTATGCACAGAGACTATCATGCTGGCAATTTAATGGTGCTTACTGATGAGGTAGGTATTCTGGATTTTCAAGATGCATTTCGCGGTCCTGTTACTTACGATGTTGTGTCACAGCTAAGAAATTGCATATTCAATAAGATAATGATTACCAACTTTTAATAATGGTTTAGGT
>BMAH01000181.1 GCA_014132615.1 Gammaproteobacteria bacterium
CATATTTTCTTTGAACCACATGAAGAAGTGTTAGTTTAGCGTTTGTCTTTTTTGCTATTTCAATGGCGCGTTCAAGCGCAAAATCAGAGGTTTTAGAAAGATCAGTAGCAACTAATATATGTTTTAAATTTCCCTTATTAAAACTATTCATGGCCTAAAAATCCTAAAAGTTGAATCAATAAATTATGATAACATATCTAGCATAGGCAACGCTTTCAGCTGTATATGATTACTAAAAAATAGCAGCGGTTTAAATTATTTGATTCATAAGATTATTGGTTTTTTTAATGCTTATTAGGTATAGTAATGCAAAATAAATTCTCATCTATCATTTGCATAACCTATTGTTATTATTTTAATATTTTTTATACCTATGCCAATTAAGAATCATACGCTTATTTTTTTAATGGGACCGACAGCCAGCGGCAAAACACCGCTTGCTATTGAGTTAGTACAACATTTTCCTCTCGATATTATTAGCGTAGATTCAGCACTTGTTTATAAAGATATGAATATAGGAACTGCCAAACCTACGCCTGCTGAATTGCAAATTGCGCCTCATAAATTAATTGATATTGTAGATGCCAAAGAAATTTATTCTGCCGGACAATTTTGTTCTGATGCGATTAAAGAAATTAAAGCGAGTTGGGATAAAGGATGTATTCCATTGTTAGTTGGTGGAACTATGCTTTATTTTCGCGCCTTGCAACAAGGGCTCGCACCTTTGCCGCCAGCAGATCCTGGTGTGCGTGCTAAATTGAGTGAAAGAGCTGAGCATGAGGGGTGGGAAGCATTGCATACAGAGTTAAGTAAAATAGATAGTGAAGCGGCTAAGCGCATCATGCCGCGTGATAGTCAGCGTATACAAAGAGCGTTAGAAGTTTATTTATTAACAGGGAAAAACATTACCACTTGGCAAAATGAGCAAACTCAACAAGCTATGCCTTTTACCATTCATTCTTTGGGCTTGCTTCCTACAGATAGAAAACAATTACATAAAAGAATCGAATTGCGTTTTGACAATATGTTGCAGCAAGGATTTATTGCTGAAGTAGAAAGTTTATTTAATCGCGGCGATTTGCAAGCAGATTTACCTTCTATACGCGCAGTAGGTTATAGACAAGCTTGGGCTTATTTATCTGGCGAAATTAATAAAGATGAAATGCGCGAGCAAGCTTTAGCTGCGACTAGGCAATTAGCTAAGCGGCAAATAACGTGGTTGAGGTCGTGGGATGATGTGCAATTTTTTGATGCAAGTAGGGAAGTGAAGCCGGCAGTATTCGAGAAAATGAGAATAATTGTTGAGTCATCAGCAAAGTGAAAAAATGGATGCCAGCTAAAAGCATGCTGGCATAATAGGTGGGTGAGGTTTTTTTATTAACTAATAAGGTAGAATGGGCCGGGTAGTTTCACTTGCTTTTCAGCATAACCACCGTCTAAATCGCTTTGTTGGTCGCCCACGTTTAACACGATTTTATAACCTAGCTCAGTTATTTCTTTGCGTACTTTTGTTTTATATAAAGCAGCTGATTTATCCCAATACATTTTAGGTTTAAAAAATAAACCATCCCAATTTTTATATCCTACTTGCATTAAGTTTTTCTCAGTCGCAGTGCGTTCATCTGGGTGTCTGCCAGTGACAAAAAATACGGCGACGTTATTCGCTTTAGCAAATTGATACAAATTTAAAATAGGCTGAATAGCAGGATCATTGCCTTTCTTTTCTTCATGCATGATTTGCTTTAAGGATCCACCAAAACCTAGTGCTTTCATGTTGGCATAATTAGAAAGCGAGGTTTCATCTATATCTAAGACGATTGCCAATTTGTCATTAGGTTTATTACTCAAGCGTGTTTTTAAATGCTCAAGTGCAATCCGTGCAGCTTGATCTATATCTTTAGCATACTCACCAGAATCGTAGTAATTAACCAATGCTGATTTAGAAAGAGCCAAGTTCATTGGCTCTTGCGCAAAACTCGGTGCTGCTAAAGTAGCTAGACTAATTAAGCAAGCAATAAAGAACTTATTCGTCTTGATCATGAGAAGAATTCGCCACTAAAGGTTCTTGTTGTTTTTCTATGGTGGTTGTCGTTTCGTGGAAACTGACTTCTTCATGGGTTTCATGGGTATGTAGATCGGTGTGGCCTTCTGCAATTTCGCGTAAGGCGACGACGGTAGGTTTGTCGTTATCCCATTCGACTTTAGGTTCACGGCCGTGCATTAATTGACGAGCGCGCTTTGCAGCAAGTATGACTAATTCAAAACGATTTTTAACATTTTTTAAGCAATCTTCAACGGTCACTCTTGCCATAAATAAACACCCTTTGATGATCTAGAAAGTGGCTTGATTGTAGGCGAAATGACCGTGAGACTCAAGCTTTATTTGTATTAATTTTAACCAAATCGTCTATCAATTCCCTGTATTTGCTCGTTTGCCTAGGTTGTACTAAGCGGCCGGCCATAATGATGGTTTTTAAGTCATGTAAAGCATGCTCAAAATCATCATTGACGACGACATAGTCAAATTCTGGGATATGAGACACGGTTTCGCGGGCATCGGCTAGACGCTTTTGTATGATATCGGGATGATCTTGATTGCGTCTTACTAAGCGATCACGCAAGCTGTTGATAGAAGGAGGCAATATAAAAATGCTGGTCGATTTAGGAAATAAACGTTTAATTTGTTGCTGGCCTTGCCAGTCAATTTCTAAAATAACGTCTAACCCTTTCAATAAAGTTTGTTCCACCCAGGTTTTAGAAGTGCCATAGAGATTATCAAAAATGGTGGCATATTCTAAAAAATCACCGTGTGCTATCATGCGATCAAATTCAGCTTTATCGACAAAATGATAATTCACATTATCCACTTCACTTGGGCGTTTTGTGCGTGTGGTATAAGAAATAGAAACAGTGATTTTTGGTAATGCATCCACTAAACTTTTTACTAACGTTGTTTTACCTGCACCAGAAGGTGCTGCAATAACATAAAGATTTCCTTTATCCGCCATGGATATTTTCCTTCTCACTCGTATTATCTTTTAATTTATTTATTAAAGAAGTGCTGGATGTTTTTACATTATGACTAATAATTCTTGCTTCACCACCGTAAGAGCGAACGATATCAGCTCCCACAATTTGATCAGGTCTATAATCGCTGCCTTTTACTAAAATATCAGGTCTTAATGAGCGGAGTAAGTGTTCAGGTGTCTCTGTATTAAATGGTACAACCCAGTCAACCACACCTAATCCTGCTAATACAGTCATGCGATGATCTAAATGATTAATAGGTCGGTTTTCACCTTTTAAATTGCGTATAGATTCATCCGAATTGACTGCAACAATAAGGTAATCACCTAATTGTTTAGCAAGTTGCAAGTAAGTCACATGACCTGCATGTATGATGTCAAAACAGCCATTAGTAAATACCACTTTTTTACCTTGGGCTCTAGCTTGCTGGACAGCTTGAGATAATTGTTCTTCATTAACAATGCCGGTTGCAAAATTAGTTTTACCCGTTAATGCGGCTTGTAATTCAGGCATGCTAACTGTTGCTGCACCTAATTTACCAACGACAATGCTGGCGGCTAAATTTGCTAACGCTGTTGCATGAGGTAAAGACATGCCAGCTGCAACTGCTGTGCCTAGCGCACCAATAACGGTATCGCCTGCACCGGTGACATCAAATACTTCACGCGCATAAGCAGGGAAGTGAGTCACAGAATCTGCTTGAATAAGGGTCATGCCTTCTTCACCACGAGTGACAAGTAAGGCGCCTAATTCATAGTTAGTTAATAATGCTTTACCTTTTTCTATGATGTCTTGTTCTGAATTACAAACACCGACAATCGTTTCAAATTCTTTTAAGTTAGGCGTGAGAATGTCTGCATGTTTATAAATACTAAAATCGCTACCTTTAGGATCAACTAATACAGGAATATGATTTTGTTTTGCAATTTGAATAAGTTCTTGTGTATTAGATAAAGTGCCTTTGTTGTAATCAGATAAAATAATTAATTTAGCATTAGCGATATGACGGCGATAATGTTCGCATAATAAAGTTTTATCAACAGAAACTAATTTTTCTTCGAAATCCATGCGCAGTAATTGTTGATGCCTGCTGATAACACGTAATTTAACTATCGTTGAAGTTGCATCAACTTTACATAAGTCATGATTCACTGAGGCAGCAGTTAACTGTCCTTCTAAAATAGCGGCTGCTTCATCGTTACCGACTAATCCTAACAAGGTTACCTTAGCACCCAATGCGCCTATATTTAGCGCCACATTACCTGCGCCGCCTGGTCTATTATCTGCATTATTAATTTTAACAATAGGAACAGGTGCTTCAGGCGAAATACGGCCTGTGTCGCCAAACCAATAACGATCTAGCATGACATCGCCTATCACTAATACAGAGGCATCGTTAAAATTAGGGAGGCTTTCTGGCAATAAGTGTTTCATAGTTTCCTAATGCAAATGGGTAAAATGCGCAATTCTAGCATTTTTTACTCAATCGTGGAAACCTGCTTGCAAATATATCTACTCTGGCGCACCATGAGGCCTTTTATAATATGAATAAGCACATGCGGTTTTTATATACGGTCCTGCTCTATCTATTTTTACCCTTTATTTTCATACGTTTATGGTGGCGATCAAAGCGCCTGCCTGCCTATGCTAAAAGATGGAATGAAAGGCTCGGTTTTTACCCCTTAAGCTTTCCTGCCTGTATCTGGGTCCATGCTGTCTCAGTAGGTGAAGTAGTCGCAGCTATTCCCCTTATAACTGAGCTAAAAACCCTTTATCCTCACTTACCCCTATTGGTCACTACTACCACCCCAACCGGCGCTAATCGATTAAACCAAGCATTTGGCGATGCCATTTACCACGTCTATTTGCCATACGATGTCCCCTTTGCTATAAACCGGTTTTTAACTGCGATGAACCCTATTGCTGGATTTATTATAGAAACAGAATTATGGCCAAATTTAATCGCGCTTAGTAAAAAGAAAAACATACCACTTGCATTGCTAAATGCACGATTGTCAGAAAAATCAGCGGCTGGTTATAAACGCATCCATCCATTAACTAAAGAGATGCTTTCTTCATTCAATTTTATTGCAGCACAAGGTCAACAAGATGCATTGCGTTTTATTGCTTTAGGTGCGCCCGAAGAAAAAGTAACAGTAACAGGGAATATTAAATTTGATGTGAATATACCTGATGAATTGCAGCAATCAGCGAAAGCATTACGCATGCAATTAGGTGAGTCACGGTTTATTTGGATTGCAGCTAGCACGCATGCAGAAGAGGAAGAAATTGCAATAGCTGCGCACAAAAAGCTGCAAGAAAAAATCCCTAATGCATTGTTAATTTTAGTCCCTCGCCATCCTGATAGATTTGAGGAAGTTGCTAAACTATGTGCCCAATCTATGCAGTTTAGTCGACGCAGTGAAAAAGCCCTGTCGCCTTCAATCGATGTTTATCTGGGTGATACATTGGGCGAATTAATGTTGTTATACGGTGCAAGCGATGTTGCATTTGTCGGTGGAAGTTTAATCGAGCGCGGTGGTCATAATGTATTAGAACCTGCTGTGTGGGCAAAACCATTAATAACAGGCCCGCACTGGTTTAATTTTGCTGAAATTAATCCTTTATTTTTGCAAGCAGGTGCATTAATTGAAGTGCGTAACGCAAGTGAATTAGCAGAAGTACTAATTGAATTAGCACAAGATGAAGAAAAGCAAAAAAAACTCGGACAAGTTGCACAACAGATAGTGACAGCAAACAGAGGCGCAAAAGCAAAACAATTACTATTAATTCAAGCGCTTTTAGCGGCTAATAAATTATGTAAGGTACGTTGAGCAAACAATAAATCAATATAAGCTTTTTTCTTATCGATAGGATTACGCAATAAGTAAGCTGGATGATAAGTCACAATGAGAGGGGTTTGCTCGTTGCCGTAGTAATGTATTTTCTGTCTTAACGATTCTAATGACGATTTAGTATTTAATAAATTATGTGCTGCAATTCGGCCTACTGCTAGCAATAAGGTAGGTTTTATATGCTGTATTTGTTGATTTAAATAATTCAAGCATTGCTGTACTTCATTAGCAAGCGGATCACGGTTATTAGGCGGTCTGCATTTTAAAATATTTGCGATATAAACTTGTTCTCTTGTGGAATGGATGGCTTTTAACATTTCATTTAATAACTGTCCAGCGCGTCCTACAAAGGGTTCACCTTGTTTATCTTCATTAAAACCCGGTGCTTCACCCACTATCATTAGATGTGCTTGTTCATTACCCACACCAAATACCGTTTGTGTTCTAGTCTGATATAAATCACAAGCGGTGCAAGAAGCTACACACTGTTTTAATGCAGCCCAGTCATTAGTTGGCAGCTCACTAACGTTTCCCATTTGTTTCTGCTGCCAAAGTTCAATATTTAGCGCTTGATAATAATCTGATAAACGATCCATTGACGCTCGCTATAAAATTACGCATGACTAGTAATCTGCAACTATGGCAAAAAAGTCGCAAGAATCCTAGTTAAACTTTTTCATAAGGATGGTATTCAGGCTGCCACATAGCTTGCTTAATTGCCTCTTTGAAATCAACGTTATCGCTAACTTGTGCTAATCCTTCAAGACGTGCTTGTTCTGCAACAGCAAGTGCTACATTAAAGCTAATTCTATTACTCTCGGATAACTTTGGAAGTAAAGGTGCCATTTTATCTTGATGAACTGGCGAGCAAAGGCTGAGCGCTTCTGTTGCTGCCCATAGCATATTATCTGAAATATGTTTGGCTTTAGCGACTATGCTACCTAAGCCAATGCCTGGGAAAGCTAATGCATTATTGCTTTGTGCAATGCGATACCATTTGCCATTGTAATTGACCTCAGGGAAAGGACTGCCAGTTGCAATGATCGCTTTGCCCTCTGTCCATTGTAATAAATCTTCAGGTTTAGCTTCGGCGAGTGGAGTAGGGTTAGATAAAGGCATGATAATAGGTCTATCAACGGTTGCGGCCATCATTTTTACTATTTCTTCATTGAATGCACCGGCAACGGTTGAGCTGCCTATGAGAATAGTTGGTTTAACATTTTTAACCACATCGTAGAGCCCAATTTGATTCGCATCGCGTAATTTCCAAGTTTTTGTTTCGTGAGCACTACGTGCAAACGGTGATTGGAAGGGGAGAAGGGCGACTTCTTGTGTTAATAATCCTAATTTATCGATTAACCAAAATTTAGAGCGGGCCGCTTCTTCTGATAAACCTAAACGACGTAGTGCATCGTAAATTTGGTCGGCAATACCGACACCCGCTGTACCTGCACCTAAAATCACAATACGATGATCTGTTAATGGAATGCCACTTGCTGCTGCGCCTGCTAAAATACAGGAAAGCGCAACGACACCTGTGCCTTGCATATCGCCATTAAACGTACAAATTGAATCACGATAACGACTAAGAATGCGTCTTGCATTGTCGCGCCCTAAATCTTCCCAGTGCAGAAAAAGGTGGGGGTATTTTTTTGTAATAGCATTTACAAATGCTTCGATAAAATCATCGTATTCTTTACCGGTAATGCGTTCGTGGCGCCAACCTAAATACATAGGATCGTTTAATAAATGCGGATTATTCGTACCCACATCTAATTGTATAGGAAGCACACGGTGAGGATTAATGCCTCCGCATAAAGTGTATACCATGAGTTTGGCGCTTGAGATATTAATGCCACCTATCCCTTGATCACCTATGCCTAGTACTGCCTCGCCATCTGTAACAACGGTTAAGTCCACTTCGCTAGGCGCATTCGCCTCAAGGATTTGCTCAATGTTATTGCGATCTGGGTAGCTAATATAAAGGCCTTTCGCTTTTCTATGTTCTAAGCTAAAACGCTGAACAGCTTCACCTACCGTGGGGGTGTAAACAATGGGCAGCATTTCTTCTAAATGCTGACTAACTAATTTATAAAATAGCGTCTCGTTATAATCGTGTAAGACATTGAGGTAGATATTTTTGCCTAAATTGGTGTGATGCTCGTGATATTGCATATACATACGAGCGACTTGCTGATCCAACGTTTCAACTTGATGAGGGAGTAAACCCATTAAGTGAAATCGCTCACGTTCTTCGCGCGTAAAAGCACACCCTTTGTTTAATTTAGGGTTGCCCAATAAATCTTTTCCGCTAAGCGGTGTCTGTATATGACTAATTTTACCCGCTTCATCGCGAATAATGTTGAATTGAAACATAGAGATGACTCTTTTTTTATTAGTTTAACGTACAATGACCTGAGTATTATTAAGCTATTATAACGTATAATGTGGTAAATTCGAGAACATAAAAGCCTAATAAGGTTATTGATTAAACTTTATACTGAGGGTATCTTCATGACTGCGAAAAAAAACACGGCTGTTTACGCGGGCACGTTTGATCCTATTACTTACGGTCATATAGACATAATAGCAAGAGCAGCGCGCTTATTTGATGAAGTGATTGTGGGTATTGCCGCAAGCTCAAAAAAACAACCGCTGTTTACCTTAGAGGAAAGGGTGGCGTTAGTTCAATCTGTTTTAACAGATTATCCTAGTGTCAAAGTGGCTGGATTTAATTCTTTATTATTAGATTTTGCGAAAGCACACCAAGCAAATGTCATTGTCAGAGGTTTAAGGACAGTCACCGATTTTGATTATGAATTTCAATTAGCCAGTATGAATAGGCATTTGAATCCTAACATAGAAAGTATTTTTTTAATGCCGGATGAAAATTACATGTATATTTCATCCAGCCTAGTCAGAGAAATTGCATCGCTTGGTGGCGATGTAAAAGGGTTTGTACCTGAGAAGGTGGTGTTAGCGTTACAACAAAAATTTGCATAGAGGTTTATTGTGTCACTGATCATTACTGATGAATGTATAAACTGCGACGTGTGCGAGCCGGTTTGTCCTAATACGGCAATTTATCAAGGCGAAATGATTTATGAAATTAAGCCTGAACAATGCACAGAATGCGTAGGCCATTTCGCTGAGCCTCAATGCGTTGCTATTTGTCCGGTAAATTGCATCATTAAAGATCCGCAGCATCCAGAGACTGAAGATCAATTGTTAGCAAAATATGAAAAGTTAACGAAAGGTTGTTAATAATTTATCTAAACCAATCATTAGTAGCTGTCATCCTAACACTGCACGGTCATCCTTGTAGATGTTTAGTAATTCGATGACAGAAATCTGCGCTAGCGTACAGGAATG
>BMAH01000182.1 GCA_014132615.1 Gammaproteobacteria bacterium
CATTAGTAATCCAAACGCGTTTTTGGCATTGAGTTAATTTTTCTAATAAAGAATAGTAAAAGAATCGCCGTTGGCGCCACGAGTAATTTAAATAAAAATAACTATCTGGAAAAGCCCGCTTTAATTTTTTTCTTAATTTAAAAGGTAAATGATTCCAGGCAATTTCAAATGCATATTGTAAGTAAGCAGTATCAATTTGAATTAATTTAACAGTCGTATCTCGCCAGCCCGCACCACCTGCTTCTTGGTTCACATGTGACTTACAAATATTTGCACTACTTACGTAGGCAATTTGATAGTCAATCACGCACGTTTTTCTATGATTGCGATAATTTATTTTCGCAGCTAAATAGATAGCTTTTTTAATGAAAGATTGCGGTACGTGAGCGGCTCTTCCCCAATGCCAAATCATCCATGGCAGAGGATGAAAGACACGTGTTTGAATACCTGCTTTTTCCATGCGCTCAGTCATGGGGCCACCCCAAAGCAATGAGCCAGCGCCATCTACTAATACTCTCACTTTTACACTGCGCTTAGCTGCATTAATTAAAGCCTCTGCTACTTTTTCTCCTAAAAAATCAGGATCAAAAATATAAGCTTCTAAATTAATAAATTGGGTGGCTTGATTAATATCTGCCAATAATGCTGTAAAATAGGCATCATTTTTTAAGATAATTTCTTGATCAGGTAAGGGCTTTTTCATTGCTGCCTTGCACGTTAGCCATTATGATAATTATATCAGTGATTGGGGCTAATATGGATATACAAGTTTTAACTTATAACATTCATAAAGGGGTAGGTTGGCATACCCGTAAGCCTACTATAGAGCCTATTCGCCAATTACTGCGCCAAAGAGATCCGGATGTTATTTTTTTACAAGAAATTCGAGGTACGCAGTTTGAATTTTTAGCAGAAGAATTATGGCCGCATTTCAGTTATGGTAAAAATGCTGTTTATGCTTCAGGTCATCACGGCAATGCAATTTTGAGTAAATATCCCATTCACCATTCGCAAAATATTGATCTTTCTATGGGTCGTTATGAAAGACGGGGTTTATTGCATTCCATTGTGCAATTAAAACCTGAACAATCACCTTTGCATTTGTTATGCGTGCATCTTGGGCTATTTAAAACAGATAGACAAAAGCAATTGCAAAAAATAGTCGATCATATTTCAGCTGTTATCCCTAAACAGCATGCATTAATTCTAGGTGGTGATTTTAATGATTGGGGTTGTGCTGCAACCGCTATTTTAGTGCATGAATTAGGCTTGCAAGAAGCATTTATGTTAAGTCATGGTAATTATGCGCGTACGTTTCCTGCATGGAAACCTTTATTAAAATTAGACAGAATTTATTACCGCGGTTTTCAATCAGTACAAGCACACCGATTAATGGATAAAGCTTGGCGAGTACTTTCTGATCATATCCCTTTAGAAGTTTCTCTCATCCTTAAGTAAATCAGTTGAAAAAAAATGCGTAACTAGGTTTAATGCCCAACATCATGCGATTATACACAAGGAATGAGTATGCAAGTCAAAGCCGCTGTGGCTCACAAAGCGAATGCACCACTTACTATCGAACAAGTAGAATTAGCAGGTCCTAAATCTCACGAAGTTTTAATAGAAATTAAAGCAACGGGTGTTTGCCATACAGATGCTTATACCTTATCGGGTCTCGATTCAGAGGGTATTTTTCCTACTATTTTAGGACATGAAGGCGCAGGTATTGTCGTTGAAGTAGGAGAGGGAGTAACGAGCCTTAAACCTGGTGATCATGTTATTCCACTTTACACACCTGAATGCCGGCAATGTGAATATTGTTTATCGCGTAAAACCAATCTTTGCCAAGCTATACGTAGTACACAAGGTAAGGGATTAATGCCAGATGGTACTAGCCGTTTCAGCTTAGACGGGGAACCACTTTATCACTACATGGGTACCTCTACGTTTGCTAATTATACTGTGTTACCAGAAATTGCAGTTAGCAAAATTCGTGAGGATGCACCGTTTGATAAGGTTTGTTATATAGGCTGTGGTGTAACCACTGGCATAGGCGCTGTGATTTATACAGCAAAAGTTGAGCCAGGTGCTAATGTAGTGGTATTTGGTTTGGGTGGTATTGGATTAAATGTAGTGCAAGGTGCGCGTTTAGCGGGCGCTAATATGATCATAGGTGTAGATATTAATCCTGCACGCAAAGCGTTAGCAGAAAAATTCGGCATGACGCATTTTGTTAATCCTAATGAATTACAAGAAGACATAGTCCCGTATTTAGTTAATTTAACTAAGGGTGGTGCAGACTACAGTTTTGAGTGTGTTGGTAACACAACGTTAATGCGCCAAGCACTTGAGTGTTGCCATAAAGGCTGGGGTGTTTCAACCATTATTGGTGTTGCTGCTGCTGGTCAAGAAATTGCAACACGACCTTTTCAATTAGTAACAGGACGTGTATGGAAGGGATCTGCCTTTGGTGGAGCAAGAGGACGCACTGATGTGCCTAAGATTGTAGATTGGTACATGGACGGTAAAATTAATATTGATGATTTAATTACACATGTGATGCCTTTAGAAAAAATTAATGATGCTTTTCATTTAATGCATGAAGGTAAATCTATACGTTCCGTGGTGACATTTTAAAATGAAGATAGAATTAATTAGTGAGCATCGTTGTTTTGATGGAATTCAGTTTGTTTATAAACATGAATCTAACATTACTCAATCTAGCATGCGATTTGGCTTATATTTACCGCCAAAAGCGCAAGAAGTTAGCGTTCCTGCATTAATGTGGTTATCAGGATTAACTTGCACGGAAGAAAATTTTATTGTGAAAGCAGGTGCGCAACGTTTAGCTTCACAATTAGGCATAGCCATTTTAGTCCCTGATACGAGTCCACGCGTTTCATTAGTTGGCGATAAAGAAAATTATGCTTTTGGACAAGGCGCTAGTTTTTATTTAGATGCAACAGAAGTACCTTGGGATGCGCATTACAAAATGTATAGTTATCTTTCTCAAGAAATACCTGCATTAATGGCACACTTTCCTATTGATATAAATAAAGTAGGTGTTTTTGGACATTCTATGGGTGGTCATGGTGCATTAATGGTGGCGCTTAAACATCCCGATTTTTTTAAATCAGTTTCAGCTTTCGCACCTATTGCTTCTCTCATGCAAAGTCCTTGGGGTGTGAATGCATTGCAAAAGTATTTGGGCCAAGATAAAACCGCTTGGGTTGATTATGACGTCGCTAGACTAATCGTAATGCAAGGATTTAAAGGAAGACAGATTCTCATTGATCAAGGTACAGCTGATCCTTATTTAACTGAGCAATTGCAACCTACTTTACTGCAAGAAGCCTGTCAGCAAGCAGGCATACCCTTAAACCTACGTATGCAGCAAGGTTATGATCACAGTTACTTCTTTGTCGCGACGTTTATGGAAGATCATATGCATTTTCATGCTAACCAATTAGGTTTAAACGTCATTAAATAAAATACCCATAGCAAACTGGTGAAAGTCGTACAGGTTAATATCATGCAAACAGTAAAATAGGGATGGTAACGTTCTGATAAAGGCGCATTGCGTTCATAGGCGCTTTCAGCAAAATCCCTTAATCTCATTCTTAGGTAAATAATGGGAAACCAGCAACTCATCGCAATGAAATAACCTAAAATAGATGCCCATATCCAAAATGCAGTAAATGTATAACCACCTAAATGAATGAGATAAAAGCCGGTTAAAAGTTGTAATAATCCTGAGCTGCCAGTAAACATCCAATCAGCGGTGATGACATAGCGATAAATGACAGCCATTGTACCTGGACTGGTATTTTTATGTCCGTAATACATGACACAAGCGGTGCCAATACCTGTGCCGAACAAAATGGTGGAGCTTAAAATATGGAGATATTTAACCCATAAATAAAGTGTCATCTATAAACTCCATCCATGAAGAATTAGATAAGACTATTCTATCCCGGTTAGATAAGTTTTAGGATAGACCCTCACTTGTAAAATACGGGGCCCGCGCATTTTTGTGACGACGATATCGAATTGATTAAAGGAAACACGTTCTTTCGTTTTAGGCACACCCATTAAGCGCGATAAAATTAATCCTGTAATCGTGTCGACTTCTTCATCAATATCTTCTGCTTCAATATCAATATCTAATGCGCGTTCTAGCGAATACACAGAAGCATTACCAGGCATAAGAAAACTGCCATCTTCTTCTTTTACCCAATCATCGCGTGTGCGATTGAATTCATCTTTAATACGTCCCACTAAGACGTGTAACAAATTATCGAGTGTAACAAATCCAATAATGTTATCGCCGCTATAAACTAAAGCAAAATGCGGCATACCTTCGCGGAATTTACGTAATAATTCTAAGGCAGGCAGGCGTCGTGTGACTTTGAGTACAGGGCGCATAATACTTTTGATATCAACAATATTTTTCTTTTGATAAAAACTAGAAAAAATATCTTTAACATGAATGATGCCAATAATGCGGTCTTCTTTTTTATCGTAAACAGGATAACGACTGTATCGATATTTAAGCATGGTGCTGATGATGTCAGCAATTTTTTGGTCAGTACTGACGGTAATCATTTCTTCTGCAGGACGCATCACATCAGTTACTTTAAGATCACCTAAATCCAGGGTATGTTCTAAGATCCGTTTTTCTTCTTTGGATAATTCACCGTGTAAAAAACTACTGCTTAAAATTAATTTGATTTCATCAGTGGAATAAAAACTATCGCCTTGGCCGGCTTTGGCAAAACGAGTTAAGCGTAATAGGGCGTTTGAGCAAGTATTCATTACCCAAATGGCGGGGTACATTAGCCAATAAAAGCCGTAAAGCGGCAACGCTGTCCAAATGGATATTTTCTCTGCCTGACGTATGGCAATAGATTTAGGTAATAATTCACCCACAACGATATGCAAAAAAGAAATTAATACAAAAGCCGTGGTTAAAGAAGCGGCGTGTAAGGCAGTAGGGGAGTCTACGTTAAAAAAATTGAAGATAGGCACGACTAAATGGGCAAAGGCGGGTTCACCCACCCAACCTAGGCCTATGGAAGCCAAGGTGATGCCTAATTGGCAGGCTGAAAGATAGGCATCTAAGTGCTTATGGACTTCGGCTAAAATTCGACCACGAACGCCGTAGAACTTTTTAATACTGGCGACCCGAGTGTGACGCAGCTTGACCATGCTAAATTCAGCGGCGACGAAAAAGGCGTTGAGCAAAATGAGTACAAAGGCAATTATTAAAGCAAAAAAATTAGACATATGTAGGCTAAATTTAATTTTAGGACATAATCATCTTACCTAGGTTGGTGTGGGATGCAATATTTTTGAGGTTTACGTGCGAGAGCGCTTGATTCCTGAAGCATTCAAAATCATTATTGTCGCTTTGGCTAAAATGTAAAGGATATAGAATGACGACCATCCCAACTTATACCTTTGATGCAATTGTAGTAGGTGCAGGCGGTGCAGGCTTATGCTCAGCCTTGCAAATGGCTCCTTCAGGTTTGAAGGTGGCCGTGCTGTCTAAAGTTTTTCCAACACGTTCTCATACTGTTTCTGCTCAAGGCGGTATTGCAGCGGCATTGGGTAATGTTCATCCCGATGACTGGCGTTGGCATATGTATGATACCGTAAAAGGGTCGGATTACTTAGGCGATCAAGATAGTATTGAATTTATGTGTAAGGCAGCGCCTGAGGCGATGTATAACTTAGAACACATGGGAATGCCCTTTTCTCGGCTAGAAAATGGAAAAATTTATCAAAGAGCGTTTGGTGGTCAAACGATTGATTACGGCAAAGGTATTGCGCAACGAACTTGTGCGGTCGCAGATAGAACTGGGCATGCATTACTCCATACCCTTTATCAAAATAATATTCGCGCAAAGACAACCTTTTTTAATGAATGGTTTGCTATCGATTTAGTAAGAAATGCTGAAGGGAAAGTGGCTGGTGTAACAGCCATTTGTTTAGAAACAGGGGAAGTTGCTTTCTTTAATGCACGCGCTACCATTTTTGCAACAGGCGGTGCAGGACGAATTTATGAATCAACAACCAATGCCTTCATTAACACAGGCGATGGTTTAGGTATGGCATTACGCCAAGGTTATCCAGTACAAGATATAGAAATGTGGCAATTCCATCCTACCGGCTTACCCGGCGTAGGAATTTTAATTACCGAAGGCTCACGTGGTGAAGGCGGTTATTTAATTAATAAAAATGGTGAGCGTTTCATGGAGCGCTACGCACCTCACGCTAAAGATTTGGCTTCACGTGACGTAGTAGCTCGTGCGATTGCATTAGAATTACGCGCAGGTAATGGCTTTAATCCAGGCGGCGTTGATTATGTTAAATTAAAATTAGATCACTTAGGTCCTGATGTGATTAATGAACGCTTACCTGGTATTCGTGAATTAGCGCAAACCTTTGTGAATGTAGATCCGTTAGTTGAACCTATTCCTGTTGTTCCAACCTGCCATTACATGATGGGTGGCTTACCTACTAATGTGCATGGTGAAGTGATTACGCTTAATAAAGAAGGCAAAGATGAAATTGTTGAAGGGTTTTATGCTGTCGGTGAATGTGCTTGCGTATCAGTACATGGAGCAAACCGTTTAGGTAGTAATTCTTTACTCGATTTAGTCGTATTTGGTTATGCAGCAGGACAACATGCTGAACAATCTATTCGTAGAGGATTGCCGTTGCATTCCGTTAGCAATAGTGACATTGAAGCATCTTTGCAGCGCTTAAATCGTTGGGATCATACTCAAAAAGGTGAAAACCCAGAAGATATACGCCGTGAAATGCAGCGTGTGATGCAAGAAGACTTCGGTGTGTTTAGGTTAGAAGAACACATGGCAACAGGATTAAAGAAATTAGAACAATTACGTGAACGTTTAAAACATGCTGCATTAAAAGATACTAGCAAAGTGTTTAATACCTCGCGTATTGAAGCATTGGAATTAGATAATTTAATGGAAGTCGCATGGGTGACTGCTGTTGCTGCTCTTACACGTAAGGAAAGCCGAGGTGCACATAGCCGTGAAGATTATCCAAAACGCGATGATGCGAATTGGTTGAAACATATTGTGTGCTATGACGATGGTAGAACAGCGTTTAGACCCGTAAATATGAAGCCGCATTTTGTTGAACCATTAAAGCCAGTAGAACGCGTTTACTAAAATGCTTTCTAGGTAGAGCTAGTTCAAGTAAGCTCTTAATGAATTTTTATTTAAGGAGTTGTTATGAAGTTTGGAACGTTAGCAAAATCATTAACAGCATTAGGGTTAGGCATGTGTTTGCACGCTTATGCTGAGCCTCAGCAATCAGTGGAGACGAAAAATCAAATGACAGGTGATGCATTTTTAGCAGCTAATAAAAATAAACCAGGCGTCGTAACGTTAGACGATGGATTACAATATAAAATATTAGAAGAAGGCCATGGTGCTAAACCTACCATTAATGATGTTGTTACTGTGCATTATGCTGGTCACTTAGTCGATGGAACAGAATTTGATAGTTCATACAAACGCGGTGAACCTATTAGCTTTCCAGTATCAGGTGTCATCGCTGGTTGGACTGAAGCATTACAATTAATGCCTGCAGGCTCCACCTGGGAACTTTATATTCCTGCAAATCTCGCCTACGGAGAACGCGGCGCGCCACCAGCTATTGGTCCTAATGAAACGTTAATATTCAAAGTAAATTTGATTGATGTGAAAAAAGGTTAGGTTTGCTAACTTCCTACCTGGCATTTGATCAAAGCAGTGTCAGGTTAGGAAGATTAGACTTACCTTAAACCAATTATCCCATTGGTCTACTGAAATATTTCTGTGTACTATCACCTCGTTCATTTATTACATTACTTTTAGTTGCATCAGTTTTAATTGCAGAAGAAAAAGTTAGATTTGTGTTTCCTTTTAACATAGTTATATTTGCTGTTGGTTTCTGTTGTTCAATTTCTAATGAAATTGGATGAACACTAATAGCGAACGAAACAAAGGGTTTAAGATATGTGTTCCATTTCTGCTGTTGTTCTTCAGTTAAATCAGCGCTAATGATTATTTTTTCAATGCTATACTCACCATCTTTTGTCATGCCATCTAATACGGTAGCAAAGGCGTTTAATTGAAGATTGTCATAGTCTCTCGGATAAAATTTTATATACAATGTATTGATATGGTAATCTTTTATTTTTTTTCTTAGTTCATGGTTGATAGCTTCTTGAGTTTTATATTCTAAAGCGCCGGCTTTCGGGTATTTTTCTTTAAAAGAAGGAATGTTTGAGGAAAGATCTGGGCCTGTTATTTCAATTTTTTTTCTTTGCATAACAATCTCCACTATTAGGTTCCTATTAGAGCATACATAGCTTTTTTCTAAGGAATATTGATAAAGGTCAATGTAAGAAATAGGCAAATCTATTTATAAAATGCAGTGCATTGGGTTTAAAGATGGGTCAATATAAGTAATAGTGATTTACATTGTAGCTGGGCCCATGTTCCCGATTACATTTTCAGCATCAAAAGCATTAGGGACGCCAGGAGGAATGCGACCGTTAAACATTTTAATAACAGCAGAGGCACCGCAACCTCGTGCAATGGGTGCACGTCTTGAAGAATAATCTAAGCCAGAAAAGGTCGTGGTTGCATAATAGGTATCAAATAATCTTGGATTGTCTACGCGCTGCAATACATTCACTTCGTGTAAATTAACGTTTTTACCAGAGAGGGATGATGAGACTAAGACGAAATAGTCATAACCATTTGCAATGGTGACTTGAGCGCAACGATAGAGTAAATAGGTGCGTACTAAGCCTTGGCAGGTATATTGATTACCTTGGACGTTAACGATGGCTGTATTGCCATTAATTTTGCTATCAGCATAGCCGCCAGTAGGGATGCCGCCAATTTCATCGGCTGGGCCGTAACCCACCACAAAAGGCCCGCGAACTCCATTGCCTGTTGAGCAGCTTCCTAATATGAAGAGGACAATTAATAAGGCTAGGTAGTAAAGACGCATGCCTTAAATCCTTTTAACCAGGCTGATACTTCTATTTTATCATTCTCAGCCTGGTTAAAGATGCGCCTATTATGATCATGTCTAAATTGATAGGTTAATTAATGCTCTGTTTTTTCTGATCTTGCCATCTAGCAATCGGCCTAAAGACAATGCGTAAGGCGTAATGTGCTTGCTGATTTGCCATGGACGTAGGGAGGTAAACAATTAAACCCGCATTAGAAAGTGATTCATACAAATGGTTACCTTTTTCTACCATTTGATCAAAGACTAAATTTTCCCATACTTCTTTCGTATTTTCTGATTCTTTAGAGCCGTATAAAGTATTTACTACAATAACATCTGCACTTTCGATTTGTATCCATTGATATTGCAGGCCAAATTGTAAACCTATCTGAAATTCACCATTACCTATGGGAACGATCAAAGAAAAATAACCATCGTGAGTAGGTAGGGCTTCTACTTTAGTTTGATTAGATTGACCCCCTTTAATAGCTATCACATTGATCACTTCTCTGCGTAAGCTTAAATCCGTGACTCTGACATCAAATTCATAGCGATGATGAGCCATTAAGGTTAATACCAATTCCATGCCCGCTGATCTTAATTCAGCAGGGTAATTTGTTCTCATGGATTTTAAGTTTTTTTCCATAAAAAATAAGCCGCGCTTACGTAATCCCATTAATCCCTTTTCTTGGTCAAAGACTTCTAATAAATCTTTGGTTCCTAGATTTAAATCAAATTCAAAGGATTGTAAAAAATCTAATTCTGTTTGTGAGGGTAAAAATAATAATCGGCCTAACTCAGCCATCGCTGCATCACGTAATGCAATGGAGGAAGGCGCTTTGCCAGATGCATCAAAAAATTGTTTGGCTTCTTTAGCAAAGCGTATGCATTCTGCTTGAATTAATTCTAGCTTAGAATGCTGTCCTTTGCTGACAGAGGTTTCTGAATAAATGGGGGTGCCATCTTCTTGATAATCAATGACGCTCTTTTCAGGCGCGGTGCAAATCTGTTCTAACAATGCAATATAGGAAACTAACATATGCATGGTTCTTTCATCACACCAAGAAGCATCTAGTAAACCCTTGCGCGATTGCTGCCAATTGGGTGTAGATAAAGAAATGAGATAGCGGCCTAAAATGGTGACATCCATCTCTTTTTTAAAGATAGGTTCTAATTTAACTTGAGCAGTACCGGTATAACCAAGATCAACAAAAACTAAAGTATCCCCTTTTTCTAAACCTACCTCTTTTTCTAAATGATGTTTTAGGCGTTCGTAATAAGCTTTAGATTCATTAATAATCGTTTTTAAGGTTTCTGGTAAGTGAATAAGTTTAATAAATTCTGCTGCAGGATTATTAGCTTGAACAGCTTTTTGAATTAACACTTTAGCCATAGGTTCAGGTATAAGAAGCTGTTTGCAAATATCGTAAAAACGGAATGAAAGAACATTATCCCCTATATAGCGATCTATATCTTCTTTGCTGCGGAATGAAGCAGCAAAAGAAGCAAAACGGCTAATGCGTACGCACTTACCTATTGCTTTACCAGCTAGTGCTTCACAAACTAATGAAGGTAGGTAGGCATCGCGCATGAGAAATAAAACTTTTGGTTTTTTGCCTTGTTGTTTTAACTCCTCAACTTCTTCTAGGATAAATTGTGCAAAGCTATACATGATTTGGCCTACAGAAGCGTAGCCAATAGTACTTTCAGGTTTATCCTTGCTGAGTGATGTCGTTGCAAATAAACCTCTAAATGGACTAGCTAGCGCCCTTTGGTGCCTAATAGCAGGGTCAATAAATCCGCCTGCTAATGCTTGCATGCGCAGTGAATCGCCGACATGTTTGTCATAATGAATAAGTTGCACGGCATTGATACCTAATGCTTGTGGTGTCACATAGTCAGCAATAATGTGATCACCAATGTGCAATAAAGCGCTGGGGACTTCTTGCAATTCTTTTAAAATAATGGGAAATAATCCATCGCCTTTTGCTTTACCCATTTCACTGGAACAATAAATTTTATCAATGCTATCTAACACATCTTTTGGAAGTTTTTCTGTTAATAAGCGACGGAGCTCAGGTTCGCTTAAATAAGTATCGCTAACAATAATAATGGGTAGACCACGTTTTTTAGCTGCACGTATTAATTCTATGGCAGGGGGTAGAACGTAAGTGCTTTCAATTTCGGCAGCTAACTCATCGTCTGCTAAAGATTGGATTTCTTCATTGGTTAAGTTGGGAAAAAGCGCTCGGTAAATATCAGGTAGTTTAATTTCCGTTTTACCGTGGTCTAAATACATCTTTTGTCTAGCAAGGCCTTCTGCTTGTGCGCGCATACGGGCGGTAAAACCTAATGATTTAAAAGAGGGTTTCTCTTGGATAGTAAAGAAAACATCGACGGGGGTGGCTGTATGTCGCCAAATAATGGTGTCAAAGCAATCTAAAGAGAGAACTTTGACAGAAAATTCATCTAATAATGAGAGTAATTGCTGGGAACGCACGTGAGTTTTCTTAGCGTCAGATTTAGCAGAAACCCGATTGGCTACGCTATCCATGCTAACCTCTTTCAAGTAGGCTAAAAATTTAGCATACGTCAACCCACCTGCAATCGCAACTAGCTAGCCCTAGCCTGTCTCATGACTATGGGTCTAAAAATGATGCGTAAGACATGTTTATCACCAGGTATAACTACCTTAGGGGAGAACATGAGCAAGCTTTCTGTTGATAAGCATTCAAATAAGCCGCCGCCTTTATCTGTCATTTGATCTACTAGTAAATGCATATCCGCTGCTTGAGTATGGTTGGCTTCTTCCTTGGTGTGCAAAGCGTTTAATTGTATGAGTTCCGCGCTTTCTAATTCTACCCATTGATAGTGAGCACCAAATTGAATGGCTAAATCATAGCTATTACCTACCACTGGCAGCAATAATGAAAAATAACCATCATGAGTAGGTTGGGCTTCTAGTGTAAGAGGAGAAATGTCATTGCCGTGTATAGCAAATACTTTTAATTGCTCGCGTCTGTGGCTTAAATCATTAAGTGAAATCTCTAAACCAAAACGGTGATGAGCCATTAATGTTAATGCTAATTCAAGGCTAATTGCTCGCCATTCAGCAGGATAATTAGTACGCATATTGGATTGATTTTCTTTAGCGCTATGTAACCAGCCACGACGCTTGATACCAGTTAAGCCTTTTTGTAAATCAAAAATGGGAATAATTTCGTTAGTACCTAAATTAAAATCAAATTGGAACTCAGCTAAATAATCAATTTCATTTTTAGTAGGTAAAAATAATAAACGACATAAATTCATTGCCGCTGCATCACGAAGTGTAGTGGGATTAAATGTGATGGCATGCTGTTGGCTAAATTGTTCTGCTTCACTTACGAAATCCACACAAGCTTGCTGAATAGCATTTAATTTTCCTTGTTGTGTTTGGTTAATCGTAACTTCTGAATAGATGGGTTGCCCTGCATCATCATAATCAATCACGCTATGTTCATTGGATGTGCAAAGTTGTTCTAAGAGAGCAATGTAGTTTACTAACATAGTTAGCGTTTTATGATCGTAGGTATCTGAATCAAGTAGGCCATAGCGCTTAATTTGTATGGCAGCAGTTGGTAAGGTGAGAAGGTAGCAGCCTATGATATCTACATTCATTTCTTCTTTAAAAAGAGGTGCTAATTTAATTTGTGCTGTGCCTGTATAACCTAAATCAACAAAAAGAAGGGTGTCACCTTCATTTAAACCTATGGTATTTTCCAAATGCTTTTTTAAGCGAGCTCTATATTGCTGAGAGGCGTTTAAAATATAATTTAATGTGCGCTCTTGATAAATAATATGGCTGAAAGTAGTGTTGGGGTCTGAACTTTTTTCAATTTGCGCTAAGATTTTTTCTATAGCCGATTCAGGTAATAATAATTGTTTGCATATATCATAAAAACGCTGGGACTTAATCTTGTCAGCTAAATAGCTATCAACATCTTGTCGGGTTTTAAATGAAGCAGCAAAGGCACTAAAACGGCTTATACGTATACAAGTGCCTGTATTTTTATTTTCTAATGCATTGCAAGCTAAGAAAGGAAGATAAGCATCGCGCATTAAAAAGACAACTTTAGGTGATTTGCCTTGTACTTCTAAAAGGGTAATTTGTTGGCGTATAAAATGGGCAAATGCATATAAAATGGGGCCAATCGCTGTGTAACCTAACAAAGCCGCAGGGGTGGTAAGTTCATTAGCTTTTAAAGCAAAGACAGCGCGAAAAGGACTTTGAAGCGAGCGTTGATGGCGCAGGCTTGCATCTAAGAAAGAGGCAGCTAATATTTGCATGCGTAATAATTCTTGCACTTCATCATCATGATGACGCAATTGTAAGGCATGTAATTCACATGCCCGCGCTGCTGAGAAGTCAGCAATAGGATGGTCTCCTATATGCAAAATAGAAGAGGCAGGTAATGCTAATTGATTTGTAACTTTTTTAAATATACCCGCACTTTTTGATGCGCCGTGTTCACATGAGCAAAAAATGGTATCTATAAGTTGATAAACATCAGCAGGTAAGCAATGAGCTAACAAGGATTTTAATTCAACTTGTGTAAAATACGTATCGCTAACGATGATAATTTTTAATCCGCGTGAATGAGCGTAACGAATTAATTCAAGAACGGGGTTGAAGGCAAAACAAGCTTGTTTTTCAGCCGCTAATTCTGTATTGGTTAATTCAGTTAATTCCTCATCAGATAAGGTTTTAGAATGAGCGAGATAAATGTCTCTTAGCGTGACTTCAGAAGTGCCATGAAGCAGCTTAGCTAATTGCCTTGCTTTATTCTCAGCTTGAATGCGAAGGACTGCTGTTAAACCACATTTTTTGAAAGCCGGGGTCTGTTGTAAATCATAGAAAACATCAGTTGGGGCTGCTGTTTTTCGCCATAATAGGGTATCAAAGCAGTCTAGGGATAAAATAGAAACTTTATGGGTATAATTTTTTAATTCAGGAATTAAATCAGCTGCATAAATTTGTGTCTTTTGTGCCGTTTCGGCTTTAATAGCACTTTCCATGTGTCTCTCTCACGCATTTTTAGATTTCTGCTAGCATACGTGAGTGTTGGCCCGCAATCAATTATGGAATTATTTATAAGTAGTCGATTAATTTACCGCTAGTTTCTCGCAACCTGTAACTTAATGCGCGCATAAGATGAATTAACACCTTAAGCGCAATACGAGGCGATTGTAAGCATAAATTTTCAAAATCATGGTTATCCATAACAAGTAGTGTTACATCTTTTTTAACAATGATGGTGGCAGAGGAAGGCCCACCGTCGAAAAAAGACATTTCCCCTATTATTTTGCCACTGCCAAAGGTTTTTAATTTTTTTAATTTTCCTGAAGAGTTTTCTTTAACGACATCTACACTGCCTTCACAGATTAAACAAAAGAAATGCGTTCTTTCACCTTCCATTAAAACAATGGTTCCAGCTTCAGCCGAATAGGGCTGAAAAAATAAGGATAATTCTTCTACCTGCAGGGGTGTTAAATCGGTAATCCAATTTAATTCGTCTAATAAAGTCAGTGTTGATATTTTAGTTTTATCCAGCAGATTTAATCTTTCCATAGTATGTATCCGTCATTAGTTTGATCTTGCTAACTGCTGCGCTCGTTGGTAAGAAGGTAAAATTTTCATTGCTTCTCGGTATTTAGTAACTGTTCTACGCGCAATATTTATACCTTCTTCCTTTAATAAATCTGCGATATCACTATCACTATATACGTGTTCAATCGTTTCTTTACTAACTATTTCTTTAATTATTTCTTTAACTTTCGTGGCAGAACAAGTATCGCCTGTCGCCGTTAATACGTAACTAGGAAAGAAATATTTAAGCTCAAACATACCCCTGGGCGTTGCAATGTATTTGCCTGCTGTAACACGTGAAATAGTAGATTCATGTAACCCTAATGCTTGTGCTACATCAATGATATTCATGGGTTTCATAAAAGCTTGGCCGTAATCTAAAAAGTCTTTTTGATACTCTATGATATGGCATGCTACATTAAATAAAGTTTCATTGCGGCGTTTTAAACTTTTCATTAACCATTGTGCTTCTTGTAATTCTTTTTGGAGCGCATCATAAGATTGATGGCTTTTATATTTTTTTATCAACTCTTGGTATTGATTATTAATTTTTAAATTTGTAAATAAATTATTTACTAACATAACATGCCAAGTATCTTTAATCTTTTTTACGTATAAGTCAGGTTCCATTATAATTTCATTCTCACTCGCATATTTTAGACCTGGTTTTGGGTCTAGAGAACGAATAAGATCGATAGCTGCTTCAATATTGGCTCGGGGTAATTTTAATGCTTGAGCTAATTTTTTTATGCCTTGATCAATCAATATGTCGAATTTATCATTAATTATTGTTTGAGCTAATTCTAAAGTAGCATCTTTTGGTTGTTTAGTTTGTAACTGAATAGATAGACAAGCTTGTAAAGTTTCACAACCAACACCAATAGGATCCATGCTTTGAATAGTCTCTATTACTGCTTGAATTTCATCAATTTCAACTTTAATTTGCTGGCTTAATGTTTGCTGAATATCTATTGCAGACATAGTCAGCCTGCCTTCCTCATTGATAGCATCAATAATAGCTTCGGCAAGAAATTGCTGTTTGGTATTAAATTGACATAATAAAGTTTGATCTAATAAATGATCACGCAAGCTTTTAGGGTTAGCATAATTTTCAATGAAATTATCATCGTGTTTAGCTAAACTAACTTGTTTGATAGTGGGCTTTACATAAACGGGTGTATCTTGTTCTTCTCTTGCTAATTCTTCTTCCAATTCTATAAAGGGGTTTTTTTCCATACATTGTTGTAATAATTGTTTTAACTCTATGGAATTGTATTGTAATAAATTAATAGCTTGGCGTAATTGTGTGTTCATTACCAAGCGTAATTCATGTTTCGCTGTCAATAATATTTTGGTGCTCATAGCTTACACCTATTGTTAAACGCGAAAACTCGTTATTAAACTTGTAACGACTAGTCCCCAGCCATCGACTAACACAAAAAACAATAATTTAAATGGAAGTGAAATGACCATGGGAGAGAGCATCATCATACCCATGGACATTAAAATACTTGATATTACTAAATCGATAATAAGAAAGGGTAAGAAAATCAAAAAGCCAATTTCAAATGCTGTCTTCAATTCACTAGTAATATAAGCCGGCATTAAAATTAAAAATGAATAATCACCTTCGGCAGTAAATTTCTTCTTAGCTAATTCAGTAAATAAGTTTAAATCTGATTTGCGAGTTTGTTTGATCATGAAGGTTTTCAAAATAGTAACTGTACCCTCCAATGCTTGCTGCTCTGCCATTTTACCCTGCATGTAAGGCTGTACAGCCGTTTCATTAACTTTTTGTATAAAAGGCAGCATGACAAATAATGTCATGATAAATGATAAGCCTATTATGATTTGATTACTAGGTACGTTGGGTATACCAATTGCTTGTCGTAAAATGGACAAAACAATAATGATTCTTGTAAAAGCAGTAGTAGTGATTAAGATAGCAGGTAACAAACTTAGGAGAGTTAATAAAACAATAATTTTAATACTTATGCTGTAAGATGTGGTGCTTCCTGCTTGTTGTGAAACTAATAAAGGAATGGTTTGAGTGTCTGCTAAACTATATAGAGGGAATAGGCATAACCCAAGCAGTATAACCCAACGAGATGTAAATAGAATTTTTCTCATAGATTCCTGTTTACATTAGTTAAATGGTCAGAGAAAGAGGTAATATTTTTATTTTCATTAATGTCATTTTTTTTCATTTTCAAATATATGCAATGTTTCAATATGGTTAGGTGTCGTGCCCAATAAAATTGTTTTACCTTGTACTTCAATCAAGAGTAATTTTTCTTTAGTGCCTATGGGTAATATATTGATGATTTTAATAGTAGGATTCGTGGCAAATTTTTTTAATTTGAACTTTTTTATGAGATAAAGTAGGCCCATCATTAATGTCAGTACTAGCAGCAAATTACCTATCATATGACTATAAATAGAGCCCATTTTTATACCTGCTATAATGTGTTTTTATCTGGAATTGAACAAAGCCTTACGCAATATTTGCCATTGGCAGTAATAATATTGCCTTTGGCAATTAATTTCCCATTCGCATAGATATCAACTGGTTCACCCGCTAATTTATTTAAATCAATAATGGAATCTTTAGTTAAATTTAATAAATCACGAATTTTTATTTGTGCTCTACCGATTTCGATTGTTAATAAAATCGAAACATCATTTAAAATCCCTAGCTTGCTAGGATCAAATAATGAGTCTGTATTTGCGTCTGCTTGTGGAGTGGATTTATCATCTGGTTTCCCATCAGATTGAACAATTACTTCAGGTTCATTATTGTTTGTATCTGTCATAGGTTGCACCTTTTAGCTAAATTTGACTGGTAATCTTTGCTACGCGTTTTGAGTTTGCTTGGCCTGCCGAAGCTCTAAACAGCTTTATGCTGTTTAAACATATATAAACCAAAGTAGGGTCAGAAATAGGAATGACGTCTCCTTCTTTTAAAGCCATAAAATCATTTACTCTAATACTAACATCTGGAAGCGTGACATTTACTGTAACTAATGAGTCAACAACTTGGGTTTTGATGGCTGTTTTCCAGAAATCTTTTTCTCTATGTCTATTATCTTCTTTGCGTGGTGGAATAATTTGATTTAGTAACTCTTCTGAGAGTAGCAATTGGAAGGGGGTTTCAATTTCATCTAAAAATATAGACCAATCAAATAATACTATAGGATCTTCATTGGACATGCCCATGCTAGTGACTAAATTGACTAAGCGAGTCGTTTTGATGATTTCACAATTCAATTCACCATATTCCTGAAAGCCTTGAGCAAATCCAGATAAAAACAATTGGCAAATTTTTTCAGCAACGATAGTGCCAATTTTCCCTGGGTTTTCAATAACAGGCTCATTAACATTTAATTTACCTCCGAATAATAAATTGATGCTTTGATGCAGTAGAGATAAATCAAGAACAAATATGCCAAAGTAGTTATTAGGTAGTACTCTAAACATTGAAAAAATTTTCTTATCACCTATATCTTCAAGCGCTTTTGCTACATAGGTATTCGTATTTAGCTTAGTCTTAATCAGAATTTTTTTGCGTAAAAAAGAAGATAGATTCTTTTCGCATTCTGCGCGGGTAACTTCATTAATGTTGACTAGAGCGTAAGTGTAGGTTTTATCTTGCTTGACGGACGCTTGATCAGTGACAAGGCTGCTTAAATCCTGATTCTGTTCTTTCGTCGCTTTTAGAATGGCGTCGACTTCTTCACTGGTCAGTATTCGCGATTCATCCATGAGCCAATCGTCCTAGTGACAAACTTTTATAGTATATTAGTTTTAGGTAGCCGTCATCAAGACTAGACTGGTAGGGTTTAAGGATGGCTTTACTGCTCTTCTATATGTTTTGCTGCTTTATCGGTTAATACGATAATCTCTATACGGCGATTAGCAGGATTTCCACCGTTATTTTTATCCAATAAATCAGTATCAGCACCGCCCATTACACGTAAAATTTTATCTTTAGACATACCATTTTTTATCAGTACTCGGCGGGTCGAATTGGCTCTATCTGTGGATAACTCCCAATTACTGTAATAGTCGTCATTAGCATAAGGGGTGGCATCAGTGTGGCCTATGATAACAAGGCGATTAGAATAATTGTTAATTTGCTGGCTTAGCCAATTTAACATAGTGACAGCGTATTTTTGAAAATCTGTTTTACCTTCAGAAAACATAGGTTTATTTTCTAAATCCTTGAGAACAATTTTTAAACCATCTGAAGTCACTATGAAATTCAATTGATTTTGGAATTGACTGACAGCAGGATCATTTTTTAATTTAGCTTCTAATTCTGCTTTCATTTCTTGCAACTGTTCCATGGTATTTGCTTGCTTTAACTGTTGTTTCTGTTTTTGCTGCTCTTTATTCTTTAGAATATCCTTTGTATCGTCATTCTTGGTTTTTAATTGATTGGTTTTATCATCTTGTTTTTGATCAACCTTACCTTGAGCAGGTTGAGGCTTTTCTTGTATACCTACATTTTTATCTACCACATTACGCGTGTTTTCTTTGGCGCCAGTATTTTTTTCAGTGGTTGGCCCTAACATATCAGGCTTAAGTTTTTCTTTTTTAGCAATCATATCTTGCTTAGAAAATACTTCTTTTAAAGGCTTTTGAAAATATTTAGCGATACCTTCAAGCTGATATTTATTTAATAATGAAAGTAGCCACATTAATAAAAAGAAAGCCATCATAGCGGTCACAAAATCAGCATAAGCAATTTTCCATGCACCACCATGATGCCTATTATGAACTTTTTTAACCTTTTTAATTACCACATGTTGTGGCTTATGATTTTGTTCATCAGCCATTAGGTTCACTCGCTTTGCTAGATTTGATTTCACGTAGAATATCTTCTAACTCTTTACTGTTAGGCCTAGTGTCTGCATAAAGCACTTTTCTAGCCATCTCTACTGCAATAGTAGGAGCAAAATTATTAGCAGAAGCAAGTAAAACTACTTCAATTGATTGCAATATTTTAATGGTTGTTTGCCGTCTTATTTCTAATACTGAAGCAATAGGTGCAGTAAAACCATAGCCTATTAATACTCCGAGAAAAGTACCTACTAAAGCTCTAGCAATGAGAGCCCCTAATTCTTGAGGAGGAATGCCTATTGATTCCATGGTGTGAACAACACCCATAACAGCAGCGACGATACCAAAAGCAGGCATTGCATCAGCTACTTTGGAAATAGCTAAAATTGGCAGTTCAGCTTCATTCTCATAAGTTTCAATATCGGTGGATATCATCACTTCTAAGTGGGCAACATCGACCCGGCCTGTGATAATTAAGCGTAAATTATCGCAGAGAAATTCCATGACTTTATGATCTTTTTGGACTAACTTATATTTACTAAATAATTCACTATCTTTGTAATTTTCTACATCCCCTTCAATTGATAACGCACCGTCTTTGCGAATTTTATTAGTCAATTCAAAAAATAGCGAAAGTAATTCAATATGATATTTTTTAGTATAAGGAAAGCCCTTAAAAGTAGAAAAAGCTTCTCTGAAAGTAGCTTTAATAACTTTGATATTATTACTTACTACAAAAGAGCCTAAAGCAGCGCCGCCAATAATAATAAATTCAGTGGGTTGAAATAATGCGTATAAGTGGCCTCCGCCTATTGCAAAGCCGCCAAACACTGATAACGATACAATTAAAAATCCAATAATAACTAACATGTTTCCATTTCACTCCTATAGCCCATGCTAAGCGATAACTTGGGCCTTATTGGGACCGGTGACAATGGCATCCACTATTTTTTTAGAAGATGGATTAAACACTTTAATCGTAGCATTTAATGTGCCGTCTGTTCTTGCTATGCCTTGCATGGTAACTATAACGGCATTATGTTGAGATACTAGGGTTATAGCTTGATTTTTTAAAACCAAATAAGGCAACTGTAAATTCTTTTTAGTAAGAACTGTGCCAGCAGGGATCAAGTGATTCGCAACATCGCCAATAACATCATCTTTTTTTGTAAAAAAACCGTTATATAGTCGATTTCTATCAGCTTGCATAAAATCAATGTCTTCTTCAGACAATGTGGTTTTACTTGCAATAGTGTGTTTAGCGACAATAACATTTGTTAAAATTTTAACTTCGACAGGTACAAAGATACGCCATTTCGCTGCATCATTGCAGGCAATTTCTACACTAGATAAAGCTTCATGATTGCTGTTGGTTGGCAGACTTGCTTCTAACCTGCTTTGACACGCAGGAACTTGAAAAGCAATGCTAGCTTCATTCACTTTAACTTCTAATTTTTCATCAGAAGATAATTGTATATGCTGATGAATGAAATCTAATGTAGTTTTTTTTATATTTTCTAAACTTTCATTATCAGCATAGCTAGAATGCATGAATGCAGTTAGTAATAAAAAAAATGGTAATTTACTAACATGTTTCAAAAAGACCATAGTGTCATATCCTATTAACATTAATTACTTTTTAGCTTTACAGTCGTAGACATATTTCACTTCTTCCTCATAGGAAAGTATTTTTTTCCATAAAGCAGATAGCTGGTTTAAGTTAGTGTAAACAATATTGTTGTTTACCGCTAAGAATTGATAGCAATCAGTTACTTCTTTTTGAATTTCTTCAACTAATTGCTGCAATTTATTTTTGCTGGTTGCATCGCGATTGGAATTTTTAATACTTGTTAATAAGGTAGAATTTTCATCCGTTCGAATTTGTTGAATTAAAGGATTTAATTGATTAAGTAAATTAGACTTATTCACATTGCTGGATTCAATTCCAGCTACATTATGTTCACTAAAATAGGTCCTATCTTGCTGTAATAACTGGTGTAATTCTTTAAAATAATTGAGCACTTGCTGAAGTGAATGAAATAACGAATCCGTTGTCATGTGATTATCCTATTTTCTTTAAAAAAAGTGGCGCTAATCTATTAGTTAATAAATCTAAATTAATAGGATAATTTTTATTTTCAATAAGTTGCTTAACTTCTATTATGCGGGCCTGCTCTTGAGGAGAAGTTTCTGCAACCATAATGTTTGAAAGTGAGCTTAAATTGACAGTGAGCTCCTCTTCATTCGTTTCGGGATTTGTTTTGTTGCCTACTTCCTGTTTTTTGGTTATTTTCATGGCAGGTAAGGTAGTTACCCCGTCC
Organism: Gammaproteobacteria bacterium; assembly: GCA_014132615.1. GTDB lineage: Bacteria > Pseudomonadota > Gammaproteobacteria > DSM-16500 > DSM-16500 > Aquicella. Next base: position 21,835 of record BMAH01000182.1, read on the forward strand.
AATTTAATTTCATTCACCATGACCTTCTCCTTAAGGCTTAAAATTGCATCCCTCTATACTTATATAT
>BMAH01000183.1 GCA_014132615.1 Gammaproteobacteria bacterium
AGCACGCGGGGATGACGAGGTTGGGCTAAACATCTACAGGAATGGCAAAATTATTCATGCAGAATTTGCTCTATAGTAGTGCGCATAGCATATAAAAGTATTCCTTGAAATGACGGATATAATTGCTTTTGCTATACTAATTTTTTGCATAAGGATATTGCTATGACTAAAAAGCGGTTAGATTTGGATTTGCCTGCTTATGCATATGGCCTTAATCGCTACGAAGAAATTTTTATTCGCTTAGGTGTTGTCCTCCTTTGTTTAATTTTAATTGCAACATTGTTTGGTTTTGGTGGCGGCGGTGGGATTTGGGAGTATACGCGCGGGGATGTGAAAGAGGGGATTGCGATTACTTACCCGCCTACTTTGAGAGTGGAAGACAGTAGTCAGTTGCGGATAAATATACCGGTTTCTTCAGGAGAAATGACAGTATTAGCCATCAATGCAGATTTTCTGAAAGATATGCATATACAACAAATTTTACCTCAGCCTTTATATTCCAAATTCATTGACGGCAACATTGTCTATTATTTCTGGACCAAACCGTCAGATCATATTTTATCAATCAATTGGTTGCTTGAACCGCAAAAAACCGGTTGGATAAAAGCCCACCTGAGTACAGGTGAAGGTGCGAAAATGAATGTTGCCTTGTTTGTTTACCCATAAAAAGGACTATCAAATGGAATCCGTATTAAGAGCTGCGTTTATGTATTTTTTTCTACTCTTTATCTTGCGCATTTCTGGTAAACGCACATTAGCAGAAATTACCTTATTTGATTTTGTTTTAGTGTTAATTATTGGTGATGCATCTCAACAAGCGATTACAGCTAATGATTATTCTGTAATAAACGGTGTGATTGTTGTTTCAACTTTAATTTTAATTGATAAATTATTTAGCTTGCTCAAAACGAAATATCCAAAGTTGGAACGCGTCATGGATGGGCAGCCTTTAGTAATAGTCGTTGATGGTAAGCCTCAAGCTAAGCTCATGCGTGCCATGGAAATAGATGAGGAGGATATTTTAGAATCTGCACGTAAGTGGCGTGGCATTGCGCGTATGGATGAAATTAAATATGCCATTTTGGAAAAAGATGGCGGTATTACGATTGTGCCTAAATGACAGAAATCTGCGCTAGCGTACGGGGATGACGTGCATTGCTCCCTCTCCCA
>BMAH01000184.1 GCA_014132615.1 Gammaproteobacteria bacterium
AAATAATAGTGAGAAGGCAGCTAAAGCTGCCTTAATGATGATGAAACTGGATATAAACGATTTACTTTCGTATACAAATACCGCTGTCATTGCACGGTATAAACGAGATTATCCTCACTCTATTTTAACCCCTGAACAAACATGGCGAGAGTTAATAAAATTTATTTGGTTATGCAATCAGCATCAATTTGATAGAACGCAGCAACCAAACAATGAGGATTTTCACTTTAGCTGTGTTATTTACTCAGAAATGCGCGCCATTGATGAAATGTGGCATACCTTTTTATTGTTTACTTACGATTATCATGCATTCTGTAAAGAATACTTAAACGGTGTATTTTTCCATCACTATCCTGCGACAGAAAGTAATGAGTTGAAACCCAATGAGACTGAACTAAATCGCTATTTGACTTACATCTACGATAAATTAGGAGAAGAAACAGTCAGAAGATGGTTTATGATGACGTGATATTACTTTTGCTTCATCCCTAGCTTTACGATAGTTTGCCATTCTTTGCTAGTGACAGGCGTAATAGATAATCGATTTCCGCGCTGCACTATGCGCATATCTTTAAGAGCAGGATGCGCTTTAATTTCATCTAAAGAAACAAAGTGAGGGAATTTTTCTATGAATTTAACATCAACCATATACCACAATGGTTTTTCTTCTGTGCTTTTTGGATCGAAATGTTCATTGTGAATATCCCAAGCAGTAAAATCAGGATAACCTTCCTTCACTACTTCGATTATGCCTGCTATACCCGGGGGCTGGCAGTTAGAGTGATAGAAAAAGCCTCTATCACCCTTTTTAATTTCATCACGCAACATATTTCTAGCTTGATAGTTTCGCACACCGTCCCAATGCTCTGTTTTCTTAGGACGGTGGCTTAGGTCATCAATACTGAAGCATTCTGGCTCAGATTTAAACAACCAATAATGCATATCGTTAGCCTTTCATGGCATCAAAAAAATCTTCGTTTGTTTTTGAGCCTTTCAATTTATCAATAAGGAATTCCACCGCCCCATCTTCCATAGGCTGCAATATTTTAAGTAGTATCCAAATTTTCTTTTGTAAATCTTTACCAATAAATTTTTCCACTCGTCTAGTGCCACTTCTAGCTACATTAATAGCTGGGTAGACACGTCTTTCAGCAATACGTCTATCCAAATGGATTTCCATATTACCAGTTCCTTTAAATTCTTCGTAAATGACATCATCCATTTTTGAACCGGTTTCAACCAAAGCGGTCGCAATAATAGTTAAGCTGCCGCCTTCTTCTACATTTCTAGCAGCACCAAAGAAACGCTTAGGTCTTTGCAATGCATTTGAATCCACACCGCCCGTTAATACTTTTCCTGATGCAGGAACAACTGTGTTATATGCCCGGGCAAGCCTAGTAATAGAATCTAATAAAATAACAACATCGCGCTTGTGTTCAACTAAACGTTTTGCTTTTTCAATTACCATTTCAGCTACTTGTACATGGCGATTTGCAGGTTCGTCAAAGGTACTTGCAATGACTTCACCTTTAACAGTCCTAGACATTTCTGTGACTTCTTCAGGACGTTCATCAATCAATAATACGATTAAGTAGCACTCTGGATGATTATGGGCAATAGAGTGTGCAATGTTTTGCAGCATCATGGTTTTACCAGCCTTTGGCGGTGAAACAATTAAACCACGCTGGCCTTTGCCTATAGGTGAAATTAAATCAATGACACGAGCAGTAATATCTTCCGTGCTGCCATTCCCCAATTCCATTTTTAATTGCTCATCAGCAAAAAGGGGTGTCAAGTTTTCAAATAGTACTTTGCTTTTTGCATTTTCAGGCGCTTCAAAATTAATTTCATCTACTTTAAGTAAAGCGAAATAGCGTTCGCCTTCTTTAGGAGGGCGGATTTTACCGGAAATGGTGTCGCCAGTACGTAAATTGAAGCGTCGAATTTGGCTAGGGGAGACATAAATATCATCAGGTCCCGCTAAATAAGAACCTTCTGCAGAGCGTAGGAAACCGAACCCATCCTGGAGAATCTCTAATACTCCATCACCGTAGATATCTTCACCGCGTTTTGCATGTTCTTTCAAGATAGCAAAGATAATGTCTTGCTTCCTGGAGCGGGCCATATTTTCTAAGCCGTATTGCTCGGCTAAAGCGATTAACTCGGCGGGGTTCATTTTCTTAAGTTCGGTAAGATTTGTAACAGTTTCGCTCATAGTGATTTAAGCCCTACATATAGATATTGATTGATTTTTAGCATAGAAGTGACAATGAACTCATGATAATACTAACGTTACGCCAGCCTAGAGTAAGACCCACCTCAGGACAGACACGCCTGATAACCACAAATAAATAAACATGGAAAAGATACGACAGGTGTAAAACAAGGGTTATCTACGAACATAAAAATAGCATTAATTTTAAAGAATATCCAGAGCTTCAATAATAAATTACAATTTATGCAATCTCACCACCAAATCCATTCTAACTAGCAATGAGATTGTCATATTTAAAATAAAGCTGGTTAAATATTGCTATCGATAAACCGCATTAAATCCGCTTTTCCTAATAAACCAACTTGAGTGGCTTTAACTTGACCATCTTTAAATAAAATTAATGTTGGTATACCTCTTACGCCAAACTTAGGCGGTGTACCTGGGTTTTGATCTACATCTAATTTAGCAATCTTCACTTTGCCCTCATAAGAAGGCGCAATTTCTTCTAAGATTGGCGCTATTGCTTTGCAGGGACCACACCAAGGCGCCCAAAAATCAACTAATACTGGTGTTGAAGACTTTAATACATCTTTTTCAAATGAGTCATCGCTTATCGTATGGATATTGTTGCTCATGGTTCACCCTTATTTATCGTGTATAAAATAGATATGGCATCATTTGAAAATAATTCAAGGGCGTTTGCAAGCACTAATCCCTGTCTCTGAACCTATTTCAAAAGATGGTTTTGATTGATTATATAACATAAAGGCATGAGGATTTAGGATTGGCTTATTATCTAATAACTCACTTGTGATAATGCCTCTATGAAGAAGTACTTTAAGTATAGACTTACACTTACTTTCTAATGCAATGGACAAAACATGGTGGCCCTGCTCCGTTTTATCCTCAATATCAAATGATGCATGATCTAAGAGCCAGCACATGATTTCAGGCTGGTCGAAATAAGCCGCTAAATGCAGCAAATTAAAGTCATCTAAATTTCTATAGTTTCGACAATTGGGAAACAATTGCATGCAAAGAATAAGCAAATCTAGATGACCATTGCAAACAATAATATCAAGCGCTGTGTCACCTTCTCTATTTCTTTTGAAAATAGATTTACCCTGTTTTATTAAATTAATAAAAAATTCTTTGTTATCTGCCATTGCAGCCAAAATTAACAATGAGTCCTGCTTATCTTTCATGACACATCCTTGTTAGATGCAGTTAGGTTTTTTAACAAACGCTAACAATAAAATACCGGCCACAAAAAAGAATAATATACTGGCCATACCAACTCGCTGGCTATTAAATAATAATGTAAGCGCTCCTAATAACCACGGACCTATGAAAGCACTTATTCTGCCTGATAATGCATATAAGCCAAACATTTCACCCGACGTTTCTTTATCCGCTACTAAATGCACCATCAAAGAACGGCTAGCTGATTGTACAGGACCCACAAATAAACAAAGGAATAGAGCACAAATCCAAAATAAGTATTTATCATGAAGAAATAAAATAGGAATACCCAAAACAAAAAGACAAATTAAAGAAATAATCAATGTTTCTTTTGCACCTAACCAATCATCTAACCAAGCTAAGCTCATTGCACCTATGCCTGCTGCGATATTCATGGTAATACCAAATAATAAAACTTGCTCAAAGTTCAAACCATAAGTACCTGCTGCATAAATGCCGCCAAAAGCAAATAAGGTATTTAAACCGTCTGTATAAATCATATGAGCAGCAAGATAGATAAAAATATTCTTTTCTTTAGGCAAAATTTTTAAAGTGGCTAACCACTTTTTACTACCTTCTTTAAAAGCTAATTTGATATTAGCATTTTTAATTGGTGTTTCTGGTACAAAAATAAACAAAGGCAGCGCAAAAGTAAAATACCATATAGCAACGTAAGGACCGCATATGCGAATTTGTTCTGCTGTTTTTGTATCAAGTCCCAACCAATTAAATTTTACAAATGCAAATAAGGCTAACGTTAAAGCAACAATACCGCCTAAATAGCCGCAACCCCAGCCCCACCCTGAGATGCGCCCTATGTAATTCGGGGGAGCGAGAATGCTTAAAAATGTATTATAAAATACTTGTGCAATTTCATATCCCACTGTGCCTATCACTACCAAAGTTAACGTTAAGTAAACAGACTTTGTATCTGGATAAGCAAACCAGAGTAATCCTGTGCTTACAATAGAAACTAAAGTAAAAAATCCTAGCCAACGTTTATGCTGCCCTGCGTAATCAGAAATCGCGCCAAATAATGGTGCAGTAATAGCTATAATGAGACCTGCTAATGCTGCTGCATTTGCCCATTGATAAGTACCAATTATCGAATTTTTTGCAACGCTAGTAGTAAAATAAGTAGAAAATATAAATGTAGTAACGATAATTGAAAATGACGCACAGCCTGAATCATAAGCACACCAGGCAGCGATAGGTAAAATAGCTTTACGTTCTTTCACTATTTCTTCCTTGAAGCAGCAACCGTTTGAGCAGCAATAAAATCAAGCGAAGGTTCGCCGCAATATTTAGCAATTTCTACTCTTACTGCATTACATAATTGTGTGACATCGCGCCATTCCTTACCCTCAGGTTTAATAGGCGGACATACTGTGACTGTGATACGTCCAGGCCGCATCAGCATTTCTACATCACGTAAAATAATGCGTGTCCCTTTTAATGCAATAGGACAAACTGGCACACTAGTTTCTACCGAAATTTTAAATGCACCCATACGAAATGGCCGCAAACCAAATGCATACCCAAATGTGCCTTCAGGGAAAATAAGAATAGAATTGCCATGATGTAATTCTGCATTTATTTTCTGAGTATTTTCTAAGCCGCGGGGTAAATCTGTTCTATCTAATGCGATAAAACCTAATTTATTTAACACCCCGCCAAGCAAGGGCAAATCAAATAGCTCTTTCTTAGCAACAAAGCGCGCATTAAGCGGCAATATACTAAGCATAACAATAGCATCAATATAACTTGCATGATTAGATGCAAAAATAAGAGGTTGCGATTGGTATAAATAAGCTTTACCCACAGTTTTTACTGGACACAACCCCAAAAACAACACTAATTTAGCCCAGTATTTACAAGCTTTACGCGCAAAGTGATCATTGCTTATCAATACAAATAAATACGTCGGCAAACTAATTGCTAAATACATCATAGCAAAATACAGCGTATAAACTGTTTTAAGCAAAAGCGATATAATCGATGCTAGCTTATAACCTATACTCTTTAAACTTAGTTTAAGTAATTGCATAGCAGGGGAAAGATGTGTCTTTGCTAACTTCTTATCAAGATAAAGCTGCTTGCAGGCCGCTCTTTGTAATTTTCCGCTTGAAGTTTTAGGTACAGTATGGGGCGCCACTAAGATAATTTGATCGGGAGCAATATCTAGTGTAGAAGCAATTAATTCTTTGATTTCAGCAGTTAATTTTGTTTTTTTGCCAAGTTGTTTTTCTTTAGTTTCAGCAACCACAATTAGTTGTTCTGTCCCACGCGCATTATCTGAAACACCAAATGCAGTCACACAACCTTGGCGTATGCCCTCTACATTTCCCACTAATTCTTCAATTTCGACAGGATATAAATTACGTCCCGCTTTGATAATTACATCTTTACGTCTACCTGTAACATACAATTCATTATCGGCTAAATAGGCTAAATCACCGCTATCCCACCAGCCATCGTGATAAATTTTTTCTGTTGCACTCGGATTATTAAAATAACCCTGCATAGATGACGGCCCTTGAAATTGTAAATTACCCACCACCCTTTCTGCTAAGACTTGGTTTTCATCATTGACTATGCGTATTGCATGTTGTGGTAATGCACTGCCACAACAGACTAGCTCTAAAGCATTTTTATCTTGGGTTGGTTGTGCACGCCCTTCTGATTCAAAAATATTTCTATCAATTTTATCTATTTTAAATTCTCGACCCAAAGGTGGAACAGCCAACCCTACGGTTGATTCAGCTAATCCGTAAACAGGCATTAAGGCTTCCCGCTTAAAGCCGTAATGAGAAAATTTATCGACAAATTGCTGCAAAGTACGAGGATAAATTTTTTCTGCACCATTAGCAGCTAAACGCCAAGAAGATAAATCCAATCCTTCAATGACACCTTCGTCTACCTTTCCCACACACAATTCATAGGCAAAATTAGGGGCTGCAGAAATGGTGCCTCTATGATAATGAATGGCCCATAGCCAACGCTCAGGATGATTTAAGAAAGTAAATGGTGTTAACAATACCAGTGGAACACCGTAATATAAGCTACCTAACCACATCCCAATTAAACCCATATCGTGATAAAGCGGCAACCAACTCACAGCAACATCGTCTTGAGTTACCTTAATTGCTTTACCATAAGCTCTAATATTTGAGAGTAAATTAAAATGATTAAGCAACACACCTTTAGGGTCTGAGGTACTACCCGAAGTATATTGTATAAAAGCAGGATGATCTGATTTTCCTTCAGCAATTTTTGCAAGTGGGTAAGGATGTTCTAATAATTCTTTTGCAGTCACAACTTGTTTTAAAGTAGGCACAAATGTTTTTAGCATTTGGCTTAATAAAGCAACTTGATCAAAGATAATTAAAAAGCGTGCTTGCGCATTTGTTAAAATTTTTGCTTCTGTCTTTGCATAAGCTTCAAGCATATGTAAACGAAAAGGAGGATAAATAGGGACTGGAATGCCGCCTGCTAACAGCGTGCCTAAGAATACATAAAAAAAATGAGGGCTAGTCGGTTGCATAATGGCAACTGTATCACCTTGTTGCAAACCCCTTTCTTGCAAACTATTTGCTACATGTAGAGAATGCGTTAATAAATCACCGTAAGTAATAATTTCCTCATGACCTTCTTCTGTTTGAAAATAAACATGTGCTTTAGTGCTTGCTTGTTCACCGTAAAGTTTTACTACATCGATTAATGTTTCAGCATAACTCGGATCTACTTTAGGACGAGTACCATGTGAAACCATGGTTTTTATTTCATCGCTTAATCCGATGTTAGATTGTGCGCTTGATAAAAATGACGCAACATCAGCTAATGTTTGCGTTTGAGCTAACACATTATCTGGCAGTGTTATTTCCCATTTTTTTTCAATGCGCCTAAAAAGCTCTGCGCGTGCAAGGCTATCTAAACCTAAATGCCGTTGTAATTCAGCATTTATTTTAATTTCGCGTTTTGACTTATCGCCAGATTCTATCAGTAATGCTTTAGTTAAAATTAATAACTCTTTTTCAACATGCGGGTGAATAGATTCTTTCATGCATCCATGCTCAATAGTAGGCGAGGCACACTTCCTGCGCGCCCAATAAATTGGTTAATAAAATGTTTTTTAAACGGCGTCATTACGTCTAATGCAACCATACCCGCTGATAAAACAAAATGAGGGATAGGTTTATCAAACAAAGTTGATAGGTAGTGCGATAAATTCATGCTGCTAGTTTCTTGCTGAGAAATTTTACGCCTAAAATCAGCCAAATCAAATTTATTATCCTGCAAACAGTCAACCAAAGCAGCAACTTCATAAATTGCCAAGTTAAACCCTTGCGCCGCAACAGGGCTCATTGTATGGGCCGCATTACCTAGCAGTAAAATACAAGCAGGTAATGAAGAAGTCACTTTCACTTTTTGTAGAGGGAAAACATGCCGCTTAGTGATACCTACCAATCTACCTAACCTGTAGCCAAATTCATTTTGCAATGCAGCGATGAAATCGACTTCAGATAATTGAAGTAAGTGGTTAATTTTTTCTTTATTCGCAGTCCAAATGGTGGCGCATTCATTGTCTGGATTTTCTGCAGTTTTAAGCGGCAGCATTGCAATCACCCCGTCTTTGGTGAAACGCTCATAAGCGACATGGTAATGCGAACGTTGCAATAATGTTCTTGTCACTAATGCACATTGTGCGTATTCCACTCGCTCCACTTCAATCTGCGCTTCTTTCCTAACGGTTGATTCTGTTCCATCTACACCTATCACCAACGGTGTTTGTAAATAAAAGGTTTGCTCATCTTGCTTAATTTGTAGCGTTGCAACATTTTCTGCGTGCGTTAAATTAATTAATGTCGCCGGCCTAAACAAGGTGACGTTAGGCAAATTAGCTAAACGTTCATTAAGCACCAACTCAATCTGCTTAGCAGGAATAACATGCCCAAGAGAAGCTAATCCCACATCTTCATTCTTTAGCCGCACTGCACCAAAATGTTTTTCCCACGATACGTGGACTTTTTCTATGGGGGCTGCATCATTTTCTAATGCTTGCCATAGATGTAAATTTTTTAAAAATTGACAACTGCTTTCATTTAAAGCAAATAAGCGCGGATCCTCATTACTAGGCTTTCGCGCATCAACTAATGCTATTTTTAATTGAGTATCTTGTAATGCTATAGCAAGTCCTGCGCCGACTAATCCTCCTCCTACAATAATGAGATCAAATTGCTGCATGATTAATTCGCCATGATTGCTTCTATTTCAGAAGCGGTTTTTGGAATATTTTTACTTAATACGTCGCACCCTTTATCTGTAATGACGACATTATCTTCAATGCGCACGCCAATGTTATGCCAACGCTTATCTACTTTAGGAATATCTTGAGAAATATAAATACCAGGCTCTACTGTTAACACAATACCTGGTTGCAATGTTCGCCATTTATCATCCACTCTATATCGCCCTACATCATGTACATCCAAACCTAACCAATGCCCGGAGTTATGCATATAAAAAGGAAAATAAGCGCGTTGTTCAATTAAATTATCGACATCGCCTTTTAATATATTTAAATCCACCAATCCTTGTGTGATGACTTTTAAAATGACAGTTTGCATATCCGTCCAAAGCGCGCCTGGTTTTGCTTTTTCTATCGCGGCTAACTGCGACGCTAACACTAAGTCGTAAATAGCACGCTGTTCGCCTGAAAAACGGCCATTCGCTGGAAAAGTACGGGTAATATCTGCTGCATAATGTTGATATTCAGCCCCAGCGTCAATTAGTACTAAATCGCCATCTGAGATAACTTGATTATTATTAATGTAATGCAAAATACAAGAATTACGGCCTGCACCTACAATAGGATTATAAGCACAATACTTTGCACCATGACGCAAAAACTCATGTAACAATTCTGCTTCAACTTGATATTCATTCATTCCAGGCTCACACACTTCCATAGCGCGTATATGCCCTAGCCGCGTAATATCTATCGCTTTTTGCAAAGTGGCAATTTCACTGGGGCTTTTAAATAAACGCATTTCATGCAGTGAAGGTGTAATATCAATTAATGCTAACGGTGACTGTAAGCCGCTACGCAATTTAGCACGCACTTTATTTAAACTCGCCATCAATAAATCGTCAAAATTGCGATTTAATCCTAATGGATAATGAATGCTTTCCTTGCCGACTAATAGTTCCGGCAATTTATTTTCTAATTCACTAATGGGAAATGATTCATGCGCTAAAAATTCTTTATTCGCTCCTTCTTGTCCTGCACGCGGTCCATCCCAAATTTCTCTTTCTTTATCGCGTACGCGATTAAATAAAATATATTCGCCTTCTTTTCTATTTGGGATCAATACAACAACTGCATCAGGTTCTGCAAAACCGGTTAAATAATAAAAATCACTTTGCTGTCTAAATGGGAAAAAGGCATCCCCATTGCGCAACACCTCTTTTGCAGAAGGTAGAATAGCAATACTGTGAGGACCAATTTTTTGCATTAACTCTTGTCTGCGCTTTTCATACTCTGTCATGTTAATCATTAGAATCCCTCCTAAAAAGTAAGACAATTAATGCAAATAAGGTGTGCTATCGTTAGATTTCTTCCCCGCCGCTTCTCGTGTTTCTTGATAAATTAAAATAACAGCTACGCGCACAAATTCTACTAATTCGACGTAGGCAGTTTCATCTTCTTCGCTCGCCATCACTTCTTCATAATTCATTTTTGCAATTTCTATGATGTCATTAATTGCTTCTGTCATATCACTCGGTTCTCTATCAACGATAGGAACATCGACCAATTTAAGGCCTGTTAAAAAACCCTGACACCACATGGTCAATGCTTCAGCGCGTAAGGGAAGCGCATCAGAATCCGGCGGTAACATTAATTCAAGTTCGAATAAGAATTCTTCTAATTGTTTGGCACTCGCATCGTAGAGAGATTGTAAAACCTCATGAGTTTTAACTGATTCATCTCCACCTGTTACCAAATTTTCCCAAGCACTTTTAGGATTTGCATTTCCACATAAAATCCCGCAAATTAGCCCGTGCACTTGAGATGGGTGTAATTTTAAGACCGTTTTGTCTAGAGTCTGCTCTAATGTTTTAAACGTGGGCAATGCTTGTTTATTCATCGGATTAGCCACCACTTTAAAACTGACCATATTAACGAAAAGACGGGGAGATAGAAAGCGCGGTCATTTTTAACTCAATAAAGCCAATAAATGTGCTAATTTAAGGTTTTTTTAAGTTTAGCCGCCTCGTTGTTAAGCTCTCGTTAATTTGAGGCAGCTACAATAAACAATATAAGAACTGTTTAAATTAAACAGGCGAGGAGAGGCTAGAGGAATGAAAAGCAAAAGAAACTTAACTGCCAAAGAGATAGAAGACATTCTGTTGGGTATTGATGGCTCATATTTGCAACGTACTGGTAAGCACTTAGTCGATTCAAAGGAAGACTCTCCTGAAGACGTTAAAGAAAAACCACCTGTAAAGTGGTATGATGCTTTTCTTGTGCAATTTAAGAAAGCAGCTGAAGTAGCAGCGCCTACAGCTAAAGTTGCTCAAACTGGTAGTCAAGTGGGTGATGATGTCCCAAATGCTTTACCTAGTCTTATACCAAAATCAATTTCAAGCATTGTCAGCCCTTTCTTATTAAGCGGCGCCGGCCTTTTCATTTTCGTCCTAGGCTTGAGAGAAGCGATAAAAGATTTACTTGATGATTTAAAAGAAATTAACGATGCTCATGAAGCTAGTAATAATACATTAAAGAGTTTAGTTATTAATGAATTAAAATTAAGAAGTGCAGATGAAGATGCAGTTGGATCTTCTAGCAGCTCAAAGAAAACAAATAAATTTATATTTGTAAACCCAGAATTTGTAGAAAACCTCGATTTTAGTCAGTATTCAAATACAGATTTAAAAAATTTACGTGTTAAACGTCCCTACAAAAAAATACTTAAATCCATAGCAGTTAATAGTGTTTTTATAATTGGCAATGCCGTAGGGCTAGCAGCTTCTAGCATATTATTAACCTTAGCAGTAACCGGCATTTTAGGAATAGTTACAGCCATTCCTGCTATGGCTACTACCGTATTACCTATGTTTATACCCAGTATTGTAGCGGCATTATCAAGTTACGGACTAGTCCAAGCAGCCCTGACGTATTATAAGTCATATAAAAAGCAAAAACTTGCTAAAGCGAAGCTAGAGACTGTTTATGATCAAGTAGATGCTATAAACATGGCACGAGAAGACTATGTCGAAAAATTATTGCAAAGCCAATTTGACGCTTATCAACACTTAAAAGAAGCAACAGAAATCTATGACCAAGCTGCTCAAGAAAATTTTGAAGCTAGACGTGAATTTGTTTACTCTGTCTTCGAAACCCTAGTTTCAGTTGCTGTGTTTGCAATTTCCACTGTGGTTTTTGCCGCTGCTTTGGGCGCTCTTGGCGGCGTTTCATTTGGCGCTATTCCTTCTGCTCTCATTCTCTCCATTGCAGGCGCAGGTGCAGCCATTAAGATATTCCAATTAGTCGATGATATGGGGTTTAATGGAAGATTATCAAAGAAAATTGACACCTTTTTTGAGAAGGTAACTGACAAAGTTAAATCTGGTATAAGTAATGCTTTCGGCCGGATTTTTGGTAAGAAACCCGCGATAGTAGTAGCAGCTAAAGACCCAGGACCAGGGCCTACTTCGGAAACAGCTCAAGCACCAAGTCAATATCAAGCTACTCCATCTCAAGGAGATGAAATACAGAGGGAAGATACGGATACAGAAATCTATTCCCGCGCTTCTGATAAAGGAAAAGAGAAAGAAGTTAAGCGAGAGACACCTGATCCCTCTAAGGATGAAGGTGAGTTTAATGAACGCCACTACGGAGCCTATAACTCTTTAGCCAATAACTCCTTAATGTTTACACCCACAAAAGGCAGAAAGAAAAACTCCGCAAAAGAAAGTCACGAGGCAAGAAACACATCATTCCGCTCTCTCACAGCAACTCAAAGCAGCGAGTAATTTTCTTTCGCTAAAGCAATAATTAACCTATAGTTTACCTACCTAAAAAACCCCACGTCTGGATGATAGTTGGGGTTTTTTGTTTTACTATAGTATTAAATTCATTAACTGAAAGTGCAATCATGACACAACCTTGTATCTCTGCCATTTTAGCTATGTCTGAAAATCGTGTGATTGGTAAAAATAACCAATTGCCTTGGCATTTATCTGCAGATCTTATTCACTTTAAAACATTAACAACCGGTCATCCCATTATTATGGGAAGAAAAACATTTACTTCTATTGGCAAGCCATTACCTAATCGCACTAACATTATTCTTACTCGTGATTGTCATTTTAAAGCACCAGGCTGTGTCGTTGTCACGACTATTGATCACGCTTTAGAATGTGGAAAAGAAGTAGATGAGAAAGAAGTGTTTGTGATTGGTGGTGCTGAGATTTACCATCAATGCATGCCTTTTGTTAAAAAAATTTATTTAACATTAGTCCATACAATTGTCGATGGCGATACATTTTTTCCTGAATTAAATCAGACAGAGTGGAGAGAAACTGCTTGCATTAATCATCAAGCAGATGAAAAAAATGCTTACGACTATAGCTTTATTACATTAGAAAAAGCTTAACCGCATTTAATGCTAAAACGCGCTTGATCTTCCAATCGCATAGCTGTGAGTGAATTACCCCATACGCAGCCTGTATCAAGCGCGAATAAATTAGGTAAATTCGTTTTTCCATTCAATGCAGCCCAATGACCGAAGATAATTTTATCATTTCGATTTGCTCTATCAGGCACATCAAACCAAGGGATTAAATCTGTGGGTTTACCTGCTATTTCACCTTTGTAAGATAAATTAATGCGGCCATCGGGATAACATAGGCGCAAGCGCGTGCAATAATTTACTATGCAACGCAACCTATCTGCGCCCATTAAATTATCACTCCATTTATCGGGATAATTTCCATACATGGTTTTTAAGAAAATACGTGGATCATCTTGTTGCAGTGCAATTTCCACTTCTTTTGCAAGACTTCGAGCAAGTTGGGCTGTCCAAGCAGGTGCTAAACCTGCATGAACCATGGTATAGCCATTGCTTTTATCATAATGCAATAAAGGTTGATGACGTAACCAGTTTAATAATTCCTCTCTATCCGGTGCGTGCAAAATGGCATCTAGGGTATCGTCACTATGAAGTTTTGCTTGCGTGTAATAAACAGCGAGTAAATGTAAATCGTGGTTGCCTAATACGACTATATGTCTACTACCTAAGTTTTTTATAAATCGCAATACTTCTAACGATTGCGGACCGCGGTTAACTAAATCACCGGTAAACCACAAGATGTCGTGATTAGCATCAAATTGAATGAGAGAGAGTAAACGTTGTAATTCATCATAACAACCTTGTACATCACCTATGGCATAGATTGACATGCATTACTAATCTCGACGAAGTTACGTACAGATAAATTTTCTGGACGTAAGTTAGTATTTAGCGCAAGCGCTTCCCAAACAGCAACAGGTACAACATTCCTTAAACTATTACGCAATGTTTTTCGTCTTTGACCAAAAGCTAATTTAACTAAAGCAGCAAAATGCGCATAGTCTTTAGCGACATAAGGTAGTTTAGCATGAGGCGTTAATTTGATAATCGCAGATTCAACTTGAGGCGGCGGATTAAATGCTTCTTTAGGTACTAAAAATAAAATACTGGCTGCGCAATGATATTGCGCCATGATGCTTAAACGTCCGTAATCATGGCTATCTGGTTCTGCAGCTAAACGGTATGCCACTTCTTTTTGCAGCATAAACGTCATATCGCTAATAATGTTATTAAATGACAACAAATGAAAAATTAAAGGCGTTGATATGTTATACGGTAAATTACCGAATACACGTAGCAAGCGTTCATCTTTTTTTAATTCATTAAAATTAACATCCAACACATCGCCTGAATAAATATGTAAGCGTCCAATATCCTGTGCTTTTTTTTCTAAAATAGGAATTAAATCACGGTCTAATTCTATGACATCTAATGCTTTAGCCGCTCTTAAAATAGGAAAGGTCAATGCGCCTTGTCCGGGACCGATTTCAACTAAATGATCGTGAGTCGTTGGCGCAATCGCTGCAATAATTCGCTGGATAATCGATTGGTCTTCTAAAAAATGCTGGCCAAAACGCTTTCGTGGAATATGCACAAACTTAAGACCGGTATTTATTTAAAGCAAGCCGAGCAGGTTCAAAACCGTGACTCGCTGATTTTTCAAACCATTGTATTGCTAACGCTTCATTAGGCGGTGTACCTAAACCATGTAAATACAGTAAACCTAAATTATATTGCGCACTGGCTAAACCATGATTAGCTGCTTTTTTATACCATTCAAACGCCTTATTATAATTCCTAGTTGTACCGCGACCGGATGCATAAAGAAAAGCCAATTCATTTTGGGCAAAAGGATCGTTGTCATTAGCTGCATCGCTAAAATAGGCAAAGGCTTTAGCGTCGCTTTGTGGCACGCCACGGCCTAATAAATAACGTTCACCTAATTGCGCATCCGTCTCTTTTTCATGAAACTTAAGGCCGTAAGGGGATTTTCCCGTTGAACAACCGGCGATTAATACACATAATCCCATCATTAAAAACAGCCTTTTGATAAACATACCGCAAACCTTATTCGTGAAGAGTAAAGAAATTTATTATAATGTGGCTGCACTCGTTTTAAAACGTTAAAAACGACTCAACTGAGGAATAGTCCGTGACTACCCATACTTATTCACCCTTATTAACGGATTTTTACCAATTAACCATGTCTTATGGTTATTGGCGGCTCAATATGCACGAGCAAACAGCTGCTTTTCACCTCCTTTTTAGGCGAAATCCTTTTAAGGGAAATTATGCAATCTGTTGTGGGTTAGGGAGTGTCATTGATTTTTTAAAAGAATGGCGCTTTAAAGAAGATGATATCGCTTATTTGCGCACCTTAAAAAACATAAAAAATGAACGATTATTTCCTGAAGATTTTTTGACTTATTTAAGTACATTAGAATTTACTTGTAATATTGATGCAATTCCTGAGGGAACCATTGTTTTCCCTAATACCCCTTTATTGCGCATTGAAGGACCTCTCTTGCAATGCCAATTATTGGAATCTACGTTATTAAATTTAATTAATTTTCAAACATTAGTCGCCACTAAAGCATCACGAGTGTGTCGTGCCGCAGGGGATGATACCGTGATTGAATTTGGATTACGCAGAGCACAAGGTCCAGATGGGGCTCTCTCAGCAAGTCGGGCCGCTTACATTGGCGGTTGTGTTGCTACTTCAAATACGTTAGCGGGTAAACTGTATAACATCCCTGTCCGTGGTACTCATGCACATAGTTGGGTTACTGCATTTCCTAGTGAATTAGATGCATTTACTGCTTATGCAGATATTATGCCGCAAAATTGCGTATTACTGGTTGATACTTATGGAACGATTAATGGCGTCAAAAATGCAATAAAGATAGGCAAAAAACTTCGTGAGCAAGATGCCGATTTACTAGCAATACGTTTAGATTCTGGTGATATGGCTGCTTTAAGTATTAAGGCACGTAAATTACTGGATGAAGCAGGCTTTGAAAAAACGGAGATATTGGCGAGTAACTCTTTAGATGAATACGTGATCACGAATTTAAAACACCAAGGTGCCATGATTTCTGCTTGGGGTGTGGGGACGAATTTAACCACCGCCTATGATCAACCTGCTTTAGACGGCGTGTATAAATTATCTGCTTTACGAAACCCTCAAGGTGAATGGAATTATAAAATAAAGCTTTCAGAACAAGATGTAAAAATTTCAAATCCAGGTCGCCATCAAGTTCGCCGATTTTTTTATAATGATAAATACATCATGGATGTGATTTACGATATTGGTTTAGGGATTGCTGATACACCCGAAACAGTTTCATTTGATGCCAATCTTCCTCATATTCGAATTGAAGATCACGATGGGTTTGTGGATTTACTTCAGCCTGTTTTTAGAGAAGGAAAATTAGTCGCTGATTTGCCTACTATTCAGGCTATGCGTGACACGGCGTTACAAGAGACTAAGTTTTTTATTAACACGCATGGTGAGGAAACTTATCCTGTGGGGTTAGAGAAAAACTTGTTTGAATTGAAACAAAAATTGATTGATAACTTGCGTTAATGCGATGCTAAGAGCAGCTTGTTATCCCTGTAAATGTTTAGTAATTCGATGACAAAAATGCAATACCAGAACTGATTTCGTCTCCGCGCCCAACCTCGTCATCCCCGCGTGCTTTTGGCGGGGATCTTCCAAGTCAACCTATGAATTCTTTAATTTAGCTCTTTCTGCATTTCTAGAATTTTCCAATGGAACAGAATTTGAAAGCTGGTTAACAAAGAGATTCATCCTATTTAGCGAAATTCGGTAATAAAATAAAATTTGCTTGAAGTAACCTTTAGGGAGATCCCCGCCAAAAGCACGCGGGGATGACGAGGTTGGGCACTAGCACAGATTTCTGTCATAGAATTACTAAACATCTAAAGGAATGACAGATTTTATGCGACTTACCAAGTAATAGTTGAGCTTAGCGAAAGAATTATTTACAGCAATTCACATTTTCACGTAAATGCTCTGGGTTAAGTGTACCAATGATAATACTGCTCACCCCCGGTTCCTGCAAAACAAATTGCATCGCATCTGCTGCATTCAAATGACCACTGCCTAGTGCTTTCTTAATCAACACCCCTTTATTTTTTTTATGCGCAAATGCAATTACTTCACGTTCGTCTAAATAAGCAGGATTAAAGGTCACCATCACTACATCAGACAATTGCGCTGCTAACAAACCACCGGCTACTGTTTTACTAGACATACCGTAAGCACGTATTTTTCCTGCTAGTTTTAATTCTTCTAATGAAGTAAAAACATTTTCTTCATGAATAATTCGCTCATCATCGCCATTAGAGTGAACCAATACAATGTCTAAATAATCCGTACGTAAACGTTTTAAACTTCTTTCGACACTAAGGTGAATAGCTGATTTAGAGAAATTAAAATTAGATTTACCATCTATAAATTCTTCGCCCACTTTAGTGCTAATTATCCACTCTTTTCTATTTATTAGTTGGCCTAAACGTTCTTCACTTTTCCCATAGGCAGGTGCTGTATCTAAAAAATTAATGCCTAACTCGCTAGCCACTTCTAATAAATGTTTAATTTCTTTGTCTGTTGGCAAATCAAAAGGTTGTGGATATTTAACACCTTCATTACGACCTAACTTAACTGTGCCCAATCCAATGGGACTAATCATTAATTCTGTCGAACCTAAACGATGCAATCGCACAATAATTCATCCCATATTGGTCTTGCTAAAGGCGGCATAGGTAAAGCACGCAGCTCACGATTATCAAACCATTTTGGTGTTAAATCTTGGTTCTTTAAATGCGTTAATATATCGTCTGCTAATTTAGGTGCTAATGCTAATTTGGTTGGCCAACCCACTAACATATTTTGTATTGCTGTAAAATACGTACTCTCCGGTTTTAAGCCATCTTTTTGCGCGGGTTCTGCTCTATCAATAAAAAATGTTGCCCATTCTGCTTCTTTAAAATCTAACCAAGGAAATAAATTAGTTAATTCTTTTTGTGCTGCCTTAATTTGTGATTGAGAATCTCGTTTAACACCTTCTTCTGCTAACAACCCACCCAAGTACCAAATCGAACTGCCGTCTTGCGCCTTGTGCGTAGTGATGGTGATACGCGGTCGACTACCTAAACCCAAACAATGCGCATAGAGTGGGTAATCAAACGGCGTTTTGACTAACACCATATGTAGCGGTCTGCGCTGGGCTGTCACATGAGAAGGGCGTAATTTATTGAGAATCATTTCATTGCCCGCGCCTGCCGTAAATACAAAATACTGAGCAGCGATTTCAATAGGCTTACCGCTACTATAGACAGTAATATTGGCTAAGCGACCTTGTTTATCTATAAACAATTCATCTTGGCAAACAGGTTCGATTTGATAAATGGCATCTTGATTATCTTTAACTAATTCTCTCACTAGCACGGGTACATCAATGACTAATTCATTGAGAGAAAAGACTTCTCCTTTAAATTGAGGAGATTGAAAAACAGCGGGGTAAGCCTCTTTAGGCAATGCCTCTACTTTACTAGCAAGGGTTGCCCCTGCTAAAAAACCTGTTAACTTGGAAGTAAATTTACTAGGCGACCATAAGTAGTGAGCTTTAGAAAGAATAGGCACACGGGTTAAATTGATATCACCTTTACCCTCTAAGCAGCGTAGCCAGTAAGCTGGCATATCAGAAATTGCTTTTGCATCTTGAGTCAACACACCTTGTAAGGCATATTTCATACCGCCGTGGATAATGCCTTGCGCTTTATGCGTTTGACCACCGCCTAAGGCTTGTGATTCTAGCAAAATGGCTGAATAGCCAGATTGACGCAAACGATTTAATAGCCATAGGCCGGCGATGCCGCCGCCTATTATGACTACATCCGCCGCTGCGGTTTTTTTCATAATAATCCTCGTTAGGGGGATAAGAAGTTTTCGAAATTTTAATACTTTAGCGTAGAATAGTAAAATTTTCAGTCACCTTAGTGACATTTAGGCATGCTAACGAGATTATCTTTATGATTAATATAAATAAAAAATTTGATGTTATTGTAGTAGGCGGTGGCCATGCAGGCACAGAAGCAGCCCTTGCTGCTGCAAGGATGGGGGCAAATACCCTCTTATTGACCCATAATATAGAAACGTTAGGCCAAATGTCATGCAATCCTGCCATTGGCGGTATTGGTAAAGGTCACTTAGTGAAAGAGATAGACGCACTGGGCGGTGCGATGGCAAAAGCCATTGATAAAGCCGGTATTCACTTTCGCATACTGAATGCAAGCAAAGGACCTGCCGTTAGAGCAACCAGAGCACAAGGTGATAGAGCTTTATATAAACAAGCCATACGCGCTATGCTCGAAACTCAACCAAATTTGCTGCTATTTCAACAAGCCGTTGACGATATTCTTATTGAAGGTGAAAAAGTCACTGGGGTTGTGACGCAAATGGGTTTGGCGCTGCATGCAAAAACCGTGGTTTTAACCGCTGGCACTTTCTTAGCAGGAAAAGTACACATTGGGCTTAACAACTACGAAGCCGGTCGGGCTGGTGATCCTCCCGCTAAAACGTTAGCCTCGCGTTTACGTGATTTACCCTTTCATGTTGGCAGATTAAAAACAGGCACACCCCCCAGAATTGATGGCCGGACTGTCAATTTTGATGTCATGGAAAAACAACCTGGTGACACGCCCACGCCTGTTTTTTCTTTCTTAGGCAATGTAAGTGAGCATCCTCAGCAAATTTGCTGCTACATTACCCACACGAATGAGAAAACGCATGACTTAATTCGAGAAGGCTTATCGCAATCGCCCATGTATACCGGTGTCATTGAAGGTATTGGCCCACGTTATTGTCCTTCTATTGAAGATAAAATTGTTCGCTTCGCTGATAAAACATCACATCAAATTTTTGTAGAACCCGAAGGCTTGACCACTCACGAACTTTATCCTAACGGTATTTCAACCAGTTTACCGTTTAGCACCCAGATTGCTTTTGTTCGCTCCATGCGTGGCTTTGAGCAAGCTCACCTTACACGACCTGGTTATGCAATCGAATATGACTTTTTTGACCCGCGAGATTTAAAGCCCAGCTTAGAAACCAAAGCCATACAAGGTTTATTTTTTGCTGGGCAAATCAATGGCACGACAGGTTATGAAGAAGCCGGCGCTCAAGGGTTAATCGCGGGATTAAATGCCGCACGTTATTGCCAAGAAAAAGAAGCGTGGACACCGCGCAGAGATGAAGCTTACATAGGTGTCTTAATTGATGATTTAATTACACGCGGCACGCAAGAGCCTTATCGTATGTTCACCAGCCGTGCTGAATATCGTTTACTATTGCGCGAAGACAATGCGGATTTGCGCTTAACGCCTATTGGTCGTGAATTGGGATTAGTCGATGATGAACGCTTTGCTCGCTTTGAGCAGAAACGTATTAGCATAACGACTGAAAAAGACCGCTTAGCTCAAACGTTTGTAAGACCCAATACAAATGCAGCTCAAGCATTACTACCCAAATTGGATCAACCCTTAAGCCGTGAATACCGTTTACTTGAATTATTACGCAGGCCTAATTTGTCTTATGCTGATTTAATGGCATTAGAAAATTGTGGTCCGGGGCTTACCGATGAAAAAGCGGCTGAGCAAATTGAAATTCAGGCAAAATACGCAGGCTATATCGATAGACAAGAAGAAGAAATTGCTAAATTAATGAAGCAAGAAACAGCGACGTTGCCTAATAATTTAAATTATGCAGACATAAATGGTTTATCTGCTGAAGTAAAACAAAAACTTAATAATCACAAACCAGCAACAATAGGCATGGCATCGCGTATACCTGGTATTACACCTGCTGCCATTTCCTTATTACTAGTTCATTTAAAAAAGTTGAAAGCCTCGTGAATCCTTACCAACGTTTATTAACATCAGCTCTACAAGAAAATAATTTGAACCTGGATGAAGTAAAACAGCAAAGCTTAATTAATTATTTAATCGGCTTAGAAAAATGGAATAAGGTGTTTAACTTAACAACCATTACCTCTCCTAAAGAGATGGTTTATCTTCATTTGATTGATAGCCTCATTATTCAGCCTTATTTACAGGGCCAGTATTTTTTAGATGTAGGATCAGGTGCCGGTTTACCTGGTATCCCATTAGCTATTGCAAATCCCGTGCAGGAATGGGTGGTGTTAGATAAAAATAGTAAGAAAACACGTTTCTTAACACAAATCGCTGCAGAACTTAACTTATCTAATGTTTCTGTGATTCACAGCCGATGTGAAAATTTTTCACCTAACAAACGTTTTGATAGTATTCTTTCTCGCGCTTTTGGTTCATTATCATTGTTTGTGGAAACTACCCGTCATTTGTTAAACCCAAACGGGTATTTGATGGCAATGAAAGGACATTATCCTCAAGATGAATTAAATGACTTACCTAGTGATGCAGTTGTAGATAAAATCATAGAGCTTAAGTTAAAAGGGATAGATGTGACGCGCCATCTGGTCTGTATCAAGGTAACCAATTAAGAGGACATATTGTGGGAAAAATTATTGCGATTGCTAATCAAAAAGGCGGCGTTGGGAAAACCACAACCAGCATTAATCTTGCTGCTTCTTTTGCTGCTATGAAACGCAAAGTGATGCTAATTGACTTAGATCCACAAGGTAATGCAAGCGTTGGCAGTGGCATTAGCAAATCGCAAGTACGCTACGCTGCACATCATGTCTTATGTCAGGAAGTAGAGATTAAAGAAGCTTTACTGCCAACAGCAGGTGGTTTTGATTTACTCGCCACTAATCAAGAATTAATTGTTGCCGAAATGCAATTATTGCAAGTGGCTCAACGTGAACAACGCTTAAAAAGTATTTTAGATACTGTCATTGATGATTACGATTATATTTTAATAGATTGCCCACCTTCACTAAGCGTTTTAACCGTAAATGCCTTAGTTGCCGCAGATTCAGTATTAATTCCTATCCAATGCGAGTATTTTGCATTAGAAGGCTTAAGCGGTTTATTAAATACGGTAGAACAAATTCGCAGCACGATTAATCAAAGACTGCAAATTGAAGGTTTGTTACGTACTATGTACGACGGCCGCAATCGCTTAGCATTAGATGTATCAGCTCAGTTACTAGCCCACTTTCCTGATCGTGTTTATCGTACTGTTATTCCCCGCAATGTGCGCTTAGCAGAAGCACCCAGTCACGGCGCCCCTGTACTTTTATACGATGAGAAATCACAAGGCGCGCTTGCCTATTTAGCATTAGCAGGTGAAATTTTACGTAGAAGTGAGAAGAAAGCGCGGGTTGCTTAATTGTCCTATACTATTCAATCCTTTTCCTGTGAAACTGCGCTGCAAAATGATGAAGATTGGTGGCGCATTTACTACTCCTCTTTCCCCGCTTGTGAATTAGAACCTAAGCAGGCTATTTTTAACTGCCTCAAGCAACAAGCCGGTTTAACAGTAAGCGTCAGAAATAAGGAAGGATTGAGCATAGGCATTGCTCACGGTCAAAAGCTTAATCATTTTCCCATTTTTATGCTGATTTATATGGCTATTGATGCAACATGTAGAGGACAGCAAATTGGGAAAACCTTATTTAACTATGTAGAAAATCAATTTCCCCAAGGCATTATATTTGAAGTTGATAATCCTTTCGCTTTAACTAATGAGCGGGATAGACATAATGCGCAAAGGCGCATACATTTTTATCAACAATTGGGCTATGACTTACTGCCTATTAACTACTACCAACCACCTCTCAAATCTAACTCACAACCTGTTTCTATGCACTTAATGGCAAAGCATAGAAATTTATCCTTGCAGCAAAAAAGCGACTTGGTCTATGCGATTTATTTTGAGAAATATGCTGACTCACATGGCATTTCTGCTATTCCTATCGCTACAGTACAAAGACTGTGGGAGAGAGTGTCTGAGTTGAATGGTTTTTCATCTAATCTGAATGCATAGTTGTCTCCCTATAGATGTTTAGTAATTCGATGACAAAAATGCATACCAGAACTGATTTCGTCTCCGCGCTAGCGTACAGGAATGACGTGCATTGCTCCCTCTCCCACCTGTTGTAGTAA
>BMAH01000185.1 GCA_014132615.1 Gammaproteobacteria bacterium
ATTTAAAATGGGAATATTACTTATTAGGAGCCCATTGACACGTACACCATGCTTGGCTTTGATTAGATAGGACCTTCTTGATAATAGCGTCTATAAGTTTTGTTTTCATTTTGCCTCCTTTCAATTGTAAAAAAACCAGATTGGATAACTATAAAAGGTTAGTGGCAAAAGGATCAATTAGGCACTTTTTGGTAACTAGTTGGTTTGAAAGAAAAATTACTTTCATCTATAAAACACATAAGTTTGTTTTAACGCTTCTTCGTAAAAAATGTGCTATTTTTAAAATAAATAGCACAAAAAAGGGGCAGAGATTATGAGGGTTTTAGTGCTAGATGTGGAAGGTACGATTATTGATAGCTATTCTTCTCAACAAATAGACCTTCAGGGATTTCGTGCGACTCATTATCGCGGATATGATACTGCTACATTAACAAAAAACGAGGATCGTTTTCGTGATACAGCAAATATTGATCCAAACCTAAAGAGAGTATTACGAACAATTGCAGAAGCTGGAGTGAAAATAGTATTAGCGACAGGGACGAGTGGCTTAGCTGCTATGGGTTATTATCAAAGTCAATTCGAAGCGGCAGGATTTGACCAGTATATTTCTTTCTACGAGCCAACTAATCATAATGACACAGACGATAAAGTAGCAAAGTTAAAAAAATATTTAGATTACTTTACCGACGAAAGCCCTTTTATTACTGAGTCAGATTTTTATTTTTTTGATGATGGAAGTAAAAATGTAGAAAGAGCACAAAAGAGCGGTTTTGTTAATGCATACCAAGTTACTCCCGATAATCCTTTAACAAAATTATTAAAAGAAAAATGTCTTCCTAATCTTCCATCAAGCTCTTCATCATCTTCATTATCTTCTTCAATATTTAGCCCAGTTAAAAAATTAGCAAAAAAAACGCGTGTTGCTATTAATAAGCCTTTTTCAAAACGTAATGAGCAAAACGAGCAATCCAGTGACTACAATGAAGATTTCGTTGTGATGGGGAAAAGTGATAAAGATGCCAATTTGGTCGATAAAATAGATAATAAATCCGATGATAACATTACAAACAATAAACCTGTTAAACCATCAGCAGATTAATTTTGGTGTTTTGGTATTAGTAAAGCTCTCTCTATAAGGCCCCAGGTAAGCCTGTTGAGCTAAGTTAAATAACTTGCTTTTATGCCGAAATAATGTTCAGATATAAGTATTGAGTTTTATAGATCATCACCAATTCAATCATCTGATAATATCTTCAATCTCTCAAAAGTGATTCTGGATCAATAAGTTGGCGATGAAACATTAACCGCCAGCTATCTAGGTCTCTTTCCTCGGGAAATATGTGACCCACATGGCTTGCATATTATAAAGAGGAAATATCATGTCATTTGTACAATTAAATTTAAACCCAAATATTAACAAGGCGTTGAGTGCTTGTGGCTACACCACACCCACACCGATTCAAGCCCAATCTATTCCTGATATTTTAAATGGTAAGGACTTGGTTGCTTCAGCTCAAACAGGTACGGGTAAAACCGCTGCATTTGTATTGCCTGCGCTACATCGATTGAGTACGCAAACACCGTCTAAAAAACCACGCGTTTTGATTTTAACGCCTACGCGTGAACTGGCGACACAAATCATGAAGGCAGCTAGTTTATACGGTAAGTTTTTACGTTTTAATATCGTAAGTTTAGTGGGTGGTATGCCTTATCATCATCAAATTAAAGATTTAGCACGCGGTGCAGACATTATTGTTGCAACACCAGGTCGTTTGATGGATCACATGGAGCAAAAACGTGTTGATTTATCTGAAATTGAAATGTTGGTGTTAGATGAAGCTGATCGTATGTTGGATATGGGTTTTGTTGAAGACGTAGAATACATTGCTAAATTAACACCTGCGGACAGACAAACTTTATTGTTTAGTGCAACCGTCGATAAAAAATTAGCAACCATAGTGCGCCACTTATTAAAAAATCCTGTGCGTATTGATTTATCGAGTGAAAAATTAGCGGCACCTAAGATTCGTCAAGAAATTTATAAAGTAAATAACCAACAATATAAAATGCGTTTGTTGAATCACATTTTAAATGACAACAGTATTTATAAAGCTATTATTTTTACTGCGACTAAAGTAAGTGCAGATAGATTGGCAGCACAATTACGCGACAGAGGATTTTCTGCAGCAGCTTTACACGGTGATTTAAAACAAAATGTACGTAATCGTACATTAGAACAATTACGTAAGGGCGGTATACAGTTCTTAGTTGCAACTGATGTTGCAGCACGTGGTATTGATGTAAGCGATATTACTCACGTTATTAATTTTGATTTGCCACGTTTCTGTGAAGATTACATACATAGAATTGGTCGTACTGGCCGTGCTGGTAAAGATGGTGTGGCTATTTCATTTTTATTACCTACTGATGCGCGTCATCTGCAACGTATAGAGCGCTTTATCAATCAACGTTTAAAAATTATGCCACCTGTTCAATTGGAAGGCGGTGAAGTGTATCAAGAAGATTCATCTTATAATGAACGAAGGGAAACATCTCATAGACCTAGACGTGATGAATCTGATTTTTCTCATCGTAAATCAAGAAGAGATTCACAGCGTGATGATGCAGCACCAAAATTTAAACGTAAACGAGATGAAAACGAAAGCACTAAGCGCGAATTCAGAAGTAAAACGGATGAAGGTTCAAGAAAACGCTATGCAGGTGATAAAGACGAGCGTAATGAAGGTTCAAGAAAACGTTATGCAGGTGATAAAGACCAGCGTAGCGACGGTTCCAGGAAGCGTTATGCAGGTGATAAAGATGAGCGTAATGAAGGTTCAAGAAAACGCTATGCAAATGACAAAGATCAGCGTAGCGAAGGTTCAAGAAAGCGTTATGCTGGTGATAAACCTCAACGTGATGAAGGCGCTAGGAAACGTTATGTGGACGATAAAGATCAGCGTGACGAAGGTGCAAAAAAGCGTTATGCAGGTGATAAAGATCAGCGTCAAGAATTTAAGCCAAGAAAAAAGCGTGATAATGACGCATCCTCTGGCCACGGCAAATCTGATGGTAAACCTTTTAAGCGTCGTACACCTAAGAAGCGTATTATAGTAAATAGTGATAAGTAGGAAGTAGTGAATTCGCGCGATAGAAATATCGCGCGATCATTATCGCATTCTTGGATTCATTTACCATAACGAGTGTTTTTACGACATTACAATTTTAGACCATGTCCTGCCATTGCAAGGAGTGCTTTTTGGCGGAAGCAATCCAGGCTGTGACTAAATGAATGTGGTGGTAATGGGAGCACCATTGTCATCAATCGGAGTATGTCATCCTTCGCTATGCTCAGGATGACACTTGTACCCATCACAGCTTTAGATGGCAAATTCTAGAGAAATCAAAACTTAACACTTTCGAAATATCAGATTGATTGGTTGCTAACATAATCAATCTATCAATCCCTAACGCAACACCAGCGCAATCAGGTAACCCAGATTGCAATGCATGCAAAAGATATTCATCTATTTGCATAGCAGTTAATCCCTTCTCTTTACGCTCGGCTACATTTTTTTCAAAACGTACACGCTGTTCATCAGCATCTAGTAATTCATGAAAACCATTAGCAAGTTCCATGCCGTGACAATAAACTTCAAATCTAGAAGCAACAGGCGGATTAGTATTTTGTATCCGAGAGAGAGAAGCTTGAGAAGCGGGGAAATCATACACAAAACAAGGTTTATCTTTCCCTAATTGCGGTTCTATGCAATGCGTCATCAACAAATTAAGCCAAGTATCTTTATCCTCAATGCTACTCCCTAATTCAATATCGTGTTGCTTAGCGCAATCGATTAATTCCGCTATGGAAACATCATGAGGATTAATACCAAGATATTGCATGAATAATTCAGCATAAGTTAGTTTTAAAGAAGGAGGTGTTTGCAAAATCAATTGCAGCAAGTCATCGACTTCTGTCATTAATTGATGATGATCAAATCCCAGCCTATACCATTCAAGCATGCTAAATTCAGGATTATGTAACCGCCCCACTTCACCTTGCCTAAATGCTTTACTGATTTGATAAATAGCGCCACTACCTGTTGCCAGTAAACGCTTCATCGCATACTCAGGTGATGTTTGAAGATAATAGGTTTCATCTGGACTATGAGGATGAGCTTTAAATAAAGCAGGAATACTTTCAATAAAAGGATCAGTGACAGACGTGTGACACATGAGCGGCGTTTCTACTTCTAAAACGCCGCGATCATAAAAGAATTGCCTGATTTGCTGTATGAGTTGACTGCGTTTTCGCAATATCTCAAGGTTAGCTGAAGGTTGCCACTGCACAGTTAATCTTTAGCTCTTGAAACATATTCGCCAGTTCGAGTATCCACTTTAATAATTTCACCTTCTTGCACAAAGAGAGGAACACGAACAGTCGCACCCGTTTCTAATTTAGCGGGCTTGCTGCCACCGCCTGAAGTGTCACCTTTTAAGCCAGGATCGGTTTCAACAATTTTTAAAGTGACAAACGTAGGGGGAGTGACTTGAATGGGAGAGCCATTCCATAGAATGATTTTGCAATCAGCTTGTTCTTTTAACCATAATTTTGCATCAGCCACTTCTGCACTGTGCACAGCATATTGCTCGAAGGTTTCTGTTGCCATGAAATTCCATTCACTACCATCACCGTATAAGAATTGCGCATCAATTTCTACGACGTCTGCAGCAGGAATACTGTCACCTGATTTGTAAGTGCGTTCAATCACACGGCCGGTTTTTAAGTTGCGATAACGTAAACGATTAAAGGCTTGGCCTTTGCCAGGCTTAACGAATTCATTATCTACCACTACGCAAGGATCGCCATCTATAATTAATTTCATGCCGCTGCGTATTTCATTTAAACCGTATTCACTCATGTGAGGCTCCTAAAAAATTTGGCATATGATAACGCTATAAGAAGGACTGGGTAAAGCCGCTTGCTAGCGATATAAGCGTGCCATTTGGTAAGGCGTAAGCTTAAGTAGCGATGTTCTTTCCATGAGTTAAGAGCTGGTTAAGATAGCGTTAATTATGGATGGTGTATAATTTTATATCAGTAGTAATGATTAATATAACTATTAGCACAATGCAAAACGAGGAAGGTATGCTAAATAGATTACATCTTATGAATAATATCAATGCTTTATCCAAATTTGGGCTAGAGTATTACGCTAACGTTTTTTTACTAAAAGATGAAGATAGAGGTAAAGGGAAAGGGAAAGCGATAGCTAATGATGAAGATACAGGTTTCGTTGAAGTGGATTTTAATGATCCAAAAAGCAATGACACTTTTTTAGCACAAGGTATAAACAACGATGGAAGTTTAAACGGAAAATATTACTTGGCTAAATTTGGCAGAGGTGATTTAAACGACGATAAGATTAATGTTTGGCCGCGTGAAATAAGATCCTTATTCAAAAATTCCGATACTAGAAATAGGATTAAGCTCGGCTGGGAGCATGTGGAGATCACGGGCCCTTATCTAGAAAATGACCCATTGCTAGAAGATGAAGATATAAAAACATTCGAAGTCGTAGGAAAGGCAGGAGTTCAAGAAAATAAAAACAAAAATGATAAAGCGACGGGTGTTCAGATGCAAAAATGTCAATCCCGATTCTTTCAGCCAAAGCAAGCCGCGCTTAGTATAAACAGCACGGCTGAACTTAGTACAAGCTTATCGTGTAATTCCAGTATGTTTTAATAACGCATCGATGCGCGGTTCTCGGCCACGGAAGGCAATAAAGGAATCAAGTGGATCTCTCACTCCGCCAACTTCTAAGATGTTTTCCATAAAAGAAATCCCTGTATCTTTATTTAAAATTCCTTTTTCTTCAAACTGAGCATAGGCATCAGAAGAAAGTACTTCTGCCCATTTATAGCTGTAATAGCCTGCTGCGTAACTGCCAGCAAAAATATGCGAAAAGCTATTTTGAAAACGATTAAATTCGGGGGCTTTAATCACTGAGGCTTCTTTGCGCACGTCGTTTAAAGTGGCTTGAACTTGTCCTGGTTTATTTAAGTCGTATTCATCATGGATACGAAAATCAAACATAGAGAATTCGATTTGTCTTACCATTTGCAAACCTGTTTGAAAGTGTTTAGCAGCAAGCATTTTTTCATGTAAGTCATCAGGCAGCTTTTCACCCGTTTTATAGTGCTCAGCAAACAAATGGATGGTTTCTTTTTCCCATGCATAATTTTCCATAAATTGGCTAGGAAATTCGACTGCATCCCAAGGCACGCCATTAATACCGCCAACAGAAGGGTAATTTACTTTCGTTAACATGTGATGCAGGCAGTGACCGAATTCATGTAATAAGGTTAACACATCGTCATGAGTGAGTAAGGCAGGTTGGTCGCCAACGGGTGGCATGAAATTACAGGTAAGGTAAGCAACAGGATATTGCAAACCTTCTTTTGTTTCAAAACGACTTAAACATTCATCCATCCAAGCACCGTCACGCTTATGAGGGCGCGCATAAAGATCAATGTAAAAACCACCGCGTAATTGATTTTTATTGTCGTAGAGTGAAAAGAATTCAACTTGAGGATGCCAGACATCAACGCCGGCTTCTTTTTTCACAGTTAACCCATATAACTTATTAACTAAGGTAAAAAGTCCGTCTAATGCTTTATTAATAGGAAAATAGGGTCGTAAATCTTCTTGCGTGAAATTAAATGTGGTTTCTTGTAGTTTCTCAGAATAATAAGCGATATCCCATACTTCTAAATTATTGATGCCATCTAATGCGCGTGCAAGTAAAGCCACTTCTTTGTATTCTTCTTCTGCAATCGGTTTGCTGCGAACTAGTAAATCTTTTAAAAAGCCCATCACTTCTCCGGGAGTTTTAGCCATTTTAGTGGCGAGAGAATAATGTGCATAATTAGGGAAGCCGACTAATTCAGCTATTTCATAACGTATACGTAAAATGTCATCGATAATAGGTCCATTATCCCAGCGGCCGGCATTAGGCCCTTGATCGGAAGCGCGAGTGGTATAAGCTTCATAAAGTAATTTGCGCAATTGTCTATTGTGTAAGAATTTAATAGCGGTGGAATAGGAAGGGAAGTCCAGGGTTAATACGTAGCCGTTTAAATTCCGTGCTTGTGCATTTTCTTGCGCTAATTGCATGGCTTGAGGCGGTAAGCCAGATAACTGGTGTGCATCTTCAATATGTAGAATGAAACCATGCGTGGCATCTAACACATTCTCTGAGAATTTAGTCATCAGCTGACTTAGTTGTTTTTGTAAGTCAGCTAAGCGAGCTTTTTTATCTGCAGGCAAATGAATTCCAGATAATTTAAAATCGCGTAAATCATTTTCTACAATCTTACGCTGAGCAGGATTTAACTCATCCATGGCTTGACTGGTTGCTAGATTGGTAGTTGCCTTAAATAAGGTTTCATTTTGCGATAATTCAGTATGATAGTCCGTTAATAACGGCAGTGTTTCATTATAGGCTTTGCGCAAATCTTCTGTTTCTTTTACACCGTGCAAATGACCAATAGGAGACCAAAATTTATTAAGGTCGTCATTAAGCACTTCTAATTGCTGCATCAAATTAGACCAGCTAGGTGGATTTGCTTGTTCTAATAATGCATTAATGGCATGACGGTTTTTATTTAATAATGCTTGGGTATTAAGTGGAATATCCGCTATGTTTAAGCTAGTAAACTTGGGTAATGATTCAATTGGAAATGGCGGGAGGCTCATGTAACGCTCCTTTACATTTGATTAAAATAAGTTCTAACAATAGTTGTCATCAGCTGTCATCCTGAGCGTGTATTTATTCTCTTGCGCATACACATAAATTGTTGCCTTTTGCGCCTGTGTCATCCTGAGCGTAGCGAAGGATCTGCTTACATTTTAAATAGATCCTTCGCTACGCTCAGGATGACAGTCGCTACGTTCAGGGCACAACCGCTGTGCTTAGTAATGACACAGCCACTACGCTTAGGATGACAGCTATTGTCAACATGAGTATAAATGATATAGATACCGTAAGAATAGCATCTCCATTACAAAGCAAGAATGCTATAATCTGCCGCTATCATAACTAACACTTTGATTTTTGGCGAGACACATGGACTCACTTAAAGATAATTCTAAAGCTAAGACGACGTTTCAAGGTTTGATTGCCTCATTACAAGCATTTTGGAGTGCGCAAGGTTGTGTAATTTTGCAGCCGGTTGATTTAGAAGTAGGGGCAGGTACATTTCATACGGCGAGTTTTTTAGGTGCCATCGGCCCTGAGCCTTGGCGTGCCGCCTATGTACAACCTAGTCGTCGTCCCACAGACGGACGTTATGGTGAGAATCCTAATCGAGTACAGCGTCATCATCAATTTCAAGTCATATTAAAACCTTCTCCTATGAATATCCAAGAATTGTACTTAGATTCTTTACGAGCATTGGGGGTGGATACCACAGTAAACGACATTCGTTTTGTGGAAGATAATTGGGAATCCCCGACACTTGGTGCTTGGGGTTTAGGTTGGGAAGTATGGTTAAATGGCATGGAAGTGACGCAATTTACTTATTTCCAACAAGTAGGCGGGTTGGAATGCGAACCTGTTACAGGCGAAATTACTTATGGCTTAGAACGATTAGCCATGGCATTACAAAATGTCGATAACCTTTACGATTTAGTCTGGAGTTACGGCCCTTCAGGTCCTGTGACTTATGGTGATGTGTATCGGCAAACTGAAGTAGAAATGTCTAAATATAATTTTGAAGTAGCAGATATTGAGGCCTTATTTAAGCATTTTCATTTTTATGAAACAGAAAGCCAACGTTTAATAGAAGCAAATCTTCCTTTGCCTGCCTATGAAATGGTATTAAAAGCATCTCACACATTTAACTTATTGGATGCACGCAAAGCAATTTCAGTTACTGAAAGACAACACCATATTTTAAAAATACGTAGATTAGCTAAAGCAGTCGCTGAAAGTTACTACAAAGCGCGCGAAGCATTGGGTTTTCCTTTACTACGAAATCAACAAGAGAATAAAACATGAAACGTAGCGATGACTTTTTAGTTGAAATACACGTAGAGGAATTACCTCCTAAAATATTAGCGAAATTAGCAGAGAGTTTTTGGTTGCAAACGAAAGAACGTTTACAAAAAACGGGCTTAGAATTTGACGACATGATTTATTTCGCAACGCCAAGAAGGTTAGCGTTATTAATAAAAAAATTAAGTAGCGAGCAGCCAGAACAATTAATTGAGCGTAAAGGCCCTGCATTAGCGGCTGCTTTTGATTCAAAAGGTCAGCCTACGCCTGCATGCGTAGGCTTTGCCCGCTCATTAGGCATCAACCCAGAGCAATTGAAGACAATAAAAACGGATCAAGGTGAATGGGTGGGCTATGAGCAAAAAATAACAGGTAAATCCGTTAATGAATTGTTGCCGCCTATTTTAGAGCAAGCGGCTTTGTCATTGCCTATTCCTAAACGTATGCGTTGGGGTGAAAACAAAACGGAATTCGTAAGGCCTGTGCACTCAGTCATTATGTTATACGGCGATCAAATTGTCCCTGCGACTTTGCTTGGTTGTGAAGCGGGTAGAGTGACACGCGGTCATCGTTTTCTTGCGCCTGATTGGATGACAATCCCGCATGCAGATACTTACGCTACCTTGCTTGAAACCGAAGGTTTTGTTATTGCCAACTTCGCCAAGCGCCGTGAAAAGGTGCGTGAACTTGCTTTAGCGGCAGCAGAAAAATCGCTAGGTGCAGATAGCAATGTATTAATTGAGAAAGCGCTGTTAGATGAAGTAACAGGCTTAGTAGAATGGCCGCAAGCTTTATGCGGCGAATTTGATGCTGACTTTTTAGCATTGCCTAAAGAAGTGCTCATTTCTTCTATGCAAGATCATCAACGTTATTTCCCTGTGACGAATAAAAAAGGGGAAATGCGTCCTAACTTTATTACGATAATGAATACTGACACCCACGATATCTCACGTATTAAGCAGGGTAACGAGCGAGTAATACGCGCACGTTTATCAGATGCTGCTTTCTTTTATGAAACTGATAAAAAAGAAAAGCTAGAAACACACTTAGATAAATTAAAACAAATCGTATACCAAGCAAAATTAGGAACTTTATTTGATAAAGCGGAACGCTTAAGCAAATTAGGCGGTTTTATTGCAAATAAAATGCAGTTAAATCCTGAGTTAGTTTTATTAGCCGGCGTATCAGGTGTCATTGCTAAAGCAGATTTAACTTCCAACATGGTAGGGGAATTTCCTGAATTACAGGGGGTGATGGGATATTATTACGCCTTGCATGATGGCTTTGCTAATGAAATTGCAGTTGCCATTAAAGAGCAATACATGCCTCGTTTTGCAGGCGATGAATTACCTCAAAGCTCTGTGGGTATGGCGCTTGCGATGGCAGATAGGATTGATCTATTAGTGGGAAGTTTTGGAATTAACCAAATTCCAACCGCTGATAAAGACCCTTATGGATTACGTCGTGCTGCTTTAGGTGTGCTGCGTATTTTAATAGAAAAGCAAATTAACCTAGATTTAAAAGAAGTGTTAGATTTTGCTAAAACTTGTTACGCCGATTTATTAACGAACACAGAGACTGTGCCGCAATTGCTCACCTTTTTTCAAGAGAGATTACGCGCTTGGTACCAAGAGCAAGGTATTGCTGCTGATGTCTTTGCTGCAGTTGCCGCATTAGGCATTACTAATCCACTTGATATTTCTGCTCGTATTAAAGCGGTGCAGACTTTTAAAGCATTAAGCGCAGCAGAGACCTTAAGTGCGGCAAATAAACGCGTTAGCAATATCTTAACTAAATATGCTGAACAAATAGAAGCAGATGCTATTAATCCAGCTTATTTTGAAAATCCAGCTGAGCAAGAATTAGCAAAGCAATTAGACATGAAAGATACGATTGTGTCGCAACTCACTAAATCGCATCAATATAGTGAAGTCTTGCTGCAATTGGCGGAATTAAAACAGCCTGTCGACAATTTCTTTGATCATGTCATGGTGATGACTGAGAATAAAGCTCAACGCGAGAATCGTATTTTATTACTAAAACGCTTGCGCGCTTTATTTTTACAGGTAGCAGATGTTGCATTACTACAATAGAGGCGGGATACTGTCCGAGGTAGGAATTTAGGGAGAGGGTTTCATGCAGGCTAAAAAAATACTCATCATAGCGCTAAGTGGCGCGATGACATTCGCTGCAACGCAAAGTATGGCAATCATGTCTGTCCCAAATGGTTGGTATGCAGAAGGTAACGTGGGTTCTGCTAAATTAACAAATAAAAGTGATGTGCCATCTGACGGATCATCAGGTATAGGTGGAAACGTCAATCTTGGTTATAAGTTCATGCCATTTTTTGGTTTGGAAATTGGTTATAGCCAATACCCTAACAGTGTCATTCGTGATGCAAGTGGCACAGAAGCTGCAAAAGATAAGCACTATTCTTACGGTATATGGGGACGCGGTACAGTGCCTATCTCAGATAGTGGGTTTGAACTATTTGCTAAGTTAGGTGTTTCACGTATTACATCAAGCATCAATATTCAAAATCAAACAGCCGCTAACAATATAGGATTAGACAGCAGCTCTCATAGCGCTACAGGTCTTTATTGGGGTGTGGGTGGTCAGTATTATCTTATGCCAGAGTTTGCTGTTGTGGGGCAATGGCAGACTGCGCAAGGCAATGATAATACCGGTACAGAAAGCTTATTAAGCTTGGGTATTTCATTCATTATCGATTAAAAAAAACCGTATGTAGCCCTCATTACCATGGGCTACATAGGTAACCTCTTAACGTAATACCAATTGCAACCATTGGCTCACATCATTAATTTCTTCTAAATTCACGGAATGGGCGACGGGATAACTATGCCAAGCCACGTTGTAACTTAATTCTTTCAATATGGCATAGGTTGCTTTGCCCAAGACATAAGGAACAACCATATCTTCTGTACCATGCCCTAAAAAGATGGGTATGTTTTTATTAGCAGGACTTGCAGTTGATTCTAATACTTCTTTGGTAAAGGGTAGATAACCAGACAAGGCTAAAATTCCACCTAATGGTTTTTCGTAACGTAAACCAGTGGCTAGCGACATAACTGCGCCTTGAGAAAAGCCGCCTAATACAATATTTTCTGGCCTGACTCCGCGAGCTATTTCTTTCTCGATTAATTGTTCAACTAAGCGAGCAGAATTATCAATACCTTCCACATCGATTTCACCCATCAAAGCTAAGGAGGTAATGTCATACCAGGCGCGCATTTCATAACCATTGTTGATAGTGACTGGCATAACAGGCGCGTTGGGAAAAATAAATCGTATGGGTAAGTCAGCGGGAATGCGTAATTCTGGAACAATAGGAACAAAGTCACTGGCATCAGCACCCAGGCCGTGCAGCCAAATAACGCTCTTACCTGAGGGTAGGTTTGCAGGAACTTCTACGCAGCTTAAGTTGTTGTCTTCATTATTAAACATAAATACCTACAGTGGTGTATAATTGATATAAAGAAGGGGAAAAACCCACTTGCTTAAAAGAACAGAAAAATACCATAATAACGGTTATAAATAAATTTCTAATAAAATACTGGAGTTACTATGAAGCGATTTGGCAAATCAACGCAAGGTGTCACCCTTCTAGAAATTATGTTGGTGTTAGCGATTGCTGCAATGGTGATTGTAATGTCTGTTCGTTACTATCAATCCGCAAGCTCCAGTCAACAAGCCAATGCTGTTTTACAACAAATTCAAGGCATTACCGCAGCAGCAGATAGCCTCGCACAAGCATCGGGTTCTTATGTAACGGCTAACTTAAGCAAAACTACTATCGCGCCTTTAGTTCCAGGTGGTTTAACATCAGGCTTTATTACACCATGGGGTACAGATATCACAATTACTGTACAAAACGCTTCTTCTTACCAAGTAGATTTAGGCCAAGCACCTTCTGGTGTCTGCCCATTGGTAGTTTCAAAATTAGTAACCAATAATCACTATACAGTGACCCCTGCTACTGCGGCTGGTTGTAATCCAGATAGTTCGACAGCCCTAAGCTATACCTACATAGCAAATCCTTAATTAACATCTTTAAAAAAGGCCTCTGTAAAGAGGCTTTTTTTTATCTAAATAAAAGGAAAATAATGTGAGCTTACGTAATTCGAAAAAAGCTTATGGCAGCGTGGCTAAGTTTTTTCATTGGTCTATATTTATTTTAATGCTGGGCATGATGGCATTTGGTTATTTAATGGGAAATATACCGGATAATTATCGAGGCATTGCTTATAACACTCATAAATTAATTGGATTACTCATTCTTAGTTTAATGGTATTGCGTGCTTGGTGGGCATTGATAAATACTAAGCCGCAATCAGCGCACGTTACTTTTCTAGGTCGTTTTTCTGAGCGTAGTGTGCATTTGTTTTTATATGCATTTATTATTGCCATGCCTTTGGCGGGATGGATAGGTTCATCTGCAGCAGGCAGAGCACCACACTTAGGTGAAATGATATTGTCCTTGCCTATAGAAAAAAATAAAGCGCTAGTTGAGCAAGCGTTTAATGTGCATGCTAATTTAGCGCTTATTATTATTTTTTTAGTTAATTTGCATATTTTAGCTGTGTTATATCACTTCTTCATAAAAAAAGAACGCACATTAAGACGCATGATGCCTAATGGTTGATACATTTAACCAATCATATTTAAGTAATTGGCCCGTTTCATTTAACTGTAAAAATAATTGTTGCGGGCGATGTTTATTTTCTGCTTGACTAAAAATAGCTTGTTCAATCGTGATATAAAGCGGCTCTAGTGATTTATCTGCATCGACATTAGTCTCTTTTTCTTGGGCAAAAGTAATTTCATTTGCTAAATAACGCACCACCTCGGGTGCATAACTTAATTCAATGTTAAAACGATTATCTAACATTTTTCCTAAACTCTTTAATTTTAGCCGCACTAAATTTTCTAATGCCGAGCGTGAAAGGGGTAGAAAAGGAATAATAGGTATTTGTTGATATAAGAAGGTTGGTAGGTGGGCGTTAATTTCAGGCATGATTTCAGCAATTAAATCCTTTGGTGTGTAATACGGTGTTGAATCAAAAGTAGAATGTGCTGCTTCATGCATGATGAGTTGCATTAAATCCATGTCATCGGTTTCATTTTCATTTGATAGAGAACGCGTTAATTCCGTTAATCTATGCGAGCCAATGCACGTGCTAAAAATTAAAATAGATTGATGAAAATCGTAACGGTGACCTTTAGTGTCATGCAAATACCCTGTGGTTAAAATTTCATGCAGCTCAGCTTGCAAACCAGGGAAGCGCTCAATATTTTCAAATAAAATTAATGCATAAGGTGTGGTTGAAATGACTTCTTGCAAGGTAAAACAAACATTATCAGTATGTCTTCGTAGCTTTAATCCAATTAATGAATTTAAATTTAAAGAAAACGTTTCTGCTAAGTAAAAAGCATGAGGTTGTTTAAATAGTTGTTCAGCTAAATTTAAAGCCATAGTCTTTTTACCAGTATGCTCAGGTCCTGCAAATAAAAAGCTGCAGAAAGGCCCTGGTTTGGGGAATAACTGTGCATAGGCTTGTTGCAGTGCTTGACTAACTAAACTTGCCGCAGCTTCTTGGCCTAAAATAGATTGATGTATGTGATGAGTAATATCTGTGAATTTAGCTTGATTAATTTGCAGATGCGTTGCTGGAATGCGTACCCAAGTAGAAAGTGTGTTCATGAGCATGGCGGTTGTTAAAATGGGTTTAGAATCAGCTTGATTATCTACATGTGGTTGCTGGCTTAATCTTGCCGCGCTGCTGTCTAATAGTAATAATGTTTTATCAAGTAAATGTTGAGCGCTAAGATAGCGTTTAGATAAAACATAAGCGAGCTGTAAAATTTCATCGGGAATAAGTACATGATGATGTTGTTCTAGGGATTCTCTTTCGTGTCTCAATGCTAGTAATAAATCATTTTCATCAGGTTGAGCAAGCTTTAGCACATAAAAATGATAAGGTAAATAATGCTTTTTTTTGCTATTAGCAGTTAAAAGTAGTAAACGACAAGTGGGATGAGTAGCAATCCTTTCAAATTGTGTGCGTAAAAAAGTTTGCTGTATTGTCTCTTTTTTCTTGGTAAGCCAAGCAGGGCTTGCCAATGCAAACAATAAATATTTTCTGGTTTCAGTTAATTCATTTAATAAATTTGAAAAATCGTCTTCTATACTTTTAAAGTCGGCTTCATTTATTGAGAGCGTCTCTAAATTAATATAAATAATCTTTGTGTCACGTAAGCAAGTTGGTGTGTTATCGTGTGTTAATTGCTTTAAAAAACTAGTTAACCAAGTGATTTGTAAACTAGGAGAGAAATCCGTATTAATAATAACATGATGACATTGCTTGCGAATTAGAATATCAATGACTTCATCAAATTGTGCATGTTCTTTGAATGGATAAAGTGATTGCATATGAAAAGCATGATGAGAAAGTAACTTACCATGCTTTGTAAAAAATGACGGAAAAAAAGGAGTGATCACTGTGGAAGTTTCTGACATGTTTTATCCCCTCAATAATCAAATAAACTAGGTTCTAATACCCAGTTAATAGAGAAACGAGTTTGTTCTATTCTTTCAAGGCATGCTAAGGTGCCTGTCTTAAATGACAGTATTTCTTTATATTCGTCATTCACAATTAATTTGCTGGCTAATTTAGACAGATAGGGAAGATGGCCAACAATTAAGATATCTTCATCCCATTCAAGCACACTGTCCATGAGAGTTGCAATGTCATCATTGGGATTGAGGCCTTCATGAAGTTGTAAAGGATGTTTGCTGTTAAAGCCGCGCGAAATCAATTCTGCTGTTTGCAAAGCACGCTTCTTTTCACTATGAAAAATATTGGAAACTGCAATAGGATTGCTACTTAAAAAATCAGCCATGCGCGTAACATCTGTTTTTCCTTGCTCAGATAAAGGATTGCCATTGTGTATATTTTCTAGTTCATAGGCGCCGTGCCGCATCAAGTAAAGTTTCACCTAAGGACTCCATGTGAGGATAAATTTATTTATTATTGCCCTTAGTCTCCATTCATTCAAATAAATATTTTATAGTGAACATAAAATTTCTAGCTGGGGCTGGATAAAAAAATTGCTCATTAAGACTAGATTGATAGACGGTATAAAAATAATAATATTTATTAAATAGGTTATTTATATGAAATGAAGCACTAATTTGCTTGTAAATATAGCTAAAATGGATGTTATAAGTCGTATAACCACCTATGACACCCGCTATATTTGCATCATCATTGGCGGCGTATTGATTGCCGGTAAATAAGGCTTCTGAATAAATCTGCCATTTGTCCGTAATTTGATAATTTAACCCTGCACGCATAATCAATTCAGAAACGAGTGGAATACGTTTATTTGCATTAACACCGCTTTGGAATCGAGCATTAACGTAATTAAATTGACTATTTAATGTAAGATGGGGTGTAAATTCTTTTTTGAAAGACAGGCTAAACCCATAACGCTTAGTTGGGGGAAGATTGCGATTGCTGCCAAAAGGATCTTCAGGCGTTTGGGTGGGATCAAACATGATTTCATCGCGTAGGTTAAGCTGAAATATATCAAAGTTATAAAGATCTTTATCCAGTATTTGTTCTATCCCTGCTTCATACGCTACCCCTCGCTGCGTTTTTAAACCACCAGGTTGCGTAGTTGAAGCATTTTCATCAGCTTTCGGAAAACGAAAACTACCTGCTCTTCGTGCATAAAGTTGCAAATTTGGCGCTGGTTTATAAGTTAAACCCAAGGTAGTAGCCGCTGCTCTATTTAAGTCGTTTGAAATAGTTGGTGATTGCACTAGATGACTATTTTGTTGAGCGAGACGTCCTCCTAGAGAAAAAGCCATTTTATCTACAAGAGGATGAGTTGCTAGTGCAAATAGGCCGTATTTTTCTTGATGATCTTGAGTTAAGCCCAATAAACTAGTTAAGCTATATTGATCTTGTTGAAAATCCCCTCCTGCAATCCATTCCGTGTTAAAGGCATTTCCTTTTAAGGTCGGTTTAATGAAATTAGTATGCCGCGATTGCGTAAAATCAAGGAACAGTATCCCATTACCTGTCATGAAGCGATGGGATAAATCTGTCTCAGCATGCCAATTTTCATTGAAATAATGTTTATATTGAAGATGCAAAAAGCCATTATTGTCTTTAAAAAAGTTAATATGATTGTTGGCTTGTCTGCGATCTTCTCTTACTTGCGTAGCAGTTAAGGCGCCTGGATATTGAGTGTTTTCATCCCCTAGGTTGTAGTCAAAATTAAAAATATCTTGTGCTAAACGATAAGTAACAGCACCTGTTATTAATGCTTGGGAATAATGATTCTGCTCACGATAATTGTCCGTGCTATTTACCAAGGCAGTCATGTGTAAGTTTAGACGGCCTTGCTGCTTGGAAAACCCCGCATTGCATTGACGAAAATCATAACTTCCCCCGCTGCAACTAACTTGTGCTATTTCATTTACATGGTAGCGGGAAAGAATATTAATAATGCCGCCTACTGCTTGATCTCCATAAAGTACACTCTCACTTCCTGCTATAACTTCCACACTTTCTATGTCATTAAGGGGAATAATGTTTAAATTAGGCGGCGCCATATCAGGATTGGTAATAGGAATGCCATTGATTAACAATAGCGTATTGCTACTTGCATTAGCGCCAAATCCGCGCAAGCTCATGGATGCTTGATTACCACTGCCGGTTGTATCTTGAATTTGCACGCTGCCAGAATTGCGTAGCACTTGCGTAAGCGTGATGGCACCCGTTTGCTGCCATTGATCACGAGTGATAAATGTTTTATGACCACCTGCAATAGGTAATTTTGCTTTTACTTTGACAGTTGGAATCGTTGTATCTTGTGCCGATAAAACAGCGCGAGGCAACAAAATCAAAAAAATAGAAAAATAAGTGCGCCAACCCATGTGTGAGCCCTCCGCTACATTGAGTGAATTGCAGCAGGCCGGTCTCCGGACTCTTATTTTGAAATGCAGTTGTTAGCACCTTCCCATGCTTATAGCACAGTGGTATTTGCTAACATAAAATAATTACCGTTGCGGGGGCAGTATAGGCTTTGCGAAGTTCGCGCACCCATTTCCCGAGCACCTATTGCAAGCGGCAAAAAATTTACTGGGTAGGGTGCGTTAAGTCAATGACTATTTCGTGGCTAATTGAGTTTTAGATTCGAATAAGCAATTTTTTTCACCCGCAGCACACTGCATAAAACCACTTACTTTATACCAATAATGCTTAGTATCAGTTGGGATGAAATTTTGTTTTGCTAAGTAAGCTTCAAGTGCAGATCCAGTTTGGTCGCGGTAATAACAATGAATAGTACCGTGTTGTTTTCCGCCTGATACCCATTCAGCTAAGGCAAATGCTTGTATATTTTTTTTAAATGCTTTTTCTCTAGCAGTAGATAAGCGAATACCATCATCACTGTCATAAGCTTGCCAACCTTGTAACTGACTTTTTTTAATTTCAGCTACGCTAGGACAAGAAGTAGCGAAAGAGAGTGACGTGTTTAACAAACCAAACAGAAAAAAAATGTAAGCAATCATTTTCATGTGTCTCTCCTAAATCTCAATTAGTTTGCTTGTAATAATGCTGCTTTATCTGTTTTTTCCCATGATACACCCAAATCTTCTCTACCAAAGTGGCCGTAGGTAGCGGTGGCTCTATAAATTGGCTTAAGTAAATCTAACATGGTGATAATGCCAAAAGGCCTTAAATCAAATTGCTCTTTTACTTTATTGATGATTTGCGTTAAAGGCACGTGATGCGTGCCAAACGTTTCTATATAAATTGCAGTAGGTTCTGCTACACCAATAGCATAAGCCAATTGAATTTCACAACGATCTGCAAGGTTAGCAGCAACAATATTTTTCGCTACATAGCGTGCAGCATAAGCAGCAGATCTATCTACTTTAGAAGGATCTTTACCTGAAAAACAACCGCCCCCGTGTCTTGCCATGCCGCCGTAACTATCAACAATAATTTTTCTACCCGTTAATCCACAATCACCTTGTGGACCCCCAATGACAAAGCGGCCAGTAGGATTTACTAAAAATTTAGTATCCTTAAGGAAGTGACTGGGTAAGACAGGTTTAATAATTTCCTCAATCACTGCTTCAACCAACATGGTTTGTTTAATATCAGGATCGTGTTGAGTAGAAAGTACGACATTGGTAATGCTAACAGGTTTGCCATTTTGATAATGAAAAGTAACTTGCGATTTTGCATCGGGCCTTAACCACGGCAATACTTTTTCTTTACGCAATTTAGCCTGTCTTTGCATTAATTTGTGCGCATAAGTAATAGGCGCAGGCATGAGAACCTCTGTCTCATTGCTTGCATACCCAAACATGAGTCCTTGATCCCCTGCGCCTTGTTCAGCTTGATTTGTTTTGCTAACGCCTTGGCTAATGTCAGGTGATTGTTTGCCAATTGCAGTAATTACGGCACAAGAATTTGCATCAAATCCTATTTCAGAACTGACATATCCAATATCTCTTATTACACCTCTAGCAATTTGCTCTATATCGACCCATGCGCTAGTTGTGATTTCTCCTCCAATAAAAACCATGCCAGTTTTAACTAGCGTTTCACAAGCAACGCGTGCGTTTTTATCTTTTTCTATAATGGCATCTAAGACAGCATCAGAGATTTGATCAGCGATTTTATCGGGATGGCCTTCTGAAACGGATTCAGAGGTAAAAAGAAAGTCATTAGCTTGCATAATGGATTCCAACTAATGGGAGAAAAAATCATAAC
The DNA here is from genome assembly GCA_014132615.1 of Gammaproteobacteria bacterium. Taxonomy (GTDB): domain Bacteria; phylum Pseudomonadota; class Gammaproteobacteria; order DSM-16500; family DSM-16500; genus Aquicella. The sequence goes on from BMAH01000185.1 coordinate 19,877, forward strand.
ATGGAATATAAACTGACACACAACTTCATAACGCTTTCATCTTCCTACTGTCACTCTGAGATTACTGTCATCGGCCTATTGTCATTCTGACCTACTGTCATCGAGCCTATTGTCATCCTGAGCGTAGCGAAGGATCTGCTTTAAATTTCTATTTATCAAGTCGTGGAAAAGTTAAGAAGATCCTTCGCTACGCTCAGGATGATAATAGGCTCAGAAGGACAGTAGGCTCAGGATGACAATAAGCAGGGTGGTAACTGCGTAGGAAAGCCAACCCATCACGATGACACTTATACACATAGATACCGTCCCCCTCCATGGTGAAAAAGGGGATTTTGAGGTAAGATGCGCAAAACATTTAACGGGACTTCATTCATGCCGCTTACTGCAAGAGATAGAGCTGATGCCATTCGTTTTTTAAGCATAGATGCTATTCAAAAAGCCAATTCAGGTCATCCTGGTATGCCTATGGGTATGGCAGATATTGCAGAGGTGTTATGGCATGATTTTTTAAATCATAATCCCAGTAACCCGCAGTGGTTTAATCGTGACCGCTTTGTATTGTCTAATGGTCATGGCGCTATGTTGCAGTATGCTTTATTACACTTAAGCGGTTACGACCTTAGCATTGAAGATATTAAGCAATTCCGTCAACTTCATTCAAAAACCCCCGGCCACCCAGAATGGGGTGAAACACCTGGCATTGAAACAACAACCGGTCCTTTGGGTCAAGGCTTAGCAAATGCAGTGGGAATGGCGGTAGCAGAAAAGCATTTAGCCGCTATCTTTAATCGTCCTAATTTCCCCATTGTTGATCACTATACCTATTGCTTTGTTGGCGATGGCTGCTTAATGGAGGGTATTTCTCATGAAGTTTCTTCTTTGGCTGGAACATTAGGTTTAGGCAAGTTAATCGTTTTTTATGATGACAATGGCATTTCCATTGATGGCAATGTAAAAGGTTGGTTTACAGATAACACCCCAGAACGTTTCAAAGCCTATGGTTGGCATGTCATTGAAGCTGTTGACGGGCATGACGCCAAAGCAATCCAAGCAGCGATTGCTGACGCTAAAAAAGTAAGCGACAAACCTACCTTAATTTGCTGCAAAACGACTATTGGCTGGGGCTCACCTAATCTAGCAGGCACAGCTGCCACCCACGGCGCAGCATTAGGTGATAAAGAAATTACAGCGGTTCGCTCACACCTTAATTGGGTTCATGAGCCTTTTGTTATATCTGATGAAATGTATGCAGAGT
>BMAH01000186.1 GCA_014132615.1 Gammaproteobacteria bacterium
ATGTGCTTGCAGCAGGGGCACCAGCACCGGCATTAGATGATGTGCTTGCAGCAGGAGCGCCACCACCGGCATTAGAACTAGCGGAGGTATTGCTGCCACTAGCATTAGAATTAGTAGTTCCATCACCCGAAGGTGTCGTTGTAGAATTTGTAGATGTTACGTTAGAACGCATAGCGCTGACCCCCGATGATGTATTTTCACTTTGCAAAGTTGCAATGGTATTGTTAATTCGCTTTTTTATCGACTTAGTAGCTTCCTCTGATTGATTTTCTAGACGCCAGAAAGCCTCAAGCATTTCTTTTCCGGTTTTAAATTCCCTATTCCGTATTTTGTCGCCAAGTTTATTATACTCAAGTTCGTTATTTGCAATGGTCAGAAGATCATGAAAACTACCCTCGTAATATTTGGCTTCTGTTTTTAGTTTAGTTCTTAAATTGTCCAGGTCTCCTCGCTTTCTAAGAATTTCTCCTGTAACAAAAAATTGCGCTTTATCTAACTCCGTATCAACTGATGGTTTATTGGCTGGAATAGGGCTGCCAGATTGATTTGTTTTTTCTTTATTTGGCTCGGAAGAATTTGCTTCAGAAGAGCTTTTTGCTTGAATAAAAGATTCAGGCGGCTTTCCTTGCATCCACTCATAAATTTGTCTTCCTAATTGTTTTCTTAATAGGTCAAGACGGGATTGTGCATTCGCATTTGATGCTAATTTTTCGGTATTAGCGGTAATTTCACTAGAAGTAATTTTATCTTCTTTATCTACTTCTTTACCTTTTTCTTGATCACTCCCCTCTTCTATTCCTTCCATTCCAATTTCAGTAGTAGAAATTGGTTCATGCTGGTTAGGTTTTTTTCCTGGCACCCAAGAAGAAGTGATATTTGTTGAACCAGAGGTAGCATTTCTCTGTATAGGAATGTCTTCGATTTCTGAATAATTCTGCTCTGGGGAGTCACTGCTTGATTGGGAGGTGACAGTTTTTTTCTCTTTAAGCGGTTGGATACCTAATTCAATTAAAAAAACAGAGCTGCTTGCGGTATATTCTGTATATTGATCAAGCTTTTTTAAATATTGATCATAAAGAGTTTGAACTTTTTCTTCCGGCAGGGGTTTCGAAAGTTTTTGCCGCATTGCTTTAACTTCTTGCATAGCGTCATTTAAGTTGCGATAAATTTTTTTAAATCTTTTATCACCTTTAGCTGGCATTTCTGCAACAAGCGCAAGATTCACTATCTGGTTTTCAAGACGCCGCGCTGTTTGATCAAGCTGCTCTACTAATCCTTTTTTCCCAATCACGATGGAATCTTTCTACATCTGTTTTGTCATAAGCTCTTGT
>BMAH01000187.1 GCA_014132615.1 Gammaproteobacteria bacterium
AGCATAAAGCCCGCTAATTCTTTTACTACCTCCATCCAAACACCCGTTTTTGGCATTGTGGTGAGATTGATTTTATGCAGCAAGACGGAATGGAATGTGTGATTAACAATGCAGAAAAATTGTTTGCTGATATTAAACAAAAATATGAGGAATATCATATTCCTTATCAACCTTTTCTCATTGTAAAAGCAGATGCAGGTACTTATGGTATGGCTGTGATGACGGTGAGAAATATTGATGAATTAAAATCATTAAACCGCAAACAACGAACCCGCATGGCAACTATCAAAGGCGGTCAGCCTGTTAGACGTGTCATTATCCAAGAAGGTGTCTACACCTTTGAAGTAATAGGACCTGATAAAGCAGTTGCTGAGCCAGTTGTTTATTTATGGGGTTCTTGTGTAGTGGGTGGTTTTTATCGCGTGCATAAAGATAGAGGTACGGATGAAAATTTAAATGCGCCCGGTATGCATTTTCAACCGATTGCCTTTGCCAAACCTTGTAATCAACCCAGTGATAATGCAGCACCACTTGATTGTCACAATCGACTTTATCTCTATGGTATTATTGCTCAATTAAGTATGCTCGCAGCTGCAAGGGAAATGAATAAGGGATAAGCATATGGCAATCAAGCTAGGCGTCGTGATGGATAACATGGCAACTGTTAATTACAAAAAAGACAGTACACTTGCAATGCTGTGGGAAGCAGATAGACGCGGTTACCAACTCTATTATTTAGAACAAAAAGATTTGCTATTACGCGATTCTAAACCCTACGGTAACGTACATCGTTTGACTATGTATCACGATGCTAATCATTGGTTTGACTTAGGCGAAAAACAAACTATTCCGCTAGCGGATTTAAATATCATACTTATGCGAAAAGATCCGCCGTTTAATGCAGAATATATTTATGCTACGTATTTACTTGAGCATGCTGAAAAACTAGGCGTGCTAGTTGCAAACAAACCACAATCTTTGCGCGATGCAAATGAAAAATTATTTGCTACCGATTTTCCTCAGTGCTGTCCGCCTAATTTAGTAACCTGTTCTATAGAAAAATTAAATGAATTTTGGCAAGAGCATAAAGACATTGTATGTAAACCACTAGATAGCATGGGTGGTGATTCCATTTTTCGCTTGCGCGAGCTAGATGTTAATGCACAAGTTGTTTTCCATAATTTAACGCATGCTGGAAAGCAGTTTATTATGGCGCAAAAATTTATTCCTGATATTATTGCAGGCGATAAACGCATATTACTTATTGACGGTGACCCTTTCCCCTTCGCATTAGCAAGAGTTCCTCAAGGTAAAGATTGGCGAGGAAATTTAGCAGTAGGGGCAGAAGGTAAGGTCCAGCCGTTAACGGCGAGAGATCAGTGGATATGCGAGCAAGTGGGTTCCACTTTACGCGCTAAAGGTTTATATTTTGTCGGCATCGACGTCATAGGGGATTATTTAACAGAAATTAATGTGACTAGTCCAACAGGCATCAGAGAATTAGATCAAGCATCAGGATTAAATATTAGCGCTTTGCTTTTTGATAGGCTTGAGCATCATCTAGGTTAATTCACTTCATTTTTTATAAACGGTAATACACTCCATGGGAAATCTTCCTTATTGGCTGGCTGCCTTTTATTTACAAGGCATAGGCCCGCGTACTATTTTTAAATGGCTAAACAATTTTCCTAGCATTGCGCATATTTTCTCTGCTTCTTACGAAGAACTGAGTGCGGCTGGGTTGTCAGTAGCTCAAATTAATTTGATAAAAAATGTTGATTGGAAAAAAATAGATAATGATTTGAAGTGGATGGAGCAGCCTTCTCATCACATTATTCATTACGAAGATAAAGCTTATCCCGCTCTGTTAAAAGAAATAGAAGATCCACCTTTAGTTTTATTTTTAATAGGAAATAAAACACTGCTAACTCAAGCGCAATTAGCGATGGTGGGAGCAAGAAATGCAAGTAATTACGGTATGGCTAACGCCGTGCATTTTGCTCAATGCCTAGCAGAAAGTGGTTTGGTAATTACTAGCGGGCTTGCTTTAGGTATAGATGCATCAAGCCATCAAGGCGCGTTAGCTGCAAGGCAGGGAAAGACCATCGCTGTATTTGGAACAGGTTTGCAACATATTTATCCTAGTTCTCATAAAGTATTGGCTAAGAAAATTATGGAGTCAGACGGTCTCATAATGTCAGAATTTAGTTTAGGTACTAAAGCTTACCCTCATAATTTCCCAAGACGTAACCGCATTATTGCGGGCCTAAGTTTAGGCGTATTAGTTGTTGAGGCTGCATTAAGAAGTGGTTCTTTAATTACGGCAAGGTTGGCGGCTGAATACGGTAGAGAAGTTTTTGCTATTCCAGGTTCTATTCATCATCCTCTAGCGAAGGGCTGCCACCATTTGATCCGTCAGGGTGCAAAATTAATAGAAACGGCGACAGACATACTCGAAGAATTAGGTCCACTTTATTATGCCTCGCAACAAGCGGTATCAAAGGAACAAGAAGAATCTGCCCATTTGACGGCCAATTTACCCTCTTCACATGTGCAAATTTTGAGTTATATTAATCATGAAATAACGCCTTTGGATGTGATAATATTGCGCAGCGGATTGACTACGAGTGAAGTTTCCTCCATTCTTTTAACATTAGAATTAGATGGTTATATTCAAAGTGTGTCAGGTGGATATAATCGAATTTTTGCCAATCAGTAAGGTGGGATCAGCTATAACATGTTTGAAGTATTAATGTATCTCTTTGAAAATTATATGGATGGCAGCGTAGCATTAAACGCAGATCAGGATACGATTTTTAGTGAGTTAGAGCAGGCAGGCTTTTCTCGCGGCGAAATTGGCCGTGCCCTAGATTGGCTGGATGGATTAAGCCGTATGCAGGAAACTGTTCAATCAGGACCTAAGCTCACTCCGCACGCAATTAGGCATTATTCCACAGAAGAAAGTGAGCGGCTTGGTCTGGAAGGCAAGGGATTTTTGCTGTATTTAGAACAGCTTAGTATCCTTGACCCTATGACACGTGAAGTCGTGCTAGATAGATTATTAGCGCTTGATTACCGTGAAGTCGACTTGGGTCGAATTAAATGGGTAGTGTTAATTGCTTTATTTAACCAACCTGATAAAAGATCAGCACTTTCTTTACTCCAAGACATGATCCTCTCGGATGCGTTTGACGTCTTACATTAACGTCTTGGTCAAATTTAGGCTATAGTTCATTAATAGGTATATCTAAGGAATCATTATTTCCATGAGCCAACATCTAGTCATCGTTGAATCGCCTGCTAAGGCCAAAACGATTAAAAAGTATTTAGGGACAGATTTTCAAATTTTGGCCTCTTACGGCCATGTTAGGGATTTACTCCCTAAAGAAGGCGCAGTTGATCCTGCGCATCATTTTGCTATGCGCTATGAGTTAATAGCTAAAAATGAAAAACACGTTGCTGCCATTGTAGCGGCAATGAAAAAAGCAGATACCTTATATCTTGCCACTGACCCTGATAGAGAAGGGGAAGCGATTTCTTGGCATATCTATACCATATTAAAAGATAAAAAAGCGCTGGGTAAAAAACCGGTGCATAGAATTGCCTTTAATGAAATTACTAAAACAGCGATACAAGCTGCTGTTGCTCATCCACGTGAAATTTCTATGGATTTAGTCAATGCTCAGCAGGCGCGTAGAGCATTAGATTATTTAGTAGGATTTAATCTTTCCCCTTTATTGTGGAAAAAAATTCGTTATGGTTTATCAGCAGGTCGTGTGCAAAGCCCTGCATTACGTATGATTGTTGAGCGTGAAGAAGATATTGAAAAATTTGTTACGCAAGAATATTGGGATTTAGAGGCTGCATTATCCGCAGAAAAGAAAGCATTCACTGGCAGATTGACTATTTATAATGGAGAAAAACTAGAACAATTCTCTATTACCAATGCAGAGCAAGCTGAAGAAATTAAAACTCGCTTAATTAAAGAAGCAAAAGGTAAGTTAAGTGTCATAAAAGTTGAAAAGAAGCAGCGTAAACGTAATCCTGCTTCTCCCTTTATTACCTCCACGTTACAGCAAGAAGCTGCACGAAAATTAGGGTTTGCTGTGCAACGTACCATGCGTATCGCACAACAATTATATGAAGGTATAGAGTTAGAAAATGGTTCGACAGGTCTTATCACTTATATGCGTACAGACTCTGTGAATTTAGCGCAAGATGCTATTAATGAAATAAGAGAATTAATTGCTGAGCGCTATGGTAAAAAAAGTTTACCTGATGAAGCGAGAATTTATAAAACGAAAGCAAAAAATGCTCAAGAAGCACATGAAGCCATTAGACCCACTTCTGCATTACGTGCGCCTGAATCTGTTAAAGAATTTTTATCGCCTGAACAATTTAAATTATACGACTTGATTTGGAAGCGAACGATTGCTTCTCAAATGATTTCAGCGACTATTGATACCTTAACCATTGATATGGGAATAGGTGATAAACATCAATTTCGTTCAACAGGCTCTGCTATTTTAGATCCTGGTTATATGCGTGTTTATCAAGAAGGTACAGATGAAAAACCAGAAGAATTAGTCGATGAACATTTACTTCCCCATTTGAAAGAAGGTGATACTGTTGCTTTAACCGATTTAACGGCAAATCAGCATTTTACTGAGCCACCACCGCGTTATTCAGAAGCCACCTTAATTAAATCGTTAGAAGATCACGGTATAGGCAGACCTTCAACTTATGCAGCGATTGTTTCAACTTTGCAAACACGCGAATACGTAGTATTAGAAAACAAACGTTTTCGTCCTACTGATATTGGACGTATTGTTAATCGTTTTCTTACTTCTTATTTCACGCGTTATGTTGATTACGGTTTTACTGCCAAATTGGAAGATGAATTAGACGAAGTGTCACGCGGCGAAAAAGAATGGGTGCCTTTATTAGAAGCATTCTGGGACCCCTTCAAAGGTCAAGTTGACAATATTGCAGATACGGTAAAACGCAAAGATGTCACGCAAGAATTATTAGATGAAAAATGCCCTGATTGTGGCAAGCCACTTTCTATACGCCTAGGTAAGCGTGATAGATTTATTGGTTGCACCGGTTACCCAGATTGCTCTTACACAAGAGCAATGGAAGAACAGCCTGGTGACACTTCTCAAGACGCTGAATTAGTAGAAGGAAGAGATTGCCCTGAATGTGGTGGACCATTAAAAATTAAACACGGCCGTTATGGAAAGTTTATTGGTTGTGGTAACTATCCAAAGTGCAAACACATAGAATCATTAAATAAGCCGCAAGATACAGGTGTTGAATGTCCCGAATGCAAACAAGGAAAAATGGTAAAACGTCAATCGCGACGCGGTAAAGTTTTCTTCTCTTGCTCGCGCTATCCAGATTGCAAATATGCAGTATGGAATGAACCTGTTAATGAACCTTGTCCAAAATGCGCTTGGCCAATGCTAACGGTGAAAAAAACTAAGCGGCGTGGTACAGAATTAGTTTGCCCGCGACAAACTTGTGGTTTTGTTAAGCAAATTCAAGATCAAGAAGCGTAAAATTCTTACCTACGCCATTCGCAAAGAGTGGCGTAGTCAATTATAATCCCCGCCGCTATAAGCAATAATAAATAATCATTAGGGAGTTTTTTATTATGGAAAGTCGTTTGACTTTACAACCTCAAGATCAATCGGTTAAAAAAGATAACTATCGAGATGACTATGTTGTCATTTATTCACCTGATAATTGGCTTAAGCTTCAGAATGAAGTAGAGGAATCCAATCAGAAGTTAGCAAGATTCGCAGAACTGAATGAAGGTTTAATTAAACAATTGATTAAAACGCGTGAATGCGTTAACAAGCAGGGTGAGCATATAATAAAGCTTCAAGTAGAAGTTGAGCGGTTAAAAAACCGAAATCCTTTTCACGATATGCTTATTGCCCATGCTAAGGCAGGCAATTTATTAGCTGCTACTAAACTGGTGGAAATTTGTGGTACAGCGGAAGTGTGTGATGAAGAAGGTATTACAGCATTACACTGGAGCATATTGCATAATCATGTAGAGATGGCTGAATATTTAGCTGCAAATGGGGCGAAGTGGGAAATGCGCAATGCTAGGCAAGAAACTATCTTTACCATGTTAAGCAGAATGCCTAATGAAAAGAGCTTAATAATGGTCATTAAGCATTACCCAGCTGCCGAGTTATGCGCTGAATTAGAAAAAGCTTACGATTTATTTACTGAACCTCCATTCAATACGTATATTGCACGTCAATTTTTAATGCATGTTTGTAAGCTAAATCAACTTGCTTATTTAGAGTCAGCCCTAGCTAAAAATGAGAATGTTAATTTCACAGACGGTGCAGGTAATAATCCTTTGCATTATGCCTGCCTTGCTTCCAATGTGACCTGTGTAAGCCGATTATTAGAAAAAAATGCAAATACTGATGCAAAAGATGCAAGCAATAAAAAGCCTGATGATTTAACGTCTAATAATGAAATTAAATGCTTAATTAATCAATATCGTTTATTCCAAGCCATTCGCGAGGGTGATGAAGAGAAAGTGCACGAATGGTTGCCTCTTCCAGATACAGACATCAATGCAATAAGAGATAGGAGCGGCATGAGCCCGATGCATTTGGCTGTGCAATCCCGTGAAATACCGATAGTTGGAGAGTTGTTGCGAAAAGGTATGTGTTCGTATATAAAAAATAATGAAGGCAAAACCCCCATTCATTTAGCTGTTGAACAAGAAGAAAAGCAAATGCTAAGAGTAGTAATGATTGGTGCTGCTAGCCTTAAAAAGAAAGATATAAAAGCTCTTTGTCAGCAAACTAAGGATTATAACCTGGGAATGTTGCCTTTGTATTATTTTGGTAAACAGCATAGCATATTTGGAGAGCTGCAAGAAAAATCTCATCACAATTTAGATGATAAAATGTCTAATTCATCACAAGAAAATATCCAGCAATCTATAAATAAATGTTAATAAAAAGGGGAGGATGCTCCCCTTTTTATATTGGTAATGATTTTTTATTCGAAGCATTTATTAAATGAGTATTTTTATTTTCATCTCTTAAGCTTGGGGTCTTAAATAATTGAGAAGAACAGCTAGCTGCGACTTTTTCAAAATCAGGTAGATCGATAGTGACTTGCCTAGGCGGTTCAACAGTTTCTTGATGATTAGAGGATAGTTGTAAAGCAGGGATAAAAATATCTGAACGACCTTTCATGTTAGTTATTCTCTAAAAGAAAAGTTGTACTATACAATTATCTTTGCTAAAAGCTAGTAAATGGGTAAAAGAACAAATGGTTTTGAATGCCGATGTGCTCTAGATAAAAAAAGGGCGGTACTCAAGGTACCGCCTACACATGCTCAACTCAGGTCTGGCAATCCTTGCCAAAAATACCATCCCTGAACACACAAAACGAGGAGTGGTTGCACAAGTCCTTTTTTGCGAGAGTAGTCAATCCGTGACTACGAGGACAAGTATACAGAATTCATTTTCTAAGTGCTATTTCAAAACAAAAAAATAAAAATAAAATTTTAGAAATTGGAATGAAATTTTATCAAAATTGTTATATTTAATTTTATTAGAAACAAAGAGATAAATAGTAATAGCTAGGTTACGTTTTTAATGGTGGATGAACTTTTATTGCGGTAATTTCCCCTTGTCTTTGTAAGAAAAAGCTTACACCGGTAATGGAGAAATTATACATTTTACTTTACTTGTTCTTGCAACTTCGTGCCAACGGGTGATAATAACCGATTCCATCAAAAAATTACTTTGGCTATGAAGCATCATATCGAAAGATTAATGCAGCATGCATTAAAACAACTTCAAGAAGAGGAAGCGTTGCCAGCTATTCCTGCTTTTATTGAAGTTGAAAAAGCAAAAAATAAACAGCATGGTGATTTTACATCCAACATTGCCCTGATTTTGGCTAAATTAGGCCAAAAAACAGCAAGTGAAATGGCTGAGCAAATCGTTAGCTTACTACCAATTTCTCCTATGATAGAAAAAGTAGTGGCAGTTAATGGTCACATTAACTTTTTTATTTCATTAGCGGCTTTAAAAGAAGTTGTGCCTACTATTTTAAATCAAAAAGAAACTTACGGCAGGTGTAAGATTGGCCGCGGCAAGCGCATTTTAATTGAATTTTTATCTGCTAATCCAACAGGCCCCTTACATGTAGGTCATGGTAGACATATTGCTTTTGGTATAGCCATGGCAAATTTATTAGATGCGGTGGGTTTTAAATCTTATAGAGAATATTACATCAATGATAGCGGTCGCCAAATGGATATTTTAGCAATAAGCATTTGGCTGCGTTATTTACAACGTTGCGGTAAGGAAATTGTTTTCCCTTCTTATACATACCAAGGGGATTACTTAGTTAGTATTGCGAATATCATTTTTGAGCAGCATCAACATATATTTTGTCCTACATCTGATTGCTTATCAGCGATTTTAGCGATAGATCATGATGAAGAGCTTGCTTTAGATCAATTAATTCTTCAAATGAAACTTTGTTTGAATGACCAATATCCCATTTTTTTTAATATTGGCTTAGAAAATATTTTAGCTGATATTAGAGATGATTTAAGTGAATTTGGTGTGCAATTTGATAACTGGTTTTCTGAGAGGCAATTTGCTGCATTGGGCATGGTTAACTCTACCATTGAGTTACTTAAGGAACGCGGCCATGTTTATTCAAGTGAGGGGGCATTGTGGTTAAAGTCTACTGCATTTGGCGATGAAAAAGACAGAGTGTTAATACGCTCCAATGGTCAACCAACTTATTGCGCGCATGATATTGCTTATCATTTAAATAAATTTGATAGGGGATTTGATATTGTTGTTGATGTGTTAGGTTCTGATCATCATGGTTATATACCTCGTATTAGAGCAGCGCTAGAAGCAGCTGGTGTTGATCCTGAGCGTTTAATTCATTTGCTAGTGCAATTTGTTACTTTGCATAGAGGCAATCAACCCTTGCCTATGTCTATGCGCAAAGGCCATTTTGTTTCATTGCGTGATTTGCGCAATGAAGTGGGCAATGATGCAGCGCGTTTTTTTTATCTCATGCGTAGAAATGAACAGCATATGGATTTTGATTTGGAACTAGCAGTATCTCAATCCCAAGAAAATCCACTCTATTACGTTCAATATGCTTTCGTGCGCATTTGTAGTGTGTTTAAACAATTAGAAAAACAGAAATTAGTATACGATGAAACAATGGGACTCGCTTCCTTGATGTTATTAACTAGCAAAAAAGAACATCAATTATTAAATACTTTATCACTTTACCCTGATATGATTATGAGTGCTGCCTTGCATTATCAACCCCATTTTGTCACTTTATATTTACGTGATTTAGCAGCAGATTTTCATGCATACTATAATTCTCAGCATTTTATTGTTGAGGAGCCTGGTCTGCGTAATGCAAGGCTTGCTTTAATTAGTGCAGTGAAGCAAACCTTATTAAATGGATTTAATTTGTTAAGTATTAACATACCTGAAAGCATGTAATTATGAGAGCAGCTAAAAGAAAGATTAAACAATCTAATGGCTTGAGTAGGTTTTTACTTGCGCTGGCAGTCAGTGTTTTTTTATTAAGTATGTTGGTGATCGGTTATAAGAAGCAGCATTATCAAACCAATTTGTCGATTAGTCTTGCTAAAGCAAAAATGTGGTTTAAACATGATAAAAAAAACGTACCTGCTGCGGTGATTGAAACACCCAAACAAGTAGCACAAAATCAAGCACCTAAAGAAGAAGCGCCAATTAATTTTGAATTCTATACTGCCTTATCACAAATGCAGATAAAAACAGGTGCTAATTTGACACCCGCTATGAAAGAAATAGTTAAAAATAAAGAAAAAGTATTTAACCCTACTGAGAAAAATCTTCCTTCAAAAATTAAAGTAGTAAGTGAAGAAGAGTTAGAAAAATCAATATCGGGTGAATTATTTCAGCAAGCTTACGCTATTCAATTAGGTTTATTCCGCTCACCCGCTATGGCCCAGCAATATAAGACTACTCTTTCTAAGCAAGGTCTTAGCGTCCAAGTTGAAAAAGTGACAATGGCAGAAAAATTATTTTACCGCGTACAATTAGGTCCCTTCTCTACTCAAATGCAAGCTAAGTCGCAACTTAAAGAATTGCAGCTAAGGGGAATGGAAGGCATTGTAATTAAATTAACAGCATAAGAGTCTAAGAAATGATTTATAGCATGACAGCCTTTTCTCGCCTTCAAAGCCAAGGGGAGTGGGGTACCTTAGTTTGTGAAATACGATCCATTAACCATCGCTATTTAGAAATTGGTTTGCATTTGCCAGACATGTTGCGTGGATTAGAAATGGCTGTTAGAGATAAGATACGCAAATCAGTAAGGCGTGGAAAAATAGATTGTGCTATCCGCTTTCAACCAGCCCTTGGTAATGATGATAGCGTGTCTGTAAATACCTCGCTCGTTAAATCATTGGTAAAAGCAAGCCAAGAAATTGCGGGTTTAATCAATAACCCAGGTCCAATTGCATCTAATGACATTTTACGTTTTCCTGGTGTGCTAGAAAGTAAAGAAATAGAGGCAGCCATTATTGAAAAGCATCTCTTTTCATTATTAGAAAATACCCTAGCTGATTTATTAGCTGCCCGTGGCCGTGAGGGTGAAGAGTTAAAGCAATTATTTTTACAACGCATGGATTTATTACAAAAAGAATTAACTAAAGTAAAAAAACGGTTACCTCAAGTATTGCAAGAACAGCGCGAGCGTTTGTTAAAGCGTTTAGCTGATGCTAAGGTCGAGCTTGACCCAGGACGTTTGGAGCAAGAAATGGTAATGTTTGCTCAGCGAATTGATGTGGCTGAAGAAATTGATAGGACAGAAACGCATATTTTAGAAGTCAAACGCATATTAACTGAAGGTGGTTTAATAGGCAGGCGTTTAGATTTTCTGTTACAGGAATTAAATAGAGAAGCCAATACCCTTGGTTCAAAATCGGTTGATTCTGGCATTACTCATGCTGCGGTTGAAATGAAAGTGTTAATTGAACAAGTACGTGAGCAAGTACAAAACATAGAATAGCATGTTACTTTTTACTACTTTCTAAATAGTGTTCAACTAATTTGGGCTGTTCTAGCATGGTTTTATCAGGATGGGTAAGAATAGTCCAAAGCAAAAATAAAGCGAGCAACTTAATGATAATGACTAACAGCATTTCTCGCCTAAAGGGGTTTCTTTTAAAGAATTGAATAAGACGTTGCATAGTCTTAGCCTGATTTTTTTGTTTCCCTAGTTTAACAAAATGCCTATTTTGTGTCCACTATGCTTCTTGTTCTAATACTTTTAACATAAGTTCAAATCGCTCTACAGAAAATACCCTAGCTAATAGGCGCAAACGTTCGAAAATGATATTTCTACGAATGAATAAATTAGCCATTACATGCTCGGGGCTATTATTTTCTTCTGCATACATCAATAATTTGGAAGCAGAACCTGGATCAATGGTATCTATAGATTGCAATAAACGCAGGATACGTGAAGTTTTAATATGTGAGCAAACAGCAATAAAATCTTCTTCTTGGCCTAAATCAAAGCTAGTTAAATCATCTAAGGCTGCGCCCAATTTATCCATCGCTGCTTCAAGCGCGGGATTGCCGTCTAAAGTAAAAGTTTCCACGGTTTCCATAAAAGCGATGACCCTATAAATCATAGGATCATCGTAGTTTTTCCAAAATTCATGAGAACTCGCAAGATCAAGTTTAGGCATACATATCTCATTAAGATTGTGGGTTTACACCTTGTGCTCTTGAGACTAAGGTAGGCTCAGCTACTTGCATAGAAGTAACGAGCAAGGTATTTGTCATCGCTTGAGCGGTTAATAATTGTTTTTGAGTTTGTATTAATTGAGATAATAAGACGTAAGTTTGCGATTGAAACATTAAAATTTGTCTAAATACAATGCCCATTTTCTCAGAGCTGACTTGTTGCAGCCAATCGCTGCTGCTCGCTTTTTGAATTAAATCTTGCTGCGATTTTGTTAAAGCATTACCACTTTGTGCTTCTGCTGAAAGCTGACTTAAGATATAGCCATTATAAGATTCAACAGACATAACCGTATTGTAATAGTTTGCATAACGTAATTGGTCTAACAAAGCGCCTTGCCAATTTAGGTTAGGCATGGTGTGTAATAAGGAAATGCCGCTAGCATTTAAAATATAGTTATAAGGTGCCTGCGCGACATTAGGCGCTTTAGGAGAAGGCGGGCTGCCCATAATAGTTAAATAAGTTAAATCATTTAAATTAGGCAACGTTTTTAAAATGCTGCTTTGGTTATCAGGCGGTGCAGTTAAATTTGCAATGGTTAATTTACTAGCCGGTGGAGGTGGGCTAAAAAGGTCAGCTGTTAATTGCATTTGGGTGGAAGTATCATTTTGTTTGCCTAATCCTTCATTGATTACATTCCCCAAAGTAACAAAGCTACCTTGCATTTGCGCAGTTTGATCACTTTCATCAGCGGCGGTTAAATCAGCGATGAAAGCAGCTAGAAGCATAGGCAAATCATTGACCTTTTGTAAAATATTTTGGGTATTGCTTGCAATTTGCTGCAACACACCCTCATTTTCTGCGTAAGTATTAGTGATATTAGCAATGCTTATTAATAATGAGCTTATTACCAAAATAGAAACTTTTTTAAATCGGTCAAAACGCATTCTGATAACTCCTATTAATACGTAATGTTCCAGCCATTTGAATTCCCTGAATTGGATGGCGTTGGGTTGCTAGGTTTAGTATTTGCATTGTTGGTATTCGTATTGCCAGCCCCAAAACCAGTATAAGTTTGAGGACCAGTTTGAGCAGGTGCTGTTCCTGGAGCAGTTGGTGTGGTAGTTGCAGCTGGTTGATTGCCGTAAGAGGAATAACTATCAGAAGAAGGTGTAGGAGCTGGAGCCCTAGGTAACGTGATTGGGGTGTTAGGTGCAACCGGCTGTTTAGGTGCACTCATGGGTTGCGTACTAGGTTGGGGTGTAGGTAGCGCGCTTGGGCTAAGCTGTTGTTTTACTTCTTGTTTGTTTTGGGTTTGCTGCTGATTGTAAAGCTTATTCACATTTTTTTTAAATTCACTAGGCGATAGGACAGGATTAACTTTAGCACTCGCTTTAGGAGGCGTTACTGTATTAGAACTAGGTTTTTTACTGGAAAAATCGAAAATTGATTGAGCAAACGCAGTTGATGCGAGTAGGCAAGCAGCTAAAAGTAGAGCTAATTTTTGCATGTTTAACACCCCATGCTAAAGAGTTAGATAAATCAGTATACTGATTTTTAAAAAAAGTGTTTACTTCTTTTGTTAGATCAATAATGCACCAGTTGTATTTCACCAATATATAGGCTAATAATATTTGTTACGTCCTTGTAAGGAATTCAATTAGAGTATGGCCATCCGCGATGTATTTAAAATTAATCGTAAAACATTCCTTTATCCCACTGGGTGGTTAGACGTTACAGCTGTTAGAAATTTAAATAGCACCATTTGGGGTTCAATAAAAAATCTTTTTCGAGTGCCAGCTCCAGATAGAGTTGAAAGCTTTGATGAAGCCATGCATCGCTTAGATATGTCAGAAACAGACATTGAGCAAGCAATAAAGAACTATACCGGCATTGCTTGGATGTTTTTTATATTGGGTATTATCGTATTTCTTTATTCTTTTTATTTAATTTTTGCTCATGTGACAATTTCCGGTTTTATTTTAGGTTTAGTATCCACTGCACTTTTTTTAAGTCAGGCTTTCCAATACCATTTTTGGGCATTCCAAATGCGGCAAAAGCGCTTAGGTTTGACCTTTAAAGATTGGAAACAATATATGCTGGGTGAGAAAGGAACCCATTCATGATTAACCTTTTTCAATTTGCATCAAATGATAAATCGCTACAGTATCTAAATGATATTTTTGGTTCCATGAATGGCATTATTTACAATCCTTCAGGTGGCGGCGGTGTCGGCATTACCTTGTTAGGCACTATGTTTAAAACCTTTAACACGGTTATTTTAGCTGTTGCTGCATTAGTTGTAGTCTATGTCACCATTGTCGGTGTCATGAAAACAGCGCATGAAGGGGAGCCTTTAGGGAAGCATTGGAATAATCTTTGGATTCCTATCCGCATGGTCTTAGGTATTGCCGCCTTAGTGCCAACAGGGTCAGGTTATTGTGCTATTCAATTAGTGATGATGTGGGTCATTGTACAAGGTATTGGTGCAGCAGATACTTTATGGAATACCGTATTAGGTTATGTCAATGTCGCTGGTTCGCCTTACGGACAAGTGACCATTCCCAGTGTCAGTGTGTATAGTTCTTTAAACGGCCTATTCCAAGCGCTAACTTGCGAAGCAACTTCTAAAATTAGTAGCACAGATCCTTCACGCATTGATAAAGGCGGTTATTTTTGTAATGGAAATAATTCGGGTTATTGTTCATCACCGACAGCTTTTATTTCTAATAATGCTTCAAACACAACGATGCAAATTGGTCCGGGCGGTGCTTGCGGAACATTAACATATTGCAATCAGGCAGCGTCATGCGCACAGCCTTCTTCATTATCTTGTGCAGCTTGTAAAGCGCAGGTGGCTGCGTTAACACAAATTATCCCCGTACTCTCTAATATCGCGCAAAAATTTGCTCAGGCAGATTATTCTTATAGAGATTTTTATTACAACTCTTCCGTACAAAAAAATACCGGTGGATGGAGTTGGATTTATGATTACTGCGAAGGGCAAACACCGTCTATCCCTCAAAGCCAATGCTGTGTCCCATCTCGGTCACCAACACAAATTTGTAAAGCAAATCAAGGTAATCAAGGTGTACCAGGGAATTTAAATTTCCCTAACCCTAATGCAGACGGTTATCCGCAAAATGCGAGTGAAGAGGCAGTAAAAAATCTGTATTGGCCTTATGCCATTAAACCGTTAGTAGGCGGTAACGTTGATTTTATTAATACCTCTGTTGTCTATTACACAAATACAATAGGCGCTGCGGTTGCCGATTACATTAATGCGTTAGGTCAAAATAAAGCATTAAGCGGTGATTTGGGTGATGCAGCAAAAACAGGTTGGATTTTTGCAGGTAGTTATTATTACGCTATTGCTAAAGGAAATAATAAAAACGTAGAAGATGCAATCCCTGATATTTCAGTCACAGTCAAAGATCCTAATTCAAGCACTTCTAATGCGATGAGAGGATTTAGAAATAATTATTCTGCTGCTGCACAGCTTATGTCTGCCTCATCCGGCACATCCGCTTTATCGTCAAATGCAGAAACATCTCAAGTAAGTGCCATGATGGGTACAGCAAATAATTCCGCAACACAAACGTTTGCAGCCAGTGCATCGGGGTCAGGGGGGTCTAACCCATTATCTGCCTTGCAAATCACCGGTACTATTTTCTTAGCTATCGTGATGTTGTTGTTCCCTGCCATGATGCTGCTTGCGTTTGGTTTGGGGGTGGCAGGTCATATTAACTGGTTCTCATTAGGCACCGGTATGATAAGCCCAATAGGGGGTGGTGTTACCTTAGCGTATTTATTTATCGTACCAGCTGTATTTGGATTTATGGGTATCTTAGTGTCACTCGGTGGTACCTTAGGTATTTACGTACCTCTTATTCCTTACATTGTCTTCACCTTTGGTGCGATTGGCTGGATGATAATGACAATTGAAACCATGGTGGCAGCACCGTTGGTGGCATTGGGAATTTTAGCGCCAAGTGGGGAAGATTTATTAGGTAGAGCGCAAGGCGCATTACTTCCTTTACTAGATGTTTTCTTACGTCCTAGCTTAATGATATTTGGTTTAATCGCTGCTATGCTGCTTGCAACTGTTGCAGTCAGCATGGTGAATTATGCTTTCTGGACCACTGTGCTAAAAGGTGTTATTGGTGCAGACGGTGCAGCAATGGCTAATCCAATTGAGCTAATTATCTATTTATCTGCTTATGTTTCATTACTTGTTGCCGTACTCAATAAATGTTTTCAATCTATCTACGTCATCCCTCAAGGCGTTATGCGCTGGATAGGCGGTCAGGGCGCTTCCTACGGTGGCGAAGGTGAAGGTGTTCAAGCTGCTGAAAAAGGTATTGGTACTGCAGGGTCTGGTATTAGCGGTGGCGCTAAAACCGGTGAGGCGCAAGCTCAGCAGATGGGTACTAACAAATACAAACTTAAAAACCGTGAAGCAAGCAATGCGACGGGTGCTGATTCCAAACCTAAGTAAGGCTTTATTTTTTATTATCCATTGCTAACTAAGGTTGCAATGGATAATACAGTGTTAAATAGCGCCGCTATCTTTTTCTTCGCGTTTTGCTTGTTCTGAAATAAGGAAGTATTGTCTTTCAGAAATAATTCCTTCCTTAAACTTTTCATGTGCATCACTTTCAATCGTTCTGCC
>BMAH01000188.1 GCA_014132615.1 Gammaproteobacteria bacterium
GCGTCTGCTGAATAGTGACATTACCACCAGCAACATTATCTAAAACAGGATTGGCTAAAGTAGCATAAGTAAAGAAAAAGGCGATCAGACCTATCATCCATTTTCCAGGATGTAATAAGGCAATTATCTTTAAGAATAAATTCTGTTGAGCCTTATTCAAGTGTGTTAGCCTCGTTTTGTTATTTCATCCACTCTCTATTAATTGTAGGTTATATTTCTATTTTTGCACTTTTTTAGCTTAAATTGCTTTGCTTTATTAATTATCAAGTTGCAGAGTAAAGCTAATAAATCTTTAAGATCCAGCTTGAGTTTGATAGCAGTAGGGATTGATCTTCACATTATTCATATAGTTATCTAAATTCTTAGTTACATCGTGTACTAACTCATTGATATTTTGGTCAATGGAATCACTGACAATTAGCCATTGAGAATTATCATTATCAATAGCATTGACATCCGGTTGTTGAATAATAGGTGAAACATTAGGTGGAATATAGGTAGTGTAATTAGTAGGAACAACAGTGTTATTGTTACTTGGCACTGTACCAAAGTTAAATCCTAAGAAGTACATAGTAACGCCATTAACCACGGCACTTTGTGTAGCTGCATCGATTTGTGCAGGTACATCAAAGTTAACTAGGTCGTTACCGCTTAAGCCATTGAAGATAGTAAAGCCGTTAAAATAAATAGGATCATTGATATAACCTAGTCGTGCACCTGTTACTACCATCGTATTATCTTTGTTAGGTAAAGTGATGTCATTATCAAAGCTAGCATCGGCGACTACATTGTTGATGTTAGCAAAGTTGGTAATATTTGATCCTGCATTATTCGTTACGCCATCATTAGTGTTAGATAAGGTTACATTGATTGCTGAATTATAAGCGCTGTAATCAAGTGTATTAGTGCTATTTAAAGAACCACCGTTTATTAACCCAGTAACTTTAGCATTATTTGCAAAGACGAAATTGTTACCACTATTACCACCGGTGATATTTTGAATATTGCTAAAGCTATTTACATTGGTAACATTACCAGAATCGGTACCATTTAAATTCCAAGTGTTTGCTATACCATTAGTTGCCACTAATGTATTGCTACCACCATTGCCATTGATAGAGTTTACACTGCCACCTTGGAGATTAAAGGTATCGCTACTATTGCCGCCTGCTAAGTTTTGAATATTGTTAAAGCTATTAACGTTAGTCACACTACCTGCATTGCTACTGGTAATATTCCAAGTATTGCTTGTGTTGTTAGCTGTAATTGTATTGCTGCCAGCACCACCATCAACGCTGCCAGATACACTGCCACCATTTAAATTAAAGTTATCTGCAGCGCTGCCGCCCGTTAAATTTTGTATACTACTAAAACTTGCCGTACCACCTATACCTGCTATTCCAGTTAAATTACCTGAGTTGCTACCACTTATATTCCAGGTTTGCGTACTACCGGTATTTAATGCTAACGCATTGCTAGCACCAGCGCCGGTGATAGTTAAATTATTAAGCGCGAGTGCACCAGTTAAACTAGTATTGGTTGCATTAATAGAGAGACTATTACCACCAGATACACCATTACCTATAGTAATCGTGTTACCAGTTAATAAGGCGTTAGTATTAAGGGTAAGTGCATTGTTATAAGTTTGATTACCGCTAGTAGTAACTGCACTAGTATTAATAGCTGTATTAGCTGCGTTAGAAGTTAAGCTAGCTAATGCCGTGCCATTACCTACAGCACCAGCAAGTGTAACATTACCACTACCTGATAGAGTAAGATTGTAAGGACCATCAATAGTGCCATTAACAGTTAAACTATCTGCACCAGTTGCAGCACTCATGCCAGTGTTAGAAGCAAGTGTAACGGGCGCAACTACAGTAGCGCTACCACTACCAGTTAATGCATTGCTACCATTTAGAGTTAAACTAGTAAGAGAGGCTAAGGTAACATTATTAACATTCAGTGTGCCGCCATTATTTACAGTTACATTACTGCTACCTAATGCTTGTGTACCAGCAGCACTAATCACACCTGCATTAATAGTAGTTACGCCATTATAGGTATTATTACCTGATAAAGTTAATGTACCTGTACCCATTTTAATTAAATTACCACTGCCGCTAACAGTGCCGCTAACAGCGGTTGATGTATTGTCACCACCTGCAGTTAATGTTGCTGAGCCTAAGGAGATATTACCTGCACCAGCAATAGAACCCACTGTGTCACTAAAATTATTTAAATCATAAACAGCACCTAATGCGACAGTTAATGCTGTGCTATCAGATAAGCTATTAGCAATGCCTGAACGTAAAGTGCCCGCATTAATGGTTGTTGCACCGGTGTAATTGTTTGCATTTGAAAGGGTGAATACACCACTACCTTCTTTTATTAAACTACCGCTGCCACTGACTACACCACTAAAGTTAGTAGAAGTATTGTCACCACCTGTTGTTAATGTTCCTGAACCTAATGAAATATTACCTGCACCAGTAATTGAACCTACTGTATCGTTATTGTTGTTTAAGTTTAGCAGTGCACCACTATTAACAGTGACTGCACCTGTATTTGGTAGTACATTAGCTGCATTTAGAATTACGGTACCTGCATCAATAGTGGTATTGTTATAAGTGTTGTTACCAGCTAATGTTAATGTACCGCTACCTATTTTAGTTAAATCATTAGCACCACTAATATTACCGTTGATAGCTAAATTACCTGCACCACCCACTGTCGTGTTAGAACCTAACACTACACCCACACTACTACCTATTGTACCAGCACCTGTTAATGCACCCGCACCACTAATACCTGTGCCATTTAAAGTAAGGCTAGCAATATTATTAACGGTTGCATTGCTAATATCTAAATTTGCACCAGAAGCAACAGTGACAGCACCTGTACCTAAACCACTATTGTTAGCAACTTGTACACTACCTGCATTAATATTAGTGCCGCCTGTGTAATTGTTTGCGCCAGAAAGAATGAGTGTTTGATTACCTTCTTTTGTTAAGCTGAAATTGCCGCTAATAATGCCATCTAGTGTTAACGTGTCTGAGTTGTTAATGACGGTGTTTGAGCCTAACGTAATAGGAGCAACTACACTTGCTACACCTGTTGTTGTTAAAGGCCCGCTATTTGCAATACCTGTACCATTTAATACTAAGCCGCCTAGCGTTAACGCAACATTATTCACATTTAACACAGCACCAGATGCGACCGTTGCTGTACCACTTCCTAATGCGGATGAGCTAGCTGCACTTAATGTACCTGCGTCAATGTTAGTGCCACCACTATAATTGTTACTACCAGAGAGAGTGATAGTACCGCTACCGCTCTTAGTGATGCTGCCGCTACCCGTGATATTGCCGCTGATGCTTCCAGTGTTGGTGTTAGTCAGATTAAGATTGCTGCTACCCGTATTTAGTGAGCTAATAGCAATGGTTGAAGAACCAAAATCAAGCCCGCTATTACCAGCAAGTGTAGTTGCTCCTAATGAAATAGCATCGTTAGAAGTTGCAATATTACCAGCTAATGTTGTGGCACCTGCGGTACTTGTTAAGCCGCCGTTGAAAGTAAAGTTATCACCACCATTACCTAAGGTAACTCCGTTAGTATTGTTAAAGGTGACGGCATTAGTGAAGGTGTTATTGCTACCATTCATAACAATGCCATAGGCTTGACCAAAAGTAGTTAATCCAGCGAGTGTCACATCATTATTGAAAGTAACGGCACCCGTAGAACCTGCTGTATTATCTTGTAAGGCTAAGGTACGTGCAGCTTCATTAATCGTACCAAGTGAAATAGCACCAGATCCTGAGCTGATAGTGGTATCAGTTGTTAAGGCAAGTGTGCCTAAATTAATTGCATCATTAGAAGTAGTAAGTGTACCGCCTAATGTCGTTGTACTTGCAGTGCTAGTTAATCCATCATTAAAAGTGAATGCATCACCGCCATTACCTAAAGTCACACCGTTAGTATTATTAAACGTGACAGCATTAGTAAAAGTATTAGATGCACCATTGAAGGTGACACCAT
>BMAH01000189.1 GCA_014132615.1 Gammaproteobacteria bacterium
CGTCATCCCTGTACGCTTGCGCAGATTTCTGTCATCGAATTACTAAACATCTACAGGGATGACAAGATTTTTTTTATAGCGCTCCCATCGCGGACTAAGCAGACATCGCTTCCAGCATATTGTGATTTACTTTATTAACGTCATATTTCTCCACAGCAATCTGCCTACTAGCTTCACCCATCGCAGCAATTTTTTCTGGAGCTAGAATAAAATACTCCATCGCTTTCACCAACTCATCCACCTGCTTAACAGGCACTAACAACCCATTATGATAAGGTACCACTGTCTCTTTACACCCCGGTGTATTCGTAGTAATAATCGGTCGCCCCATAGCCATTGCTTCTAACACAGTCCTAGGCATGCCCTCATTCCAAGACGGTAAAACATACACGGAAGTATCTGCAATACTTGCCCTTACATCGCTTAATTTGCCTAAATACTCAATATCCCCATTTTTAATCCACTCATCTAATTCCTGCTGAGTAATAGATTCAGGATTAGTATCAATCCAACCGACTAAACGAAATTTCACATGCGGATAACGTTTCCGTAATTCCCTAGCAGCAGTTACATATTCATGCACGCCTTTGCTAGCTAAAAGTCTAGCAATCATTAAAAAAGAAAATTGCATGGGTAATGCAGCAGGTGAAAAAGTATCGCAATCAACACCAGATCCATTTACAACCGTTGTTGGTTTGGTATAAGCCAATAATTTTTCTTGAATGAAAAAAGATAAATTGTCAGGGTTTTGAAAAAACACGCGGGTAGTTTGATGTAAAGCTAATTTTAATAAACTTCTACCAATTAACCCTATCACTCTGCTTTTTAAATTCGAATTAGAAAAAACATATCCAGTGCCAGTCATTAAAGCGTAAATCTTAGGTATTTTTGCACGTTTACCTGCTAAGGAAGCATAAACTACGGGTTTAATCGTGTAGGCAAACACCATATCGGGTTTTTCTAATTGAAAAATTTTCTTAAGCGCTAAAAATAATTTTAAATCATTAAGCGGATTTGTTCCGTTGCGCGTTAATGGAATAGCGATAAATCGTATGTGTAAACGAGATAAAGTTTGTTTTACTTGTTCATCATGAGGTGCTAAAGCAACGACTTCATATCCTTTAGCTAAGAAGGCTTGCATAAGTTGCAATCTGAAATTAATTAAGGAGTCTGCGTAACTTGCAACAAAGATAATTTTTTTCTGCATATGAATACGATTTCCTTATGATATTCGATATGTGTATGTTTGCTAGAGGATGTGGTTTTCAGTGGCCAGAGTCGGAATCGAACCGACGACACAAGGATTTTCAGTCCTTTGCTCTACCAACTGAGCTATCTGGCCAACCTTAAAGAGATGCCTATTAAACCGGGAGAGGCGTGTTGAGTCAAGCAGAACTTGAATCTTTTGGCACATAACCGGCGGGTTTTTCACTCCCTTGTCCGAATAAAAATTTTTCTAATTCTTGTAAGAGAAAAGTGCGGGATTTTGGCTCTATCATGCTAAGTCTATACTCATTAATCAGCATGGTTTGATGATTAATCCATTGCTGCCATGCTTCTTTTGAAATTTGTTCGTAAATTTTCTTTCCTAACTCACCAGGCAAAGGTGGTTGAGCGAGTCCTTCTGCTTCTTTTTGTAATTTCATGCAATAGATGGTTCTGACCATAGTAAATTTCTCATGATAGTTTGTATGGGTTTGGGCAACCCTAGGGTTTGTTGTTGGTCAAGGTTATACCAGATTTGTTTTCCAGCTTCCATGATTCTATGGGTATTGTCTTTAATCATGAGTAGCACAGGAAAAATATCTAAATGATAATGACTAAAAGTATGACGAAATGAAGGAAGTAACTGAGAAGTAAGAATAGGACAGTGTAATTTTTGTTCGCAAAAAGTATTGATCATTTCATTATCAGGTTGACCCTCAAGCTGAGGTAAGCACCATAGACCACCCCATATACCAGTTGCGGGTCTTTTTTCCAACAACACGCCCTGCTCATTTTTTATGATAAGAAAAGTAGCTTGGCGTATAGGTAAAGTGCGCGTTATTTTCTTTTTAGGTAATTCATGTGTTAAGTCTTCTTTAAAAGCAACGCAATGTGCTTGTAAAGGACAAGTGGTACAAAGCGGTTTGCTGCGAGTACAAAGTGTTGCGCCTAAATCCATCATAGCTTGGGTATAATCTGCACAACGAGCATGGGGTGCATAAGCCTCTGCTAAATTCCAAAGCTTATTCTCTACGCTTTTTACCGTGATAGCCTCCTTAATCCCGTGCAAACGAGTCAATACCCGTTTCACATTTCCATCTAAAATGGCGGCCCGTTTATTGAAAGCAATAGACAAGATGGCGCCAGCGGTAGATTGACCTATACCAGGTAAAGTGGTTAACCCTTGAATAGTGTCTGGAAAATGACCGCCAAATTTCTTCACTATCATTTTTGCTGCTTTGTGCAAATTACGAGCACGGCTGTAGTAACCAAGGCCTGCCCAGAGATGTAAAACTTCATCCTCATTAGCATTAGCTAAGCTTAGCACATCAGGAAATTGCGCTATAAAACGCTGGAAATAGGGAATAACCGTTGCAACTTGGGTTTGTTGCAGCATGATTTCCGATAACCATACGCGATACGGTGTTTTATTTTGCTGCCAGGGTAAGTGTTTACGTCCGTGTTGATCAAACCATTGCAAAATCACGCGTTGAAAATGTACTGGATCAAGTTCCACTAAGTGTTGGCCAATTTTTATTATGTTCTATGTGATGATGGATAATTTCATAAATCAATGTTGCTGCTAGTTTAGCAGTGCGATGATCAATATCATAGCGCGGCACGTGTTCTACTATATCGTAGCTCACCACTTTACCAGAAGCAGCAGCTTGTCTAACTAAAGGAATGACGTGCCAAGGCGTGACGCCTAAAGGTTGAATGGAGGAAACACCAGGGGCAAAAGCAGGGGAGAATACATCGAGAGACAAGGTTAAATAAATAATATCATTTTCATCTATTACCCTATCTATAAAATCAACACTCTTTTCCAATAAACCTTGATGCATATCATCTGCTAAGACGACATTGACGCGATGCGCTTTGGCTAATTCAAACGCTTGCCTGACGTTACCAGCATGTTGTATGCCTATACAATTATAATCAAAATGTTTACCCAATGTGCGTTGGTCTTGTGCAATTTGATAAAAAGTAGTGGAAGCGCTATTTCTCTGAGGTTGCATCGCTTGCATATCAAAATGGGCATCGAAATTAATAATGCCTAAACGTTTATTAGCAGCGTAAGTTTTTTTAATACCAAGATATTGGCCCCACGCTGTCTCATGGCCGCCGCCCATGACTAAAGGATGAATTTGATTTGCTAATAAGATAGCAATCACTTCACCTAACGCTTCTTGGCTTGCTTCTAAATCATGATCCAAGCACACAATGTTGCCAACGTCGTAACATTGGAAATGAGTAGTTTGTATAGGGAGGTTTTTTAAGCTTTGTCGTATTGCTGCAGGACCCTCTGTGGCGCCGGCGCGCCCTAAATCCCTTTGCACGCCTTCATCACATTTAAATCCTATTAATGCAAAAGCCAGAGAGGTGGATTTTTCTGGCTTATCCGTCAGTAAATTTAATGGACGTACATGTTGTGCAAAACAGGAATCATCAGGCATGTCAGCACGAGCTTGCCAACAGTTAGGATCCGGTGGTAAATAGCGCGCCTCCCATGCCATATGTATCGCCTAATTAAGCAGATTCAGTAATTCGGTTACCTGTTTTTTGTAATACATCATCTGAACTCATGATATTTGCATAAACAGGTTGCAGTGCAGCGAGGAATGCGTGATGAACATCTTGAGCAGGAATAGGAGAGTGATTAAATTCTAATTGACGTGCTGCACATGCATCATGAACTACAGTGCAAGAAAAGCCTAAATCGTAAGCAGCTCTAACAGTTGCATCAACAGTTAATTGAGTCATCATGCCGCAAATAACCAAATGGTTAATTTGATTTTTAATTAGTTGGTTTAATAAATTAGTGTCTTTAAAACTATTTGGATAATGTTTTTTGACAATAATTTCACCTTTAACAGGCTGTACAGCAGAATAAAACTCTGCACCTTTAGTGCAAGGCAACATATAAGTTGCATTAGGATGGGTAGAAATATGTTGAACGTGGATAACAGGACGTTTAGAGTCACGATAAGCTTGCAATACAGCCTGTGCTTTAGCGCTTGCTTCAAGACTTTTTTCTAACGGTATCCGTCCATTTGGGAAATAATCATTTTGGATTTCTAGCAGAAGTAATGCAGTGTTCATGCCCCAGGTCCCTTTTGTTGTTAAATAATTTTCATATTTAATCAGTTTTGATTGATTTCGATTTGATTTCGCAATCATACCAAGCTTCAAAAAAAAATGACATTTTTTATTAATCAACTTTTATTTACTAGCGCTGCCTTTTGCTGATAGGTCTCTGCCAAGCTTTGATCACCAGCTTTAACATACGATTCTGATAATAATTCGTATGCTTTTGCCAAGCGTTCATTATTTTTTCCATATATATGCAGGTAAGTATTAATTGCTTTATTTATTTCTTCTTGCGCAAGTTTGGTATTGCCGGTATTAAGATGGGCTTGGCCTAATAATAATAATGTTTTTGCTGCAAAAGGATTGTTTTCCGTATGGCCTTTAGCCTGCCAGTATTGATTAACTTCTTCCAATAGTGCAATTGCTTCACTATCTTGGTCGCCTTGTTCTAATTTTGTTTCAGCAAAGCGTGTTTTTATTCTAATGTATTGATCATCTTTGCCTTGAGGGAGTTTTTCATAAGTTGATAAAGAAAGAGTAAAGTATTTTTCGGCTTCATCATCTTCTTGCGCATCGTGTTTTACTAAACCTTTTATAAAGTAGGCATAAGCAACTTGGCGATTTTGTTCTTTAGGGTAAAGGTCTATTACTTTGCTAGTATAATAAAGTGATTTTTCTTTATCTGCTGTTAAGCGTGTTTCAACATATCGTTTTTCAAAGGCATAAGCTAAGTGATTATAATTCCAAGCTTTCATTTCTTTAGCAGAAAGTAAAGGTTCTGCAAGGCTGAGTTTATCAATAGCAGGATCCGCAGCATGAGAAACATGCGCGTGATAGGTACCTAATTTGTGAAGTAAATTAGCAAAAGTAGAATAATCTGCTTTATTTAAATCTTTTTGCGGATCTAACTTTTGAATATAACTATCTACATCTTTAGCATATTGATGATTATTAGCAATGGTATTAAATTTATTCCAATCATAATTAAATTTTTTGTCTAAATTTTGTAAAACGATATGTCTTTCCTCTCTCTCCCTTACTTCGGGAATATAAATATCATTTTTTTCTATTACTAAATTGGTAGCAGGTTGAAGTAAGTCATCAGCGAAGGTGGAGGGTGTCATGCTAAGTAATGCTAATGTTATTCCA
The DNA here is from genome assembly GCA_014132615.1 of Gammaproteobacteria bacterium. Taxonomy (GTDB): domain Bacteria; phylum Pseudomonadota; class Gammaproteobacteria; order DSM-16500; family DSM-16500; genus Aquicella. The sequence goes on from BMAH01000189.1 coordinate 5,446, forward strand.
TAAAATCCAATCAATCGCATGGGCTTAATCCTTTAAGCATTTAAATATAGTCAATAAGTATGCCCAAGGGGATAAGCAGGAGCAAGAGTATAAAAATAACTCCTGTAGTCTAGCTTGTCATCCTTGTAGATGTTTAGTAATTCGTTGACAGAAATCTGCTAGCCTTACTATAGACAGGGAAGTAAGCAATGCATCATGTGATCATTGCTCTACTCAAGTAACTAACGTAATAAAG
>BMAH01000190.1 GCA_014132615.1 Gammaproteobacteria bacterium
GTAGCTGCTCACACGGCTGGATTTTCTGCACAATCGCTTCTGATACACCTAATTCCTTTACCTCCTTATATGAATAGATCAGCAGATGATTCTGATAAAGAACGTTATCAAACAGTCTATGCTAAACATAAAGGCTCAGTAGCTGCTCCCACGGCTGGATTTCATTTTGACGAAAGCTTGTTGCAAGCGTTGTGTGCAAAACAAATTGATATGGGTTATCTAACTTTGCACATAGGCGCAGGTACTTTCTCACCGGTTAGAGTGGAAGATATTAAACAGCACATTATGCATGCTGAATACTTAGAAATATCTGATTCTTTATGTACTCAAATTAAAGCCGCTAAAGCGCGGGGCGGTCGAGTGATAGCTGTTGGCACTACAAGTTTACGAGCCTTAGAAACAGCGAGTGCTAGCGGCGAGACATTACCTTTCAAAGGCGAAACTAATATTTTTATCTACCCAGGTTATCAATTTCGTTGCGTTGATGCATTAATCACCAATTTGCATTTACCAGGCTCGACTTTATTGATGCTAGTCAGCGCATTTGCTGGTTATGAAAAAGTCATGCAGGCGTACAAGGAAGCTGTCAGCGCGGGCTACCGTTTTTATAGTTACGGGGATGCTATGTGGATGGAGAGGGCGAAATAGATTAGATGTGCTATTGCTTTACTCCCTCTCCCACCCACTGAAATGAGAAAGACTCAAACAGTGAGTGTGGGAGAGGGTTAGGGTGAGGGAAAGTGTAGTATTAATTTACAGTAAGTAAAATCCTGAAGTTTCCCCTCATCCTAGCCTTCTCCCGCAACTAATAGCAATGATCTTTTCAAATGCAGTGGGCGGGAGAAGGAACTAAAAGCAAAAACAAACTATATAATTCATCAACGAATTGCCTAACACATCCAGTATGGCAATTCTATCAACGGCATCTCTCAGACGGCAAACTTTTCAATAAAAAATCAATTTTGAGCCTGAGAAGAAAACGCTTATAATCATTCGCAATTTTCCCCATTCTTAAAAGTGAGTATTCATGATGGAACAAGTCTTGAACTTCTTCATATCTAATGCCTATGCAGCTGATGCTGTGGCACCTGCTAGCGCTCAGCAAAGTACTGTGTCTTTAGTCATGATGGTTGTTATATTTTTTGCTTTTGTTTATTTCGCCATTTGGCGTCCACAAAATAAGCGCGCTAAAGAACAGCAAACCTTGCTCACTTCTTTAGCAAAAGGTGATGAAATTGTTACAGGCGGCGGCTTATTAGGTCGTATTACCAAGGTGAGCGATTTATACGTTGTGCTTGCTTTAAATAACAATGTAGAAGTGGTATTACAAAAATCCTCCGTGGTCGGTGTATTGCCCAAAGG
>BMAH01000191.1 GCA_014132615.1 Gammaproteobacteria bacterium
TTCATTTTCTTCATCATCAATAGCTTCTTGATAAGCGCCAATTAATTTATCATCACCGCGTTTAATTTCTTTATTAATAGCTTCTGCATCGCCACTGGTAACTAATGCTTTTAAATCAATATAAAGCCTATGAAGGGGGCCAGCGACTGATCCGTGAGTGACAAATTCTTCGCTAGGCAAATCAAGCTCTGATTTAATTTCATCTATAAACTGCTGCCTATCTAATACCACATCTAATAAAGTTTGCTTAAAACTTGGAGCTTTACTTTGTTCTGCACATTCTCTTAATCCATTAACGCTGTCATATAAATGACTCAACACATTATTAATATTATCTAAATTGATATAGCTCATACCCACCTCCAAGTTAATGTTAATTTATACATTGCTTCTTTGTTGTAAAATTTTATTTCCCAAGCGATTTAATATTTCCTCACTTACTTTTGCTTCAGCCATTGGAAATAAAACATTTTCCTCTTCTTCCAAATGAACTAAAATACTATCTCTTAGCACTGAGAATTTTGGTGCCCAACTTTCACTTAGGAAAGGAATTAACCTCAACTCTAAAAGAGCCACCTCTACAATATGATGGGCTTGATAACCTTTATTAATTAATTTTTTAAACTCAGGTATATCTTTAAAAACAGGGTAGATGATTTCATCTTCAGCATTATCGTGTTGGTGAAAGCTTTTCTTAAAATCTTGAAATAATTTATCAACTTCCGCCCCATTATCCGCAGCAAACTCTAATTTAGCCATAATCTCTATTAACTCTTCATGGTCTTTTTTAAGAAGTGCAATAGCATTCATAAAATCCCCCCGTTTATCAAAAAGTTGGCGCACTTATTATAATCATGACAATAAAGTGGTAATAAAAAATTGATATTTATCTAGATTCAATTAACTTCATATCGGTTTTAAATACCTTAATATAAATTATATTAAGGTATTTATTATTTTTACAATTTACTTATTATGCTCCATCAAAATTATTAGCTCTTCTCGCATAATTAGTATTTTCGTCGCTATCCATAGTCGTTTGTATGTTCTGAGTGCGAATCCAAATTGATGAGGGATTCTTAGTACTTCTTCTCTTTCTATGCTCATTATTAAATCTTTTCATAAGCGATGTAGAAGATTCAGCTGACGGTCTGACAGGTATAGAAGTCCTATGAGAATTAGCGTTATTATCAGCATGGCTAAATGCTAACCTTGATTGTTCTAGCTCAGTAATTTTTTGTTCTAACAAATCAAGCAATCGTGTATTTTCAACAGTGAGCATCTCACATTCTTCTTCATAAGAATTTTTTGATTTTACTGTTAAATGATAAGCTTCAATTAACTTAGTATTTTCTAGTCGTATTGCTTCTAATTGGGTTTCTAATAACTTATTTCTTTCTATTGCTAATTGTTCCCTCTGATTGACCGTATTTCTTAAATCAAACAGCTCTATTTTTAATAAATTATTCTCTTGTAATAATTTGGCAATTTTATCAAGCAAAGTCTGTATTTCAACCAACAAACTCTGCAGCTTCTCCTTAAAAGATATGTCATCATATGCTTTTAACTTAGTTTGTTGATTTTTTGCTAAAACAGACTTTAAGCAATTTTTAACTGTTAATTTCCTCTCAATGAAAAACCATGTACTTGGCATCTTATCTATTTGTTTTTTCACATCCTCCCACAGATTATAACCGCATTCAGCCTTTTCAATGGTAGCTAATAGCTCAACCATATTAGCTTGTAACTTAGGCTGTTTGTTTCTCATATTAATGAGGCAAGTATCTATAGTCGGTTTAGTTAAATCTACCTTATCCGTCACTCTTTGGCATAATTGGGGGTTTAATTGATAAATAATTTCTTCATTATTGACATAACATACAATGACTGTTTTATTCGATTTTTTTAATACTTCATCTGTTACATATTCTTGTATTAAAACGCGTTGAATACCCTCTATTATTTCCTTTTTGAAATCATCAAAATTTCCTGACATAATTCATTTTCCTTAAGAATTTAATGTTAAATATTTGGCACAATGTTACTAACAGTTAAAATAGGCTCTTCCCTATGTTCTTTTCCAAGTAGAGTTAGATTACTTAAACGACTTAATCTAATTTCTCTTTCTTTTTGAAAACGTTTACAAGCCTCTAAAGTTGATTTATCTAGCATCTTTGCGTTTTCTAAGATAGTTTCAGCCGCATTAGGTATTTCAGTGTTATCTAATTTACTCGCTATTTTGATAGGAGGTAAATTCAATTTTGCTAAATTTGCTACTCTTTCTTTTCGACTTTCTTTTAGCGATTGCGACATTGTTATTAGGTCGAAAACAGCGGTATCAATTTTTCAAAGATAAAGGGCCATTAATTTTAAAACTCATTGCACAACAGAATAAAAAAATTCAACCGGCAAGCTTAGAAGATTTATTATCCAATCCAACTTGGCAGACCATGGTGGATTTGAGCAGCGAATTGGAAATAGCTAACCAACATGTAAATAAACTAATTAAGCCAAGATTTTCTATTTTTAAACGGACATCAATTAATATGCATAAGGAATGGCAGGCAATTTTGATTGGGCAGCAAAGTAAAATTTGTAAAGCTCAGATAGATTACTTATCACAACTAGTTAATCAGCCGCGTCCTTTATCTGAATTGTTTGAAAAACCCTATATGGATAATGACACGAGGCAAAAAATCCAAGAGACAATTTCTGAATTAAGCAAGTCACAAGCATTTGGCTATTTATCTGATGAAGATAAACGGTGACTGGCACACGGATCCATCATTTAACATGGCACTTTGACAACGTTCATACAAGCTATTTGCAATGTGCTTTTTTTCTCGTCTTATCTTATCTCTTAAACTCATTAATTCATCAGGATAGCTTTTTTGCATATTCATATTTAATTTTGTTTTATGTACTTGAAATTCTTCAATTATTAAATCAAGTAAATCGTCTAAATGAGCGAGTATTTCAATTACATTCAGTAATCCATCTAAAGTGAAATGAGAAAATTTAGCTAACAATAACCACTTCTCCTTTACCTCTGATATCCTATTACCCTCCAATCCTTCTTCTAATCTATGCCAGGTTTCATCACTCCTTAATAT
>BMAH01000192.1 GCA_014132615.1 Gammaproteobacteria bacterium
ATGTATCGCTATAAATGAGAATGATTCTCATTCTATTGACATTATTTTAATTAAACAGGATACTTAGAAGCTTAAAAAATAAGGTCAATTCTATGCAAATGGCTGATTTAAAAGCAGGTCAAAAAGGCCGCATCTTAACACTATCAAACGATCAACCTGCTTATAGACAACGGCTTATTGCTATGGGGTTAATTCCTGGCACCTTATTTGAAGTCATTAGGCTAGCACCGCTTGGTGATCCTATGGAAATCAGTGTGCGGGGTATTGCGCTAAGCCTACGTAAAAAAGAAGCTAATTTGTTGAAAATTGAGATAATTAATGGGTAGTTGCTGCAAAATTAATAATAAAAGCATCACTTTAGTCGGCAATCCAAATTGCGGTAAAACGACTTTGTTTAACCGATTGACAGGTTCTAAACAAAAAGTGGGTAATTGGCCGGGGGTGACAGTAGAGCGTAAGAGTGGTCATTTTTCTTATAAAGAAGACCACATTGAGGTTGTGGACTTGCCGGATATTTATTCATTGGTACAAGCGGCAGAAGCGGGTGCGTAAGATGAGAAAATTGCCTGCGATTATATTTTAAATCATCAAGAAAATATTATCGTTAACATTGTTGATGCTAGCCATTTAGATAGACATCTTTATTTAACCATCCAATTAATTGAAATGGGGGTGCCATTAATTTTGGTATTAAATATGATGGATGTGGCTAAGGGTAAGCAGATAGAAATCAATATACCCGAATTAGCTAACACACTTAATTGCCCAGTGATTGCTATGAATGCAAGCAATGGTTTGGGTCTAGAAAAATTGCGCGAAGCAGTGGCATCATTTACTAAACCTCAGCCTAAATCACTATTCTCTTACCCGCCAATTTTAGAAGAAACCATAGAGCAGCTTGCTAATTCATTAGCTAATGCACTCATAGATACCAAATGGTTAGCTTTACGATTACTTGAAAATGATTGGTACGTGAAAACGTTAATCCCTGCTGCTGTTTTAGGTCAGGCAGCTAATTATCAAGCAGCTATTTCGCAAAAATTAGGTGAAGATGCGGATATACTGTTAGCAGATACCCGCTATCAATTCATACAACAAGTCATAACAAGTTGTGTCAAACGCCGGGCTGAATCTTTCACTTCTTGGACTACTTACATCGATAAATTTGTGTTAAATCGAGTATTAGGCATCCCCGTATTTTTATTCATGATGTATAGCTTATTCGTGTTTGCTATTAATTTAGGCGGTGCTTTTCAAGATTTCTTTGATATTAGCAGCCAAGCGATTTTTGTAAATGGATTAGCTTGGGGCTTAACAAAACTTCATACGCCTGATTGGTTAATTGCTTTGTTAGCGAATGGATTAGGCAAAGGCATTAATACGACAGTAACTTTTATCCCCGTCATAGGTGCCATGTTTTTATTTTTATCTCTACTAGAAGATTCAGGCTATATGGCACGCGCAGCGTTTGTCATAGATCGTTTTATGCGAGCACTTGGTTTACCTGGTAAAGCATTTGTTCCTATGATAGTCGGATTTGGCTGCAATGTTCCTGCCATCATGAGTGCACGTACCTTAGAAAATAAACGCGATAGAATTCTCACCATTATGATGAGCCCGTTTATGTCTTGCGGCGCAAGGCTTGCTATTTATGCTGTTTTTAGCGCCGCGTTTTTCCCTCAAGGCGGCCAAAATATTGTATTTGCTTTATATATTATTGGCATTGCCATGGCTATTTTCACTGGTTTTTTGTTGAGAAAAACCTTATTAAAAGGCGAACCTGCACCATTAATTATGGAGTTACCAGCTTATCACTTACCGCAAATAAGAACGTTATTACTACACACTTGGCAGCGCCTTAAAACATTTATAT
>BMAH01000193.1 GCA_014132615.1 Gammaproteobacteria bacterium
CTCTTATTCCAATGAGGCGAACCGTCAGGAGGAAAGTAGCTAGGGCAATCTTTCACTACTTCTACAGCATAATTTTGTAACCGCTCAACACAGTGGCTAAATAATTTGTCCATGCTTCTTACTAAATAAGAAGGAGTTAATTTAATAGCATTTGGCAAAATAGCTAATTCTTCTTTTATTTTACGAAAAGAAGAAGGTTGTGTTTTACTAGGTGATGGTGTTGAAACAGGAGTGTCTTCAATTAATTCATCATAAGCTTTTTTAAAAGCAATGGCATCGCCAGAAGGTAAATCGGTATGTTCGGTTGGCGAGCAAAACATTACGCTGTCAACAGTATTAACAACACAAAGATTCTCTCTAATACCTAATTTAATCGCTTCAGTTTTATCATAAAATTCTGGTATGCACACTTCGTCAAAATTCCCTAAAGCAGGCGGAAAATGTGATAATTCTAATGAATGACCAAACTCATGGTAAAATATACCTTCATTTAAATTATTTTTCTGAAGCCCAATTAAACCAAGATGAGGCCCTTTTGGCTCATTTCCTATGAGGCTAAAAAAGTGACCTTGACCGCCGCTCTTTAAGTGTGAAGGTGTTTGGCTAAAGGAGAAAAAAATTAATCTATAAAATCCATCGCTAGTTGAAAAAGCCTGCCTAATATTTAGTGAGCAAGGAGCGACGTTAATTCCATAGGCGGCTAATTTTTCAAAACCACCTTGGATTAGTTTTTTTTGGTGTGCTTTTAGAGGCTGAAATTTTCCATCACCTAATTCGGATGATTCTTTTGCTACAGGAATCCCAGAGAGATCTAATTCACCATCAAGTAAATAATAGCAAATGCCTGTAAATTTAATCTTATCGTATGCTCTCACAGCATCTGAAAATCGCAGCAAATAGTTTGCAGCCTGTTCAGGTTTACACATGGGTACATAGGGCTGTCTGAGTGTCTTTTTCGCGTAGCTATATTCGCCTTCTACAATAGCAAGAAACTTATCTCTAGGTCCTAAAGTTTTTTTCTTTCGAGTTTTCAATGGCTTACCCACCTAAGATAGATTTAACTTAAAGT
>BMAH01000194.1 GCA_014132615.1 Gammaproteobacteria bacterium
GGGTAAATCCAATGCTTCTAACTCTATTGCTGTATTAGGATCAATACCAATAGCTGAAAGTAGATTATAGCGTGCTTGTACATAATTATTTTTATCATTTGCCAATGTACTTTTTACACTAGCCACATTAGCGCTCACGGTAACTAATTCGTTTCCTGCTTTACGGCCGGCTTTAATAAATAATCGTGTTTGTTGAACAGATTCTTCCGCGCGCTTTACTGCTTCTTCACTAATTTTTATTCTTTCTTTAGCAGAAATCACATCTAAGTAAGCATTAATGACTTCAGAAACTGTATTGCGTAATGTCCCTTCTATTGTTAAATGTGAAATGACTTCTGAATCACGTGCATCTTGTAATGCAGCTTCAACCACCGCTTTACCAAATCCACGCATTAATGGTTGAGACACTTGTAGTGATAATCCTGGATTATAGTGGCTGCCTGCATTTGAATTCATCGCTGTTAATGAAGCAACAGTACCAATAGGTGTGGTAATAGAAACGCCTGGTTGCACACTATAATTGTAAGTGCTAGTAGTTGGTTGATTTGGCATCCAAGTTTTCCCTGTTGATGCAGAAGCTTGGAAAGAATAATGCGGCATAAATTGCCATTCTTGAACATGCGTATTAAATTTTTGTAACACTAAATTTAATTGCGAGGCTTGCACATTAGGATTACTTCTTACCGCTAACAAAATAGCATCGCGCAAAGTGAGCGTCGTTGTTTGTTCAGCAAACGCGGCAATAGAAAAGCTTAGGCTCAATAGACCTAACAAAAGGAGAATATATTGAGAAAAGCGCTGCATAGGTACCTGCCAATGTTAAACCTGATAAAATGGCAGCATTCCTTTGCTATTTTCCAAGAAATGTCTATCAATCGTTATTAAAACTGCGTGTTAATTTGCTTTTATTGCCATGGCGTTTCATCGCTAACTGTATGAGATAAGTTAGTAAATCCGAGTATGAAATACCGGATGCATTCATTAATTTTGGATACATACTAATTTTAGTAAAGCCAGGAAT
>BMAH01000195.1 GCA_014132615.1 Gammaproteobacteria bacterium
GCTTATAGCTGCAGCAACTTTTAATTTCCTTCTCATTATGTCGGGCAACCTGATTAAAATTTTGGCAACTCTATCCTGCATAATTCATCTCTCCAATAATCATTTATTGATGTATCCTTCCGTTCTATATCTTTTTGTTCATTGTCATATTGATAAAACAGATATCAAACAGATAATATTATCTGTTAACAGATATTGTCAAATGATTATATCTTTTTTTAGATATTTAATGAGAGGGTTGCATATTGTGAATAGATTTGAAGCAGGTTCCAAAAAAATAAATGAACTAATGAAAGAGGCCGATCAAGCTATCATTAAGGGGTTAGGTAAAACAGCGCCAGACCTTGCTAAGTATGTTTTAGAATTTATCTTTGGAGATCTTTATAGCAGACCAGGTTTAGAATTAAGAACCAAGCAAATGCTTACGATTACTATTTTAGCAACTCTTGGAAATGCAAAGCCTCAATTGTCTTATCATATTAATTGTGGATTAAATATTGGAATAACTCGACAAGAAATAATTGATATTCTTACACATATTTCTGGTTATGCAGGTTTTCCAGCTGCACTAAATGGCATAGCAACAGCAAAGGAAGTATTTGTTGATCGTGATCAAAAAGGCTTAAACGATCAATAAAAACTCAAATATGAAAATTAAAGATAAGATTGCTAGTGGGTTAGGAAGCGTTCTTGAGTGGTACGATTTTTCCCTTTATGGTTTTTTCGCCCCACTCTTAGCGCAACTTTATTTTCCAAACTCAAGTCCAAATATTGGCTTGCTTAAAACATTCTCTGTCTTTGCCGTAGGATTTATTGCAAGACCAGTTGGAGCTTTAATATTTGGATATATTGGTGATAAATATGGAAGAACGGCAAGCTTAAAAGTTACCCCGCTATTAATCACTTGTCCAACAATACTTTTTTGTTTTTTGCCAACCTATAATCAAATAGGGGTTTTTGCCCCTGTCATTTTGATTTTTTTAAGAATATGGCAAGGAATTTGTATTGGTGGAGAATATGCGAACAATATAGTTTATTTGTGTGAAACCTCTAAAAAAAATCATTTATATGTTTTTGGTAGTGTTGGCTCATGCACTGGTAGTTTTGGAATTTTATTTTCTTCGGTAGTTACTGCTATATGCTATTCAATTTTTACTACTCAAACTATGTTAATTTGGGGATGGCGTTTAGCATTTTCAATTTCTCTCGTTATAGGCTTTATAGCTTTTTTAATGAGAAAAGATATGGAAGAAACATTAGTTTTTCAGAAGCGAAAACCTAATATTTCCAAAAGCAATCCTATATATATATC
>BMAH01000196.1 GCA_014132615.1 Gammaproteobacteria bacterium
CTTTTATATTATGCTTATATTGATCTTTCAATAAATCACCTGGGATAGCTTTTTCTAGCAATAACGCATGATGTTGCTCGTTCATAGCAATTACTTTTATTGCACCTTGACCATTGAAATAGCGTAATGATTTATACTCGTTTTCTATTAGTTCATGCGTGCAGCTTATTTTTAACACAACCGGAGTACTACCCTTTTGCATTGCGCATGCAACGTAATTCCAACTCATGTTATTCACAGGCTTAATTTCGGATAATGACCAATGATCAGACAGTTGTGTTACGATGCTGGGCAATGCCTTAATCCAAGCTTTACCTTTCTCGCCCAAGGAACTTTCAATATTATTTTTAAGCTTATTCATAGCATGACTAGCTCATTAGTAACTATCTAAAGATAGCCTTGATAGGAACACGTACATCAAGGCTATTTTTCAGTGACAATTAAGACTTCATGTCTTCTTGTAATTTTTTAGCTGCTTCTAAGTGATGCTTAACTGCAACACTGGTTTCTTCTAAAAATTTCTTAACTTCATCAGATTTAGCTGTTTTAAGTAAATTCTTTTCTATCAAATCAAGCGCTGCCTGATGGCCTGATACCATAGCATCAACATAAGCTTTATCAAATTCTTTGTCTTTTAATCCTCCTAACGTCATTAATTCTTTACCCGCTTGTGCTTTGAGTTTTTCAGCTGCACTGCCTGTTAAAGAGTTAATGTGATATTCATTAGTCATATCGAGAATTTGTGTTAAATTGCTACCGTGTTGATCTATCATCATTTTTGCAAAATCTGCTACACCTGAGCTTGGATTTTTATTGTTAGCAACTACGCTAATCATGATTTCAGCTTTGTCAATTGCAGCGACTGCTGCAAGGCTAGCAATGTCAGCGCTGCTTAATTTAGAGGCAGCCATGCTTAAAGGACTAGCAATTAACAAGGTGGTTATTGTGGAAGCTAATAGAAAATTCCTTATTTTCATTTTTCTCTCCATAAAGTAAGTAATTAAAATACCCAACATTCTTTTTTATCACATATGCTGGTATAGATTAAAGATTTAATTTATATACTTG
>BMAH01000197.1 GCA_014132615.1 Gammaproteobacteria bacterium
ATATAATACGACCTTATTTTTACTAGCTACCAATAAATGTGACTAAAGGGATATTTAATATGAATGGTAATGGACGCTTCGAGAATCTCAAATACGACATTCCCGCTGGCATTGTAGTATTTTTTGTAGCTGTCCCCTTATGTTTGGGAATTGCCCTTGCTTCCGGAGCCCCTTTATTCTCAGGAATTGTTGCAGGCATTATAGGGGGTATAGTTGTTGGTATAGCGAGTGGTTCACGTTTAGGAGTAAGTGGACCTGCTGCGGGTTTATCAGCTGTTGTATTAAGTGCTTTAGTTACCTTAGGAAATTCCTGGGAGGCTTTTTTATTAGCCGTTGTGATAGCAGGGGTGTTACAGGTCATAGTGGGCATGTTAGGCGGCGGTGTCATTGCTTATTATTTTCCGTCTTCAGTGATTAAAGGCATGTTAACAGGGATAGGGATTATCATTATTTTAAAACAGCTGCCTTTAGCCCTAGGTTTAAATGGTGAATCAAAAGGCCTTATGCTAGATGAGGGTGTTAACAATCTCTTTACGCCTTTCTATTATTTTTTACATTCTATACACTTAGGGCCTATTTTAATCACTATAATTTCGTTGGTAGTGTTGATTTTTTATGATAAATTTCTTGCAAGCCGCTATAAAGTTTGCAAAATTATCCAAGCACCGATTATTGTAGTTTTATTAGGTATTATTATTACTTGGCTAACACAGCAAGCATGGCTACCTTTTATCTTAGAACAAAATGAATTAGTTAATATTCCTGTTCCTTCCTCGACCATCGATTTTTTAAATCAATTTTATTTTCCTGATTTCACACAGCTAACAAATATTGAAGTTTATAAAATTGGTATTGTAATCGCAATTATTGCGAGCTTAGAAACATTGTTATGCGTTGAAGCGACCGACAAACTTGATCCAAAAAAACATGTTACACCCACTGACAGGGAACTTAAAGCACAAGGATTAGGAAATATTGTTTGCGGCTTATTAGGTGGTTTACCCCTTACTCAGGTGATTGTAAGAAGTAGTGCAAATATTACTTTTGGTGCAAAATCAAAAGTTTCTGCTATTTTGCACGGCTTCCTTTTACTGTTATGTGTTACCACTATACCTACCCTATTAAATATGATACCGCTAGCTACACTCGCAGCCATCTTATTTGTTGTCGGATATAAACTAGCGGAACCTGCTATTTTTATTAAAATGTATCGTTTAGGCTGGGAGCAATTTTTACCTTTTATCACAACTATTTTAGGGATTATTTTTGAAGATTTATTAGTAGGGATAGGCATTGGTATGACACTCGCAATCCTGAAAGATGACCTAACTTAACATGCTTGCAAGCTCCCTGTATGGCGCC
>BMAH01000198.1 GCA_014132615.1 Gammaproteobacteria bacterium
TATAGATCACTTTGCTCACTATTTTCTTAAGGTTAGATTAAACGCTCGCTTTGCTATTTTACCAATAAAATCAATATTTCTTGCTCTTCTACCTTATAAATCAATCGCATATGACTTACATCCTCACTGTATAACCCTACCATACCTTCTACTCTTTTAACGCCAGGTGGTCTAGGATTAATGGCCAATGCTTCAATTAACTTAATCACTGTTTGCTGCTGCTTACTTGGCATAGTAAGAATATGTCTACATGCAGCGGGGCTAAGTTTAATGCTATATGGAGTAGCCACGACTAATTACCAACTTGTTCTTTTAATTGGTCTAATGTCATGCTGCCAGTGCTACGTGCCTCTTTAAGAGCTTCTACTGCTTCTTCTAAATCGTTTTTACTACGCGCTTCTTCAATAAGAGATAAATCTTCAATAGGAATAATGGCAGCGATTTCTTTGCCGCGTCTTACTAAGACAAAACGTTCTTTATTGTGAGCAACACGGTTGATTAACTCAGAAAATTCTTCCTTTGCATCTACCGTATTGATAGACGTCGTAGTCATAACAATTCCTTTTGATAATGAGCCGGGTTTGCATCATGTAAACCCGGCATGGATAGTGATAGAGATTAGGCAACTAAAGAAATGTCTTCTTTTTCCATACTTTCTTTATATTCACCTTTGGCTGCTAAGCTATTTAATCTCGCGCGCTTGATAAAGGCTTTTTGCGCTGCTTCTACGTTAGCACTTTGTCCTTGCCATGTTTTCATTGCATAGTCTTGCAATGCTCTTGCGTAAGAAAAGCTGACATTCCAAGGTAAATTGCTTGTTTGATTCATGAGGCTTAAATGGGCGGTGGCTTGTTCTGAAGATTGGCCGCCAGATAAAAAGTTAATAGTGGGAACAGCCGCTGGGACTGTACGTCGCAATACACGTACAGTTGCTTCTGCCACTTGAGCAACGGTTGCTTTTTGCGCACTGCCTTTGCCGCTAATTACCATGCTTGGCTTTAATACAATGTATTCTAATTTCACTTTATGGCGATAAAGTGCATCAAATACCGCTTGAAATACGGGGAGTGAAGCGGCTTCACATTGTTCAATAGTATGTTCACCATCGATTAATACTTCAGGCTCCACAATAGGAACGATGCCGGCTTCTTGGCAGATAGCAGCATAACGTGCTAAGACTTCTGCATTCGTATCAATCGCTAATTGGCTAGGGGTGGTAGCTGAAATGGTGTAAGTGGCACGCCATTTTGCAAAACTTGCACCTTTTGCTTTGTATTCAGCTAAACGTTCTGGTAAGCCGTCTAAACCTTGGGTTACATTTTCATCAACGGTATTAGCTAAATGTACTAGCCCTTTGTCAACTTTGATACCTGCTAATACCCCTAAACCTTTGAGAGCTTGCGCAAAAGGAACGCCTTTGCTGGTTGTTTGATTGAGGGTTTCTTCAAATAGAATAACGCCTGCCACGTATTGGTTAAAACCAGGCGCATTGATTAGCATTTCTCTATAAGCACGGCGGGTGTCTTCGGTTGATTCTATGCCCACTGCTTGAAAACGTTTGGTAATAGTAGGGGTGCTTTCATCGGCGGCTAAAATACCTTTACCACGACTGCTAAGCACGCTAATTGTTGCGGCTAATTCTTGCATAACTGACATAATAACATCCTTCTCTGCACTAAATAATTTGCGGAAAGAGTAGCATAAATTTGCTACAGAATCGAGGGATGCAATAAGTTATATAGTGTTTGATAAAAGAAAAGTATCCGCTAGTGATATTGCATGAAAG
>BMAH01000199.1 GCA_014132615.1 Gammaproteobacteria bacterium
GTACTAATGGCGCTATGACACAAGATTCTCTTTTAATAAAATGGCTAGGCCTGCAAAATTATCAAACTTGCTTTGAAGCTATGCAGCGTTTTACCCGAGATAGAACAGAAGAAACTCCCGATGAAGTTTGGCTGCTATATCACCATCCTGTCTTCACTCAAGGCCAAAATGGCAAAGCAGAACACGTTTTAAACCCTGGCCAAATACCCATTATTCAAACTGACAGAGGCGGCCAAGTCACCTATCACGGTCCTGGCCAATTGATGATGTACACCTTAATAGATATTAAACGTAAGCAATTGACTATTAGAGATTTTGTCACCTTACTCGAAGATATTGTTATTGAGCTATTGGCGGAATATGGCATTACTGCCAACTCCAAACGAGAAGCACCAGGCGTCTACGTAAATGGAAAGAAGATTTGCTCTATAGGTTTACGCGTCAAACAAGGCCGCGCTTATCACGGCATTGCTTTTAATGTCGATATGGATTTATCTCCCTTCACCCGTATTAACCCCTGCGGTTTTCAGCAATTAGAAATGACCCAGTTTTCTACCTTAGGCGGCCTCACATGCTTACAGGAAACGGGAAACAAATTAACCAATTATTTACGCAAAAAATTGGGGTATACTAGCGCCCAATACCGATAAGCTAATAAAAGCCCAGGATAAGATGATGGAAACCAAACCACTTAATAAACAACGCGGCGCAGATAAACTTTCCCGCATACCAGTCAAAATTGAACCTACGGTGAATACATTACGCTAAAACATGTAAAGCGACCCTGGCGCGTTTTATGTAAAGCAACCAGGCAAATAAAACGACTATTAAAGGCAAAAGAACTTGTTTTTGGCCCAGTAAAGTAAATGCCAGCATGAAGTTATCTAAGCTGATATTGCGCATCCCTCTAAAGAAATGAAAGATAGCCTGATTAACCATAATGGAATATGGACCAGCACAAGCAATGTAAATACTGATGGATAAGAAAATGACGCAGGCTATCTTAGGCGCTATTGTGGGTGATGGTGTTAGCTATTGGCTAGGTCATTACTTTAAAGATCGTTTACGTAACATGTGGCCTTTCCGAACTAATCCCGGCATTTTAGCAAAAGGTGAATTTTTTGTTCATAAATACGGCGTCATGAGTGTATTCATAGGACGCTTTGTGGGGCCGGTGCGAGCACTTGTTCCGCTTGTTGCCGGCATGCTTGGTATGAAGCCTATACAATTTACTATTGCCAATATTGCTTCTGCGATAGGTTGGGCACCTGCTTACATGTTACCAGGCATTTTACTAGGCGCCGCTTCGCTAGAATTACCACCTGACATTGCTATTCACGTCCTTTTAGTT
>BMAH01000200.1 GCA_014132615.1 Gammaproteobacteria bacterium
ATGATTAACAGTTCATTTCAAGCAACCTCTTAATATTAGGCATTTATCAGTGGGATTCGCCATTTCATAGTAAATGTTGCTCATACCTACTAAAGTTATTAAAATTACTACCTATTATAAAAAAAAAGTAGACATCAATGACATATGCCGCTAATCCTGCATCGAAAGATTATGTAGACCAATAGGCAGCTATTTTACAAAATACGGCAACAAGTCTTCAAAATCAAATCAACAACACATTATCAGTGCTTCAGGCACAAGTTAATGCACTCAATACTATCCCTGCGGTAGCACACCCAGTTGGCAGTTGTTTTGGCGGTGGAGTGGTTTACTATGCGAGCACAGATGCCAATGCGCCCGCAGGTCAGAAAGGGTTAATTGCTACACCAACAGATGCATTAAGCTCATCGACTATGGCATGGCAAAGCGGCGGGTCAACAACGGTAACGCCAACCCCGCAAAAAACATATTTCACAGGCGAGACAAACACAAATGCAATCTTGTCGACAATCGGTATTTTCCCTGCAGCTAGTGCCGCAAATAGTTATACAGTCGATGGTGATACTTGCACTGCTTGTACAGCCTGGTATCTTCCCTCTCAAGATGAACTTGCCACATTGTATGCTCAATCAACTTCGAGCATTGCTTTAGGTAATACGACGTTTTGGTCAGCGTGCGGAGGTAGTACACCAGCATCCGCTAGCTATTGGAGTTCTACTCAAGGTACTTTGAATTCGCAAGCATTTAGCGTGAATTTTCTTACTGGCATTGTAACAACTAGCACAAATAGTAGTAACTTTCGCGTTCGTGCAGTTCGGGCTTTTTAAGTTTGAACGATGAGACGCTCACAGCGAATATTCAATTCCTAAAAATCCTGCCTGTTGAGCTGGGATACGATTGATGTAAGTGTTATCGCCACTTACATCAAGCGAGCGAAAGTCACATCAAAAAATTAATATTCATCGGATAAAATCGCAAAAAAGAGGCATTTTACGCATATTGATATCACTGATAATACAAGAAAATACTCAAAGCAATTTCATTCGAAAATTAAATTCCCACAGCAAGGCTCATTGCCAATTGTATCGTTGCTTACAACAGTACAATTTTAAATACAGTTTATGAAAAAATGATTGCGAATGGCGCCCCATAAGAAATTATTGATGAATTTGCTAGAATCTCACCTATTGCCTGGGTACACATTCTTTTTGCAGGACGATATAGTTTTCAAAAAAGCACTGCATCCAGTTAGGGCTTTTTAATCTTAGAGGAATATTCAATTCCTAAAAAAACCGGCTTGTTGAGTTGGTATACGACTGATGTAAGTGTTACCCCGCTTGCATCAATCGTAACTTCTGCACTATTGCCTGCATATAATTTACAATAGCTTATTGAGCTATGAGTTACTTAACCCCATATTAGGGTATTTTTGCCATTGCACAATTTTCCCAAGGCCCATATAAATTACTAGGTTTTAATTTTGCCACTGCATTTATAT
>BMAH01000201.1 GCA_014132615.1 Gammaproteobacteria bacterium
AAAGAAATCGCAGACAAGGCAGACGAAGTCGAATTACAAGTCTATCAGACAATACAGGAAAACACCAAGGCAGGCCAAGGCGTGTTGGTAGTCGGTGTTGGAAACACATTGGGGGTGCCGCAATGATATTTTCTAAAAAGGAAAAAACCATCATGGCATACACCGTGGAAAAATGTCAATCATGCAAAAAAGAATCTAAAAGAAAATTCAAAGAAGGGGACTGCCTTTTTGCACAAGGCACACAGTGCGATGCCTGCAAAGCCCAAACTATGATTTCAAAGATATTTGGGCAATCTATAGAGTAGTAATTATCGCGCCATTTTCTGTTGGAATGAATGTGTGTTCTGCCTGTGCGACTCTCTGACCATTTGCCTCATTTAGGACTGGATATGCACGAACAGTCTTGTTTTTGATCAGTTCATCAAGTAATGCTCTAGTCTCTTTTTCATCTCTGTCTTTTGTAAACCATCTTAGTGCAAATGGCAGCATGTTGCATGTCTCCCAGATTTGGTCTGCAAGCTTGTTTGCATTTTCATTTTTTGTCTTTTTGCGAGAGACTAGGCCAAAGATGTTTTTTGTCTTGCCCTCTCGCACAAACCCTAAACCCTTTGATGTTGTGACAAAGGGCTCACACGCATACGCCTCTTTGGTGGATAATGAAAAAGATCCGATTGACCACATGTTTGGAATCGATTTTCCAGCGTGAATTGTGTACTGTTCAAGGGAGTGCCCAGAAAGATTTGCAATTGGTTTTAGGTTGTACTGCATCACTGTCTTCTGGATGGTCCTTCCGATGTCGCTTGACTTGGTTCCTTCCTTTACCATTGCCATTGCAGCTTTTAATGCCTCTTCTGCAGTGTCTACTAGAATTGCAGACTCTGGATCATATGACACTGTTACGGCAGTGTCTGCGATGTATCCGTTTATCTGAACTCCGAGATCAATTTTGATCAAGTCTGAGCTTGTCAGAACTTTGGGATCGTTTGGCTCTGCTGTGTAGTGAGCCGCAATTTCATTAAGACTTGCGTTTACTGGAAATGCGCATTTTCCCCCGCGACTTTTTATTTCAGACTCGACTGTTTCACATATCTCATATAGTGTCTTTCCAACCCAGTCTTTTTTTCTTGCAAGCTCGCGAACCTCTGATGCAATCTTACCTGCTTTGACATAATCCTCAATTTGCAATGGTTGGGATGACTTGGATATCTTATTTAAAATCATGCAGAGCTTAAATTGGGGCAAAAAATTTGCACACACATCGGGATCGTGGTCTAGCTTGGTATGATTCGGGTTTTGGGTACCTGAGGTCGTCGGTTCAAATCCGGCCGATCCCATTTTTACTAATACCATGATTTTTAATCGACAATGATTTTCTCAATGTGATTGAGTGCAAGACGTGAATGGATTCTAATTGCTGGAGTCCTACTTTTCATG
>BMAH01000202.1 GCA_014132615.1 Gammaproteobacteria bacterium
TAATTTACTAGCTAAAGAGAATTTATTTTCTCAATGTCTAAGTGCACAAGGTTATATGCATAGTTGGAATTCTGAAACTGAGGACGATGAAATTTATGGTTGGGATTCCAAGGAATGGGAATTTATAATAAAAAGTAAATTCAGCGTAAGAGAAGATGGACGAATCCAAATTCTCATTAATGATAGCAATGCACTTAATCATCTTCATAAACCTAATCTGGAGAGTGCCCTGAAGAGCTTTTTCTATAAACTAAAGCTTGAAATTAGCTGCGATTCCCAGCTTGATAAAGAAATTATTTTCTCTCCTGAAGCCTCTAACAGATTAAAAAATTCATTTGTTCATGCTGATTTAAATTACTTCATGCAGCTAATGAGGCAGAAAAATAATTATTTCTCTTTATTCAGACAAGCTCATAGACATTACAATGACCATCAAACTAATTTTAATAAAATCCCCTTAGAAATCACAGATAAAATTGCTAGTTTATCTTCAACAAACTTAGATGTGTCTGATGTACAAACTACATTGACACATGTTTTAAATAATAGAGTGTAAAATACAAGCAGGCTTTAACTTATTACTGTTAAAGCCTACTTGCATCACTCACTGCCGCTACAAAGCATTACGTCTTTGTTCTTGAGCTTCTTCAATCTCTTTATTTAATTCATTCTCCTCTTCACGTAATTTCTTTATTTTCTTTTTTGATATCCCACGTAAGGAAGCGTCACTGGGAGAGAGATACCGCATGTAAAAAGAGTAACACTCCAAGCTACGTCTTTCTTTATTTCTCTTTCACGAATTTCCTCACCAACCTCCGATGCCATAAAATCACATTGGGCTATATTTGTTTGTTTTGTTTGTTTTTTTTGGCATCTCTACTCCTCAATATGTTTATTAAATTGAGGAGCTAGTATAAAAAGCCAAATTTATCTAAAAAATAGAGCAAAGATACCTACTAGTTAATTGCAAGCCATGCTCATATTGTGTATTATGTGCGCAAAATAATATATATAATTTAATTTCAAATCAGCAAGGCAAGAACTATGGGTGGGAATTGGTTTAGAGTAAATTC
>BMAH01000203.1 GCA_014132615.1 Gammaproteobacteria bacterium
GAGTTAATGAGGCGAAATCACCTTCCATAGAATATAAACTTTCTACGGCAATCCATGGGTAACCCTGTGGATGATGATGTCGCCAAAGCTGAATTTTATTTTGTAAGTCAGTTTAATCATTGTGTTTAAATGCTGTCGCTTCAGCTTTACCCTTTCTAATGCCATCTATAACACTAGCATGAACATATTCATCATAAAATACATGATCTTGCCTTTGTGGTAGTGTTGCAAAAAGAGCGAGATTTGCCATATAGCCGCAATTAAAAAATAATGCTCTTTCACTACCAAAAAAATCAGCGGCTAATTCTTCTAATTCTTCAAAAATAGCGAGATTACCGCCGACTAAGCGCGAGCTACCTGCGCCCACGCTGACTCCATTTGCTAATGATTGATGTATAGCTTGTTTTAAATGCACTGAATCAGCTAGGGCAAGATAATCATTAGTAGAAAATGGAATACCATTAACGTTTTCTAACCGCCTTAATCGCGCTTTTTTTTGAAAACGCTGCAAGGTTGTTTCATAGCGTTTTAAAGCAGCTAGCATGCCATTCCTAAACGTTCTAAAAGTGCATTATCATGAGTTTGGTTAGGATTATCGGCTGTCAGTAATTTATCACCAGTAAATATTGAATTTGCTCCGGCGAAAAAGCATAGTGCTTGCATAACATCATCCATTGTTGTTCGGCCAGCTGAAAGGCGAATCCAGGCGGTAGGAATTAAAATACGCGCTAAGGCGATGACACGAATAAACTCAATAGATCCTATTTCATTAACATGTGCTACCTTTGTACCTGCGATGGGAATTAATTTATTAAGTGTTACACTTTCTGGTGGTATGTCTAAATTAGCAAGTGTGACTAACATTTTAATTCTATCTATCTCGCTTTCACCCATTCCCAAAATGCCGCCACAGCAAACCTTCATACCGGCATCACGAACATGTTGCAAGGTAGTCAACCTGTCATTAAATGTATGAGTTGAAATAATCGAAGGATAATAATCTTCAGAGGTATCAATGTTGTGATTATAATAATCTAAACCAGCTGTTTGTAATATCTCTGCTTGTTCGCGCGTTAACGTACCTAAGGTCATACACGTTTCGACACCTAAGGCCTTAACTTGTTTAATCATCTCTATTAATAGCGGCATATCACGCTCTTTAGGACTGCGCCATGCAGCACCCATACAGACTCGGCTTGCCCCTTGTGCTTTAGCTGTTTTTGCATCTTCAATAACAGCTTGGACGTCCATTAATTTTGTAGCTTTCATGCGTATATTGCTATGCACAGATTGACTACAATAACCACAATCTTCTGGGCAACCGCCTGTTTTAATTGAAATCAACCGGGACATTTGCATTTGATTTGCATCAAAATTTTCTCTATGAATGGAGTGAGCATGAAACAATAAATCATTAAATGGCAGATAATAGATTTTCTCTGCTTCTGCTTGCGTAAAAAGCGCCATATTTTTTCTCTAATTTTTTAGTCAACTAATGCTATTTAGATAGTTTACTGACGTCAAGAAGAAAATCTTTAATGACTATATTTAAT
>BMAH01000204.1 GCA_014132615.1 Gammaproteobacteria bacterium
GTTAAGCATACCGTGCTTATAGCTTGCAGATAAGGAGAGTAAGAAATGGGATTGGTAACTAATACAATTGTTCCAGTAATTTTATGTGGAGGCTCAGGCACAAGGTTGTGGCCATTATCAAGAACCATTCATCCCAAGCAATTACTACCTTTAGTAAATGATAAAAGCATGCTGCAAAATACGCTATTGCGCATACAAGGCGTAGTAAGTGCAGAACCTATTATCATATGTAATCAGGAATATCGTTTTATTGTCGCAGAACAATTACGCGAAGCAGGATTTGCTCAAGCACAGATATTTTTGGAGCCAGTCGGAAGAAACACTGCGCCTGCTGCTACCATTGCTGCTTTGCATACAATCAACCAAGAAAATGACCCCCTGCTTTTTGTGATGCCTGCAGATCATGTGATTACTGATACCGTGCAATTGCTAGAAGCAGTGCAAGCAGGCGCTCTATTAGCGAATCAAGGTCAATTAGTTACTTTTGGTATAGTGCCAACTAAACCTGAGACGGGTTATGGTTATATACTAAAAGGAGAAGCACAAGGTGAAGGATATAAAGTCGCCTCTTTTGTAGAAAAACCGAATTTAGAAATTGCTAAAGAATATGTTGCTTCAGGTCGTTATTTTTGGAATAGCGGTATGTTTTTGTTTAGAGCATCGACCTTCTTAAAAGCCATGCAGCAATTTGCCCCTGATATTTTATCAGCAAGTGAAAAAGCATTAAGTGAAATTACGTCTGATCTAGATTATTTACGCCTCAATCAATCTTTTCATGCTATACGCAGTGAGTCGATTGACTTTGCTGTGATGGAAAAAGCAGAAAATATAGCCGTTGTCCCTTTAGCATCTGATTGGAGTGATGTGGGATCCTGGGATGTGTTGTGGGATATTAGTGAAAAAGATCAAGCGGGCAATGTGACACGTGGGGAAGTGTTTACTGAGCAAGTTTCTGATTCCTATTTACGTGCAGATAAACGTTTGTTAGCGGTAGTCGGCCTATCTAATGTAGCGATAGTGGAAACAGCAGATGCGGTATTAGTAGCGCATAAAGACAAATGCCAGGATATAAAATCGTTAGTATCTGCTTTAAAAACAGAAAAACGTGAAGAAGCAGAATCGCATCATCGCGTTTATAGACCTTGGGGTTTTTACGAAACATTAAATAAAACCAATCAATACCAAATCAAACACATAGTGGTAAAGCCAGGTGCTAAACTTTCTTTACAATTGCACAGACATAGATCTGAGCATTGGGTGATTATAAGTGGCGTCGCAACGGTTACGCGTGATGAAGAGTGTTTTGATTTAACAGAGAACCAATCTGTTTACATTCCGGTTAATGCTAAACATCGCATAGAAAATAATGCGCAAGAACCTTTACATTTAATTGAAGTGCAAACAGGTTCTTATTTAGGTGAAGATGACATTGTGCGTTTTGAAGATATCTACGGCCGACAAGAAGTTACCGCATGAAAATATCGATTATCACACCGTCTTACAATCAAGGTGAATTCATAGAGCGCACTATACAAAGTGTGCTCGCTCAGCAAGATGCAGCTTATGAGTTAGATTATATCGTTATGGATGGAGCAAGCAGTGATAACACGATATCTATTTTAAAACAGTATACAGATAAATTGCGTTTTGTCTCAGAGCCTGATAAAGGGCAAACGCATGCTGTCAATAAAGGATTGCAATCGACAGACGGTGAAATTAT
>BMAH01000205.1 GCA_014132615.1 Gammaproteobacteria bacterium
GTTTTAATGGTGACTAGTGATTTGGTTAAAGAAAATTGATGAATGCTAGCACGTAAATTTTCACCTGCTTTACCGCTGATATTACTAGCATTAGCCACTAAATTATCTAAAGAACCGTATTGCTCTAACCATTTCGCTGCTGTTTTTGGGCCGACCAAAGGAACACCTGGAATGTTGTCTGAGCTATCACCTACGAGTGTTAAATAATCGATAATTGCATGCGGCGGAACACCAAATTTTTCTTTTACAGACTGAGGAGTGAGTAACGTATTAGACATAGTGTTAATTAAGCTAACTTGCTCATTAACTAATTGTGCTAAGTCCTTATCGCCCGTTGAAACTAAAATAGTTAATCCTAATTTGGTACCAGCAACAGCTAGTGTACCGATCACATCGTCTGCCTCTACTCCCTCAATCATAATGAGAGGCAAACCTAATGCTTTAATAGCATCGTGTATCATGCTGACTTGTTGTGCTAACTCGCTAGGCATTTCTTTGCGGTTGGCTTTATATTCAGCGTATATCTCGTCTCTAAACGTTTTACCTCTAGGATCAAAAATGACGGCCATATGTTCTGGTTGGTAGTCAGCAAGTAAGCGCTTTAACATATTGATCATGCCGTATACAGCGCCGGTTGGAAAACCTTTGGAGTTAGCGAGCGCAGGCAGTGCATGAAATGCGCGATATAAATACGATGAGCCGTCAACTAAAATTACTGGTTTTGGGGACATAGTTTTTTCTCGATGGGATAAAGCTGATGTGAGGATAATATGAATCGTGTAAGATAGCTAGCGTTCTATTGAGTACATTATACTCTAAAACCCTAAAATCACATGGAGGTGTTTATGCTATTACGGATATTGGCTATTCTTTTTGGCATTGGATTTATTTTTGCAGGCGTTGCCGGCTTCTTGCCTGAATTTATGCCAAACGGTCTATTGTTAGGCATGTTTGCGGTTGATACTATGCATAATTTATTTCATATTATCACCGGCGTTTTAGCCATAATGGCAGCTATCAGCTATCGGTATGCACGTTTATTTTTTCAAGTGTTTGGTATTGTCTACGCTCTCATAACTATCGTTGGTTTTTTTTGGAAAGGCGACTTAGGTTTTATGATGATGCCGCTTAATTTAGCTGATAATATTTTCCACCTTATTGTAACTCTTGTTGCCTTATATTTAGGATTTTTTCTACACAGAGATAGAATCTAGCTTGTAGCAACATTAATTTCTTACTGATCTTGTTTTGTGGAATGGGATAGTGTAGTTATGCACGTCCTTACGCATAAGTTTAAAAATAAAAATGGAGGAGCGCCCAGTGTCATTATGGGAAAAATGTTTACATTCTCTTGAGGGTGAGTTTCCTTCTCAGCAATTCAATACGTGGATACGTCCATTACAAGCTGAAATGGCAGAGGGCAGGCTAATTTTACTTGCGCCAAATCGTTTTGTTTTAGATTGGATAGCGGAGCGTTTTTTGGCGCGTATTAAAGAATTAGTAGAGCAATTTAGCGACAACCAACCTCCTCCTTTGGTTGCACTAGAAATTGGCAGTAAGCGGCAGGAAATCATTAATAAGCCTATTGCTGAAAATCAACCCGCACCTATTGCCTCGGTTTCGCATGTAACAAGATCAGCTCCTGCTGCGCAAAATGAAAATAGAGTTTATCCAAATAATGTGAATCCTGAATATACCTTCGATACTTTTGTGGAAGGTAAATCTAACCAATTGGCAAAGGCTGCTTGCTCTCAAGTAGCGGATAATCCAGCGGTAGCTTATAACCCTTTATTTCTTTATGGCGGCGTGGGTTTAGGCAAAACCCATTTAATGCATGCTATAGGTAATCAAATTATACGTAATAATCCTAACGCTAAGGTGCTTTACTTGCATTCTGAGCGCTTTGTGGCAGATATGGTTAAGGCATTGCAAACGAATGCCATGAATGAATTTAAGCGCTACTATCGCAATGTCGATGCACTCTTAATAGATGATATTCAATTTTTTGCGGGTAAAGATAGAACACAGGAAGAGTTTTTCCATACGTTTAATGCGTTATTAGAAAGCCAGCAGCAAGTTATTTTAACCTGTGATAGATATCCTAAAGAAATTAATGGCGTTGAAGAAAGATTAAAATCCCGTTTTGGTTGGGGATTAACTGTTGCCGTTGAGCCGCCGGAATTAGAGACGCGCGTAGCCATTTTAATGAGCAAAGCTGAACAAGCAAATGTCAATTTACCTTATGAGGTTGCTTTTTTTGTCGCAAAACGTATACGTTCTAATGTAAGAGAATTAGAAGGTGCTTTAAAGCGCATCATTGCCAATGCTCATTTCACTGGCAGAGCCATAACGTTGGATTTTGTTAAAGAAGCATTGCGAGATTTATTAGCATTGCAAGATAAATTAGTAACAGTTGAAAATATACAGCGTACTGTTGCTGAATATTACAAAATCAAAGTGGCTGATCTGCTATCTAAGCGACGTAATCGCTCAGTAGCAAGACCCAGACAAATTGCGATGGCGCTTGCAAAAGAATTAACCAATCATAGTTTACCTGAAATTGGTGATGCCTTTGGCGGCCGTGATCATACAACAGTTTTGCATGCTTGCCGTATGATTGCAGAATTGCGTCAGTCTGATGCTGATATTGAAGAAGACTATACCAATTTATTGCGAATATTAACTACTTAAGCTGAGAAATGGCCTATGGATATCATTGTACAACGCGAAGCTCTATTAAAACCGCTGCAAGCAGTAAGCGGCGTTGTTGAAAAAAAACAGACACTTCCTATCCTTTCTAACGTTTTATTGACCATTAAAGATAACCAATTGTTGCTTACAGGAACGGATCTTGAGATTGAGCTAATTGGTTTTGTGAAATTGGATTCAAAATCTGCAGAAGGTAGCACCACAGTCTCAGCAAGAAAGTTATTTGATATTTGCCGTACCTTACCAGATGGTATCGCTATTCGCTTGTCGTTAGAAAAAAATTACTTAGTGGTGAGAGCTGGTTTAAGTTGCTTTATGTTAAATACATTGCCCCCACAGGACTTCCCAAGTCTAGAAGACAGTGACTACTCTGTTCAATTTAGCTTAAAGCAAGGTCAATTAAAAAATCTTTTAACTAAAACTCATTTTGCTATGGGTCAACAAGATGTACGTCATTATTTAAATGGAACTTTATTAGATATTGCTGAAAATACAATCAAAAGTGTTGCCGCTGACGGACACAGATTGGCCTTGGCAACACTAACAGACGACAATATTGGTAATGTTCAAGCTAAGGTGATTTTGCCCCGTAAAAGTGTATTGGAAGTCATACGCTTAACCGGTGTGGATGAGGAAGGCGCTGCGGCGATTAATATTGGCGATAGCCGTTTTCGTTTAGTTACACCTGATTATATTTTTACTTCAAAGCTGATAAATGCTCAATATCCAGACTATAACAAATTAATACCACGTGGTGCGACGATGGCAACAGGCGATAGAGAAGTCATTAAGCAAGCCTTGGTTCGTGCATCTATTTTGTCTAACGAAAAATTCCGCGGCGTACGTTTTCAGTTAGAACCTAGCAAGTTACGTATTACAGCAAATAATTCTGATCAAGAACAAGCAGAAGAAGCGTTACAACTAGAATATAGCGGTGAACCTTTAGAGATTGGCTTTAATGTGGCCTATTTATTAGATGTTGTTTCGGCTGTGACTACTAAGGTAATAAAGTGTATTTTCAAAGGCCCCAATGACGGCGTGCTAATCGAAGGCGAAAATAGTTTATACGTCATTATGCCCATGAGATTGTAACGACTGTATTTTTAGCTGTAATCAACAACCTGTCATCCTGAGCGTAGCGAAGGATCTGCTTTAATTTAGCAGTTAGCAGCTGGAAACAAAGCAGATCCTTCGCTACGCTCAGGATGACAGGTTGTTTAAAATTGTTAGTTGAATCACAATCAAATCAAGCATAAAGTAGCTTAAATTAAGCATTTTATAGCGAAAAAGCCATGCCCGTTTCTTCTCTTTGTATCACCGATTTTCGGAATTTAACTAAAGTTGAGCTTTCGCCTTGTACGATAGGTATTAATGTGTTGTATGGGAAGAATGGCAGTGGGAAAACAAGTTTATTGGAAGCGATTTATTACTTAGGCATTGGTAAATCCTTTAGAAGTAGTGCTATGTCGCGATTAATTAGACATTCAAGTGATAAATTCTCACTTTTTAGCCGTTTAGTTAATGATGCCGATATGCAAATTCCAGTGGGAACGGAAAGAGACGCTCAAGGTAAAGTCAAAATACGCATTGCAGAAAAAGATGTTTCTACGGTTTCAGAGTTAGCGAGCTTACTGCCTATACGCTTAATCAATTCACAATCTCACAACTTATTCGAATCAGGTCCCAATTTTAGGCGGCAATACCTAGATTGGGGGCTTTTTTACCAAGAAGAGAGCTTTTTAAC
>BMAH01000206.1 GCA_014132615.1 Gammaproteobacteria bacterium
TTGTTGGTATAGTCGCTAATTAACCACATGGTAGATTGATTTTTATAAGCATAGCCAGTTAAGTCAAAGTGAATCACTGCATCAACAGGGATATTTTTTTTCTTAAATTCAGAAACTACATATCCTGAACCTACTAAGCCTTCTTCTTCGGCTGCATAAAAAATAACGTAAATAGGTTTTTTAAACTGCATGCCTGATGCGAGTAAAGTGCGTGCTACTTCAAGTGTCGTAGCGCTGCCAGAGCCGTCATCGTCAGCGCCTGGTTTTCTGCCGTTAGACAAGGTGTCCATATGGCCACCAATAACTATACCTGCTTCAGTTTGGTTACCAATTTTTGCTACCACAGACGGTTGTTTATATCTACCAGTTTTCACATAAGTGACGGTGACATCTTCACGGTTATATTGCTTAGCTAAGTTTTCAATTTGAGCTTTTAACCAATTAGCAGCTTCAACGCCATTGTCAGAATTAGCGTATCTATCATTGAAGTTAGTTAGAGTAGTTAAGTTATTCCACATGGATTGAGGATTAATTTGGGCTAATAATTGATTAACCTGTGCTTCATATTTAATTTGATATGAAGTTTTGAGATTAGAATTAATAGGCGTTTGTGTGTTTTTAATTAGAAAAATCTTAGCTGAAGTTGGTGTAACAATATTTTTTTCAGTAAATTTATTCCATTCCCTAGTCACATCCATAAATCCACCGCAAGGATGAGTTTGTTTAATCTGCTTACGTTAAAAAACCTGTCCAATTTACTAGCTGCGGTTATGCATGCAGTGATCATGCTAGCTGGACAAAACAAGGTTATATCGCTGCCATGCCTGCCGAAGCCAAATTTGAAAACAGCAATCCCTATATTCATTCCTCTCAAGACACTATGGAAAAGCTATCTTTAGAACATATGACAGATTATGCGAAGTTAGGTGTTGCTTTTGTGACTGAATTAGCTGAACCCGTGTAATTAAACTATTTGAATTATTTTTTATTTAAAAGGAAGTACTATGT
>BMAH01000207.1 GCA_014132615.1 Gammaproteobacteria bacterium
GCAGCAGAAACAACAGCGGATTCTAGTATTTCCTTAAACCGCTTACCCGGATTTTTCCGCTTTAGCTTTGATAACATGTCTATGCCTAATGACATAGAAGACATGGGGTTAGTGGGTATCAATTATTTTGGCGATATAACCCCTAATATTTATGCTGGGATAGGCGCCTATGGTTCAGTTACTGGTTCACAAGGTGGATTATTTACTTTAGGTATCGCAGGCGGTTATCACAGAGAATTTGCTCCACATTGGTGGGCGGATGCAAGTATGTTTGTAGGTGGTGGCGGTGGTAAGTCTTCACTGGTAGGCGGCGGATTAATGTTGCGCCCTTCAGTTGGTATTTCTTATGCCTTCCCTTGGGCTAAATTGGGCTTACATTACAGCTATATCAGCTTCCCAGACGGACAAGTTCAAAGCGGTCAAATTGGTTTAGACTTAGATTTATCAACCGATTTTTATTATTTATCTCCTCATGATCAGTGGTGTTATTTACCTGCCTTATCTGATTTCAAATTACCTTTAGGTAAATATTTAGGCTTCCAACGCAACGATTTCGGTATTCTTTTGCAAGCTTATTTCCAACGAGCGGGTACCTTAAACGTCGATGGTAATGTGCAAGATGGCACAATTAAATTAGTCGGTGCTGAATTAGATCATTACTTTACGGATAATACTTTCTGGTGGTTAAAAGCAGCAGGTGCATTTAGTGGTATCCCTAATGGTTATATGGATGTGCTAGGTGGACTAGGTTATCACTATCATTTAGGCAGTAGTGGTTTTGCTTTGGTGCCTCAATTAGGTATAGGCGCAGGCGGTGGCGGATTGGTTGATACTGGCGGGGGTTTTTTACTTAATCCTCAGTTAGGCCTAGAAATTCCACTTGGCAATAGTTTTGCATTTAGAATATCTAGCGGTTATATCTGGTCGCCCAAGGGCCAATTCAGAGTCGTCCCTGTCACAGGTGAATTGTTATACCACTTAAATTTTGCGACTGGAAAAGATAGCCCGACACCATTACCAAGTCATTACACGATACAGGGATGGCGTATTCAAGCATTTAACCAAACTTATTGGTATGTACAACGTCATTACTTTGATGACACATCTGCAATTAATTTAGTAGGCGTACAATTCGATCAATTATTCACGCCGACTTTCTTTTTTAGCTATCAAGGTGCCGCTGCTTATCAAGGCTATCATGCGGGCGGTTATGCAACAGGTATGATAGGACCCGGTATGCAAACCAGGCAGTTTTACCACGATAAATTGCAATTCTTTGGTGAAGTATTGGTGGGCGCAGGCGGTGGCGGCGGCTTAGCATTAAGCGGCGGCTCTATCATAGAACCTATTTTAGGATTGCGTTACGCCTTTACGCCTATCATAGGTGTGCAAGCAAGTTATAGCCAGATTATGGCGTTAAAAGATAGCTTAAATACACCGGTGTTAAACGTTGGGTTAACCATACGGTTTGATACATTGCAAGGTTAAGTGCAGCGATGGGAGCGCAGCGGACATCGAGGATCATTGCCTTTATTAATTTGCTGTCATCCTGAGCCTATACTGTCATCCTGAGCGTAGCGAAGGATCTGTTTTCTTACAAAACTAAAGCAGATCCTTCGCTACGCTCAGGATGACAGTATAGGCTCAGGATGAAAGTATACGCTATTCAACTACTGCAGGCGCAGCTTCTGTTTTACCAAACCGTCTTTCCCTTGTCGCAAAATAATCTAACGCCTTTTCCAATTCATCCCCATTAAAATCCGGGTAAGCGGTTTAAGGAAATACTAGAATCCGCTGTTGTTTCTGCTGC
>BMAH01000208.1 GCA_014132615.1 Gammaproteobacteria bacterium
GTAAAAAATGTCCCCGTTTACTTTCTGTTACCAACTTACTATTTATATGGTTTTCAATTAAATCAATGATAATTGCTAATTGACCAGAATGCTCCCTTGGGTAAATTTTACCATTTAAAAGCTTTCTCAATGCTGAGATGCAATTTGCACTAAGTGGACTAATTAAGCGATTAATATACTGCCTAGCTTTTTGCAAGGAGATATCTTTTTTAGAGTTGGAGGTAGTGGCAAAGTTAGGTTTTAGCTCTATTCGTTTGAAAGTGGTAGGCCAGCTTCCGGTGATTGGCTGCAGAATGCTAGCAAACTTCGTGCAGGTTAGTGACAAGGCGGCAAGAGAGCGAGCTTGCGCTTGAATGGGAAGAGTGGAAACTTGGTCGATTATTTGCACTAATAATTCATCAGGTAAATTAAGTACGGATGTAGGCTTTAAGGGTGTTATCCCCCTAGTTGGTTTTCTGCTTGGGTTGGCGCCAGGCTTTACTTTTGGTGAGGCTGTGGATGAGACAAAGTTTCCTCTACTTACCAGAGGAAGTGATAAGTTTGGATGCAAGTCTGCTTGATAGGTTAAGGAATTGAACTTTTCTATATGCTTTTGAATACATTGGATTAAAAGCGAGACATCAGAATCTATATAAACACGATTAAAGGTCTCTAAGTTTTCTTTTAAGACTTTCAACTGTTTAGCATGTTGCTCAGGGGTAAACCGCTCACTTTCGGATAAATAAACTTTCACCTTTTTTAAAGCGGCATACATATTCGCCCTTTCAGCCAAAGGCCTAAATGTTTCCTGTATTTCTGATATATCTGCTAATTTGGAGTTATTTAAAGAAATAGGTTGTTTGTGGTCATCATTTTTGTTGGTAGAAGGTGCAAATCTATCTATATGTATTTGAATACATTCTATTAACTTTTCTACTTCTGGAATTTTTTCAGCTCGATTAAATTTTTCTAAAATTTCCTTTAAGGCCTTCAATCTTTCGGCATGTTGCTTTGCAGTAAAATGTTTACTTTGTAATAAATAGTCCTTCACCAAACCTAAAGTTGTATAAATTTTGGCAAGCTGAGTCAAAGGTTTAAAGTTTTCCTCTATTTTTGATATATCTACAGGCTGGTGTGGTGCTGCTGCTGGGATAAATGTCGTTGAAAGTGGTGTCGTCGTCGCTTGAGCTAATTGTTTTGCACATCAGGCTCTGCAATTTGTGAATGCTTTATTGCCTCAATATTCCTC
>BMAH01000209.1 GCA_014132615.1 Gammaproteobacteria bacterium
TTCTCGCTGTTATTTGGCTGCGTGATCCCGCTCCTATCGTCAAAACTCAACATACCTCCTTACTAAAAAATATTGGAATAGGTTTAGTATCAGCAATACGCACTAAGCAGGTTGTAATGTGCATGGTATGGGGCGGTATAGTATTAGGCTGTCAATTAGCGTTGGGTATAGTGTGGGCACCCAAAATTATTGCTGCACATGGTATACCTGTTTTTGATGCAAATACGGCAGCCTCTATGATTTGGCTGGGTTTGGCCGTTGGCTGTTTTACGCTGCCAAGTTGGTCTGAACGTATGTACTCTCGTAAAATTCCTGCTTTAACAGGTATGGGGATACAAATCCTAGCTTTATTAGGTTTACTCTTTTTACCTCTGACATTTACACTCGCCATCATACTTTGCCTAATTTTCGGTTTTGGTAACAGTGTGCATATGTTAGCGTTTGCCAGTGCTGCAGAATCCGTAGAGCCACGTTTTATAGGCGCTGCCTCATCTTTAGTAAATGGTTCTATGTTTGTAATAGGTGGATTAATGATTTCTTTACCTTCTTATTATCTACAGGCAGACGGCGTTAGCATTGCTACTTTATATTATGCGTTTATACCTTATCTTATTTTATTGATGATTGCTGGGGTGTTAGTGTTGGTAATGAGAGAATCTCATCCCAAAAGCGCTGCTATTGTGAATGTAAATGTTGCTTAATATGGAAAAGTGATGAGGTATCGCTGTCATCCTTGAGCGTAGCGAAGGATCTGTTTTAGTTTTCTAGCTAACAGATCCTTCGCTACGCTCAAGGATGACAAGGCTGTAATTACGAAGCTACTAAGTCGGCCTCAATCACCAATTTTCAAAATTACCTTACCCGTAGTTTTTCTACTTTCTAACATTTCCTGCGCTTTAGCAGCTTGATCCAAAGGATAAACATAATCTATTTTCAACTTTAACCAACCCTCTCTCATTGCATTTAACACATCGTAAGAACGATTAGTTAATTCTTCTTCTGTAGCAATATAATTAAATAACGTAGCGCCAGTTAATGTAATTGATTTTGCTTGCAGTGAGTTGGGTGGAAAAGGA
>BMAH01000210.1 GCA_014132615.1 Gammaproteobacteria bacterium
GGCTAATGATATAATCATTAATTTTTTTCTACCAAGGTGGTCAGCAAAAATGCCCATAATAATATTGCCAACAGGCCTAAAAAGTAGACCAACAAAAAATATATACAACACATCTATAACGTGATTATAGGGATTAAGAGAAGGGGGAAAAAAAACTTCACTTAAGGTTGTTGCCATTAACGAGATCAGTATAAGGTCATAAGTTTCTAAAATATTTCCAATAGCACCGCTGGCTAAAATTTTTTTAACTAATTGAGGTGAATATCTAGAGGAGTTATTAAGCATACTAATGCGCATTATCCTAATTTTTTAGAAATTTTATTACTTCCTGTACATATTTTTGATTTGCTTCGCTAGTTAATGCATGGCCACAGTTTCTAAAAATTTTGAGTTTAGAGCTAGATATATGTTTTGCCATAATTTTGGATTGACCTGGGCTGCAAACCCAATCATTTGCTCCTGCCAATATAAGAGTAGGGCATTTAATGGTGTGAAGCTTTGGTATAAAATTAAAAGTATGTAAAAAATCACTAAAGCCAGTATTTAACACTTTATATGAAAGTATATTTTTTAAATTTTTATTTACATTTTTTTGTTTTGATCTAACTTTTCTTCGTTTAATTTTTTTATAGTTATGAAAATATAGAGGATCCATTAATTTAAAATAATGATTTACGTCCTTATCTGAGGTAAATCTGCCATTCCACAAAAATTTGTCGCAAATGTTGATTTGTTGCTTCGTGCCAATACTTTTTAGGTTTTCCCGAGCTTCATCTATAAATGCATGACTTGGCGCCGTAACAACAAGAATTAATTTGTCTAAATATTTTTTATACTTAATAGCGTAGCCTTGCGCAACCATGCCTCCATAAGAAGCTCCCAATATAGAGATTTTGCTAAAACCTAAATATTTGCGCAGAGCTTCTATATCTTCTATATTGTTTTCTAATGTGCATTCAGAGCTTTTAGCTTTTTTGCTCCAACCGCAGCCACGCTGATCAATAAAAACTAACTGAGCATAATCTTGGAATTTAATTGAATCAAATTTAAAATGTATATGGTTACCACCTGGG
>BMAH01000211.1 GCA_014132615.1 Gammaproteobacteria bacterium
GCTCGTTATTATTATTGATGTAGCAACAGGAACTGGCAAAGCACTTAATTCCGTGCAGAAAAAAATAGGCAAATATTTTCCAACTTGGTCCATAGGTATTGATTTAAATAAAACTAATGTTGCAATAGCAAAAAGAAATTTTCCCCAATATGATTTCTTCAATATGGATGCAGAAAACATTCAACCCTTTGCTGAAAAGATAATTTCCGTTGCTCGCTCTTACGGTCATGATCCTTTTGTTTTAGTTGTTGCCAGTGGTTTTTTAACTCACCTAGTCACTCCTAATACCGTTGTTGCAGCAAATATTCTTCAGCAATTTTCAAGATTTGCCAATGCTGCTATTGTATCTGGTGTAACTAATGTACTTTTCACTAAACGCATCGCTAAAAAAATTGGATGGCTACCGCAATTAAGGTTTAATTTGCATGTTTCAAACAAACCTATTTATGTTTTGCGTAAAAATTCATCTTATTTTCAATTAGCTTCTACTCATCTAGATTTATCACTACATGGTCATCCTCAACAATCAGTACGGTGCATGCTACTTACTAATCAATTGAGAAATATTGCTCCATCATCTGCAGTTTGTCTGCAAACTATTACTAGTTTAGATTTAGGTTTAGCACATATTCGCAGTAAACAAGAAATGATTAATTTATTAAGTTATCTGCCTAAATTAATGACCATTTGTGTCTCTGGTAAAGAAGACTGGCTTCCTTTGTTAAAGGATTATTTAAAAGAAGAAAAACGTCATATTATAGTTAACATTGATCCCGATCATTATTTAAATAAGCAAGAATTAAAAACATTCTCTACTCAAAAACAACAACGTATATTACAGCAAGTCGGTTTATATAGACCTACTCTTACCAGTTTACAAGAGAAAATGGATAAGCATCCCGCTATTTATTCACTTCCCAGCGCTCAAGATCAAAAATCTCTTTTTATTTCAAAGTTAGAAACTCTTGCTAAAGAAGATGATGCTGCTAAATATGCGCTAGTGAAAATTTTTAGTGATAAAAATGCAGTATATGATCCTAAAAAAGCGATGCATTATTTAAAAATTTTAATGCACAAAGGATACCCAGGCTTAATCAACCAGCTTAGAGAAATGATTGATAGCATTGTCGAATTAAATTCCCATCAAAATTTGCGGCCTAACTAAACGCTCAAAGTCGCGCACTGACATTTGCATTAGCTCAGAATGAGAGCCTGCATTAAATAATATTTGGTCTTGCTGTTTTAGCTCGCTAGACAAATACACAGGCATCTCATACATATTGCCAAAAGGCGGCATAGCTCCGACTTCGCATCCGGCAAATTTATCTTTAAACTCTGATTCGGAAGCTAAATCCACTTTTTCTGCATGCAGTGCTTTTTTTAATTCAGCAAAATCAATATGGCTATTTGCAGGTAATACCACCATGGCCAATTGGCCGTCAGCTTTGACAATTACCGTTTTTGCTAATGCCTTACCTGAAATGTGAGCACTAGCAGCGACTTCTTGTGCAGTAAAAGCAGGTGAATGCAAAATTGAAGAGTATTTAACCTTTTGATTTTCCAATAAATCTCTTAATTGTTTAAGTGGCATGACAAGCCTCCTCTATATAAACTTATATATTCATTATATGCCTAAATTTTGCCTAATAACCTAGACTTTGGCAGCTTAATGCATTAAAATTGTCCAAATTTTCTATTGGGTAATCTAATGAAAAAAATCAGCTATTTGCTTTTAAGCTTATTATTCTTCACCTTCCCAAGTTTTGGTGCTTACAGCATTATTATTGATGCAGGCAGCACTGGCTCCCGTTTGCATTTATTTGAATACACTCAAGACCAAAATAAGCTACCGCAAATAAAAGATGTATTTTCTACTAC
>BMAH01000212.1 GCA_014132615.1 Gammaproteobacteria bacterium
AAAATGATGGCAATTCTGGATGATACTGCATTCGTAGAAAAACTAGTCACGGCAGTTGTCGTCATTGCGTTTACTTATGTTAACATCAAGGGAGCATCTCCAACAAGTAAGGTTGGCAACATCATTACTATCACACAGATAACGATAATCGGGGTTTTGATAGTTGGAGCTCTCTTTGCAATGTCGTTTACAAATCCTTCTTGGGGAGATAACTTTGAAGACTTTTTCCCAAACGGAACTTCTGGCTTGCTTATTGCAATGGGTCTTACGTTTATCGCGTTTGAAGGGTACGAGGTCATCGCCCAAACTGGAAATGAAATAAAAAACCCAAGAAAAAACCTCCCACGAGCAATATTCATCTCAATAGCTGTAGTAGTCTCGATTTACGTTTTGTTTACATTTGTTTTCATTGGAGGATTATCTGAAAAAGAGATTGGGCAGCCAGCATGGAGCTTTATTGGAAGCTTTGGAGAGCAGGGAATCACAGAAGCAGCAAAACACTTTCTACCATACGGTGGATTGATTGTAATTGGAGGCGGCCTTGTTTCTACTTTGGCTGCACTAAATGCTACGACCTATTCTTCTGCAAGAGTATCGTATGCAATGGGAACGCAGTACAACCTACCGCACTTTTTTGGTAAGTTGCATCCAAAATACAAAACTCCAACTAACGCAACTTTGTTTTCTGGACTCATAATGCTCATGGTTGCACTGTCATTTGATCTAACTGAAATTGCGTTTGCCGCAAGTGTGATGTTTTTGTTTTTGTTTGCACAGGTAAACTATGCGTCAATAATAATTAGAAGACTTTACGGCAACAAGCTTCAATATGACTTCAAGACTCCGCTATTCCCACTAATCCCAGTTATCGGAGTTCTATCAAAAGTTGGCCTTGCAGTATACATGTTGTTTATCGAGCCTCAAAGCTGGGCAATAGCAATTGTCTGGATAATAATCGGATTTGCAATCTACAAGCTTTACACATCAAAAAAGGAAATAGAGCACCATGCCCCTCTGATATACAACCAAGGACCAAAGGAAAGAAAGGAATACCGAATTCTGGTAGTTTATCATCCAAAATATGTCAACGAATTCTTCAAAATAGCAAACGCAATTGCTACTGAAAAGCAAGGCGAGATTTCATTTTTGAGCATAGTCTACATTCCAGTACATTTATCCCTTACCACATCAAACAAGGTTGCAGAATCTGAAATCGAGGAATTCAACGAACTCAAAAAATCCATCCCGCAATCGATTCGCCACAGATACATGGTTCGCACCTCTCATGACACAACAGATGCAATTCTGGCTACGGTAGAAGAACAGGGAATAAACATAGTTCTAGTTGACTTTTCATTTCTTAGAACAAACAGGAAGCTTTTGACTCTATCTACATGTGATTTTGTCGGAATCAAGGTGGGCAAAAACTTTGATGCAGAGCTGGCAAACATAGTGGTCTCATACGACAAAGGCAGGCACTCTGATTTGGGCCTCAGACTCGCACACATGCTGTCACAACAATATTCTAGCAGAATTAGAATAGTTAGGGGTGTAGTCGAAAAGCCAGAAACTGAAATTGAAATAATGAACAGAATAAACGAAATAATGTTTGATCTAGACATGAAAAAGATCCAATTTGAAAAAGTTTATCCAAAAACAAAGAATGTAGCGCCTACTCTTTTGGAAAGCTTTTCAAAAGTAGAGTGTGAGGCAATAATACTTGGAGCTGGAAATCAAGCGGACCAAGCGTTTTCACCAAAAACCCTAGAGGTGGTTGATAAATCAAAAAAATCCGTCTTTGTAATTAGAGACCACCAATTCTCCGAGTTTCATGCAAGAACATTTTGGAGAATCATATCGTCTAGAATGCGTGAAAACCGCCATATCTACAGAATCTATGTGGACCTGGTACACCTTGTATATTCACTAATGGCGCGCCGCAAAAAGGGCAGATATGATGAGGAATATTTTGATTCCAAGGTAAAATAGCAAATCCTCAAATCAAACGAATAATACAAAAAATCAGCGAGCTGGTGGGGCGATTACTGCGAAAGCAGAGGAAACTCCTCCCTCAATGCAGGCGCGCGTTGCGGTGACGCAGAGCCAGAGATGGCAGGCAACAGAACAGAAAACAAACCGAGCTGGAGCACAATGATGGCACTCCCTGAGATTTCCGGCAAGACGGAATGAAAAATCTGTCCCGCGCAGAGAAAAGCCAAACAGAACTTGGACCTGCACCTATAGTTCAGGTAGGCTGCAAAGCGAAATGTCGTCCGAAAACAGAAGGAGGGTTACGGCCAGCACGCAATTTTTTATTATCTGAAAAAATTATCGCAGGCCCACTTTGATCGTAGTCTTTAATGTTTCTGACGTGCCGGATGGTGACGTGGTGTCTGCGAACTTTAGCTGAACTGTGGAACCGATCTTTACTCGCTTTCCATCAATCTCCTTTGGCATCTTTAGTGATACTATGAACTGGCTTGTGTTATCTCCTGTTTCTCTAAGTGATGACGGCCTTGCATCAAATGCTGGATTTGCAAGCGTGGTCTTGATTCCATTTGATCCCTTGAATTCAATTAATCCAAGCGAAATATTGTCGGCAGTTCTTGAATCCAAATTAAAGTCGGGGTCGCTGATTCTGATCTGAAATGTCTGACCAATCCTTACGTTTTTGGATGATACCTGGAGACCCGTGACTGATTTTTTGGTTGTAACAGATTTTGAAATTGTTTTTGCGTTTCCGGAATTGTCTGATTCATCGTTGTATGTTATTATCAGGACATCTCCTTGCTGTACGTCTCTTCCGTTGATTGTAGTTGGAATTGAGACCTTGCCGACAAATACTCCAGAATCAACACCTGTCTCTGTAATTGTTGCAGGCCCAGAAATCGTAGTTCCTGCAAGCTTGAACTCGAGAAGTCCTGCCGTGACTAGTTTTTCTACGAATGCAGTATCATCCAGAATTGCCATCATTTT
>BMAH01000213.1 GCA_014132615.1 Gammaproteobacteria bacterium
AGTTTAAATACCCATGAAGGTGATACACACTCTCTATTGTCACTCATAGGCCAATGGATGACACCCTTATTTTCACCTATGGGAATAAAACCAGAAAATTGGCCTGCTACGGTTGGGTTGGTGACTGGCGTATTAGCTAAAGAAGTAGTAGTGGGTACGTTAAATACATTGTATTCCCAAGTAGGTCATATCCCTTTACCAAGCGCAGATTCTTTTCAATTTTTTGCTATGCTAAAAGCAGCTTGCCTCAGTATTCCGCAAAATTTAGCAGGATTAACGCAGGCATTTATTAACCCATTTGCAGCAGAAGCGCTGGAAGTAAGTCAACCTGTATACGGTGTTATGTATCAATATTTTGATGGACGAATAGGGGCATTTGCCTACCTTTTATTTGTTTTACTGTATTTTCCTTGCGTATCTACGATGGCTGCAATGCTGCGTGAATTACATAAAGGATGGGCTATTTTTTCTGCAGCGTGGATGATAGGCGTCGCATACGGCATAGCGGTTCTTTTCTATCAAACTGCTACGTGGTTACATCACCCAATGTCGTCTTCATTATGGATTATCGCTGTGGTTAGTGTTTTTACCGCTACCCTTTTTATTTTGTATAAAATAACTAAAGAAGATACATCATCAGTTACAAGGGAATGTTATGAGCTTAGTTGAAATTAAACATCACATGATGCAAGTCAAAATCGCATCGCTTACTAGCTTATGTGTAAAATTTGGTACTGATGAAGACACGTTGCGCTGTATGCTTTCGCATTGGATCAATAAGGGTTGTTTACGCCAATGTTTAAAGACGCCCGCCTGCGGAAGTAAGTGCGTAAAATGCCCCTCAGCCGCCACTGAAATCTACGAATGGATTTAATATTGCTGGCATTGGTTTTAGATTAGAATTAAATTAGCAGAGTTGTTTAGGTGAGAGTATATTATGCAACCACCCGTGCTAATAAAAGAAATACCTGCTCAAGCGATGAATGAAAGAGCAGCATATGGTCCTTTCAATTTACGCGATTACATCCAATCGCCTGATAATGCAGAATTAACATTTAGTGCAGAATTAGAAGATGGTAATGCTTTACCTAAAGGATTAATTTGCACGTCAGATGGCGTCTTAACAGGCATCCCAGGCGAAAATACGCAAGGCATATATCAAATACTAGTGACTGCACAAAATGATGCTGGTTTTAAGCAAACAACGTTTACTTTAACGATTAAACCTAGCTTTGCCACAACCGATATTAATTATGTAGATAAATTAAAATCTCAAATATGGGAAGCGCTAGAAAAGCAGCTGCCTACCACTGAATTAAATGAAATGATAGCCCGCCAAATCACAGAGTTAGATATTTATTATCTACTCGAACGGTGGGGTATTTTAAAAATTTGGGATGCATTTAATTTGGAGCCTGAAGGTCCGCTCATTCCTTTACAGTTAGAAGGAGCGAGTGAACACTATATTGTTTATGACAGAGGCAGTTGTCTCATTGCTTGCCCCAAAGATTTGTTTTCTCATGAGCGCACCATTTTAGATGGAATTAAAACGGCAGAAGCAATGGCTAGAGAAATACACAATCGTCAATGGACGATTGAATTAGCAGGATTTGATAAACTCGTAAGAGCGGCTTGGCTTGAGCTGCAGCATTTAGCAGATTTAACAGGGCGTCATGTTGATATTATCAATTTTTCACCTACCCCTAGCGATATAAAATTATAT
>BMAH01000214.1 GCA_014132615.1 Gammaproteobacteria bacterium
GTGTCTAAGGCTGTTAGAGGTTCATCTAAAATCCATAAGCATTTTGGAAAATAGAGTAAGCGGCCTAATGCAATTCTACGTTTTTGACCGGCTGATAATTGCGATGCAAATGTGTTGGCATAAGAAGTAAGTTGTAATTCCTTTAACACTTGTTGCAAAGGCAGCGCGGGTTTAGCAAGTGACAGATGAGCGGCTAATTGTAAATTTTCACTAACAGTTAAACCTAACTTAATACCATTTTGATGGCCGATATAATGTAGCGCTTCTGCGTAAATGCATTGCGTAGAATAAATGGATTGTTGCTGCCAAGTGACATCACCTTGTACAGGTGAGAGCAAACCGGAAAGTAAACGCAGTAAAGTAGATTTACCGCAACCATTGGGCCCTTCTATGACTAATCCCTGACCGGCAATTAATTCAAAAGACACATTGCTAAATAAAGGTGGTTTTTCCTCTAAACAATAAGTTAAATCAATTGCTTTAAAAACGTTTTTTGTCATGCCGCTAATCAAATAAATACCTTATTCCTAAACCCACTACATTAGAGCCTGAATTATCTGCGTGATAAAGCCCAAATGCACCTGATCGATGATGAATACGTGCTACCAACTGCAAACGTGGATAACTAGGCATGCCAAAGGTTGCTTCTAACATGAGGTAGTTAAGTAACCGTTTAGTACGATCATTGTAATTTCTTTCTATAGCAGGGACAGATGTTGCATAAGAAATGCCTTCACCAATGGCAAGCGAAGTATTTACATAATCATTCCAAGGTAAGTTTGCCCAACGGAATTGAATATAAGGATCAAATTCATAAATAGTGCTTTCATTGCTGCCGTTACGCACAGTAAAATTGCCTGCAAGTTGTACTACACCCACTAGAGGGTTTACCAGTTTACGTAAAAAGTTATCGGGCGATAAAGTGCGGGATACTTCAACCGATTGAATATGCTCAGGCCAACGATGAAAGTTACCCACGAGTATACTGCCTAGTGCATCTTTGCCAGTAATGCCGTAATAGTACATCGCAGCCCATGGATAGGCGTCGTAAAGTTGTTGGTTATTGGGATAAGTCGTTGTCATGGATTTATTCATTACCGCAGCAGGCGTTGTAGCTGCTAAGCCTATGGTGGGCGTAAGTAAAAACGCAAATGCAATAAAAAGAAAACGACAAACTGACATCATCAACTCCAAGTTGGTTTTTTGTGAGCCATTACAAGAAAATAGCACATTATTTTTATGATTGGCCATCTTACCTTAATTAATAAGACTATCAAGGCGCTAGCTTTATCGGCAAATTATCGGCAAAATAATAGCATTAGCAGGATGCCGATAATTTGCCGATATTATGCCGATAAAACAGGTGTTATCCTACAAAATTACGCCTACC
>BMAH01000215.1 GCA_014132615.1 Gammaproteobacteria bacterium
GGATACTACAGGGACTAAAAATTTATCTTTATTAAAAACGTTTTTAGGTGTTTCACCGCCTGTTCCAACTAGTACCGCAGGAAAGTTTTTAACATAAACCAAATAATTTGCTAAATACATATAAAAATTACAAATTGTTTTAATATGCTTTTTACGAAAATCAATTTGACTTTCAATAGAATCCAATACTAAGCTGCCGTTAGCACTTTGCCATACCCAACTCTGCGCTAAAATAGGATCATCATCA
Organism: Gammaproteobacteria bacterium; assembly: GCA_014132615.1. Classification (GTDB taxonomy): domain Bacteria; phylum Pseudomonadota; class Gammaproteobacteria; order DSM-16500; family DSM-16500; genus Aquicella. The sequence goes on from BMAH01000215.1 coordinate 248, forward strand.
TTAGGTTGATTACCTATTTGTTTACAAAGCACATAAAACCCCCCTTCCTTACGTGTAATACCATGTTCTGCAGATTTCGATCCATCCGGATTACCAATGGTCTGGCAACAACTTGTTAATTTACCTAGGACTGCCGCTCTAGGGTCATGAGGATTCAATTTTTTTAAATAATATTCTCTACTAACATTTTCTACTTGGTCGCCTTTTATCATAACTTCAGGAATACATTGCTCATCATCTTGCGGAACAAGGGAAAGATAATAATTAAAGTCATATTCAGGCATTTGATTTGTTATAAATATTTTTGCAGCCCTAGGGTTTTTATGTGCATTATCATAAGAAACATGGCTCGCATAATCCATCAATTTAGTAACAGGGGTTTGTTTTGATAATATATTGCTACATTTTGATTTAATGATTGCTTCAATTTCACCGGCCGATTTTGTTAATTTGTCTTTTACATACGCTTCTCGAGTCTTATTAGCATCATTAGCCTTACTTTCAATTTTTAAAATGATTTTTTCCTTTTGATTGCTCCTTACTTTATCCTCTATAGCTTTTTTAATAATCCTGTCTTCATCTGATAAATTGTTAGAGCGCGTGTTTAAAAGTTTCAACTCTTCACTACTTAACTTTTTTTCTAGTAATCCCAATTTTTCCTGTAAATATTCATCAAACTTTTTTTTCATCTGGCGTTTGATGTATTTTTCTTTCTTCTTTAATTCTGATTCAATTAACTCGTCAATCGAATCCATTCCCTCTCGCAATCTGTCATATTCCAGAGAAAATTCCTTTTCCTTTTGTTGCATTACTTCTTCTTCAATTTCTTTCTCTAATTTATCCCTGTTTTGCTCTACATAATTTTCTATTTTTCCCGCAAAAGGTAATAACCGCATAATTAAGTCATCATGACTGTTAGGCATGTTAAGTGAAATCAGCTTGCTCCATAATTTCACGTTCCATTTACTTAATTTAGGAAGAGTAAATAAACAAGCATTGTGAATAGGTTGAAGATTCTGAGGATATCGTTTTTTATAGCGTTCTAAATATTGAATTGCTTCATCACTATTTTGAAATAAAAGAGTTAATTTTATTGCTTGTACACGTGAAAAATGTTGCCCTTGAGCTATTCCATCATAATGGGTATTTATAAATTGTAATACATTCAAGTAAGTATGGATGTCATAGCTCACATTTGCTACATTTAAATCATCCAGTATGCGCTCTATGTCTTCCTTTACCTCTTGTTCATTTGGAGCTAGAAATAATGATTGTCTAATCTGAGTCATGCATTTTCTCCATAATCAATAAATTAAGCGCATTGTTTTGGTAATCCAGCAAAATATTGCGCATTATTTTAGCAATTCGATATTAAAAGAGGCTTAAGAGCTCATTGAAAAATAATCACTTTTGTTATTTGTTTTTATACGTAATATCCTCATCATTTTGAGCATCGGGATTGTGAGAGCAAGAAGCTGGCGATTGAATTTTAGCAAAAAATCTATTATAAGCAGTAGGACTTAAACACGATGAAATTGTAGCAGTTGATATGGGAGCAATTTCAATATCAAACCTCGACAGTTTTTGAAGAACAGAGCCTACTTTCTTGATAAGTGATAAAATTATTTTGTGTGCTTGTTTTTCGTCAAAGTGATTAACAATATAAGTCGTGCTTTCTGCTACCAGCTTATTAAATACATTTGGGTATTTTTTTAAAAAGTCTCTTGCATGTTCACTCCTCATAAAAAATTGCAATGCAATACCCGTTCTTTGCTGCGCTACGTGAACAGCGCGCATCTTAGCTTCTTTTAAATGAAAAAAAGATTCGTCATTAGACCACGAATAGTCATATGTCACCCTATCATTTGGCATTTGTATTGCTGATTGATGCTTATCTTCAGCATTAACGTAAGATTTATCAGCTAACGCGCTAATAAGTTTACGTGGCATAATTGATAGTTTTAACCTTGTAAATAATTTCTCATCAATATAGTCCAGGTTTTCGTTAACATAACCAAAACTATGATATAA
>BMAH01000216.1 GCA_014132615.1 Gammaproteobacteria bacterium
TTCTAATCTTAATCTATTTCTTATGGAGCCTAATACTTCTTTTCGTATTCAAATTGGACTAATGCTAGCGAGTATTCAATCGTTAGATAAAATAGATGCAATTGAAAAATTTGATTTATTAGGGCCAGAAAATATATATCATTTGTTTGATGTTTTAGCAGAATCAGCAGAAATTGCTAATGTGGATACTGATGAGGCTAAAGAAAAGTTTAATCAATTTATCCAGTCCTTTAATAAAGAAAAACCATTTAAACCTTAGATAACGAATGGCTAACTTTCAGTTAATATTTTTAACTGCTAGTTCAATACTAAAAGTAGCCGTATTTATTTTTCTTTAACAAAATTCGTTTTGATAGAATTGACTATGGCCTGCATAGCTTTAATATCTCTATTCTCATGCCTATACACTAAGCAAATCTCATCATGGTAGTGAGGCATTTTAGCAACAGGTTTAAGTTTACTAGGATAAGCTGAAAGAGCAACGCAAGTAGGCAGTATGCCTATCCCACCACCATTTGCCGTTAAATTTGCAATCACTTCTAGATTATTGCTTGTTACTACGCGTTTAAATTGTATTTTTTGCTTATGAATACGTTTTAATAACCATTGGGTTTGTATAAGATCAGGATCAAATATCAGCACCGCTTCGCCTGAATCAATTTGCTGATTAATATTTTTTTCAACACCATGCCAAAAAGTTACTTTATCATCATAGAGTTTATGAATAATTAAATCAGGATGCTTAATGGGGTTTACTATCAATGCTATATCGATCGAAAAATTAATAACGCCTTCTGAAATTTTTCTGGATGTATCATGTTTTAATTGAATTTCTAATTTTGGATAATCCATTAATAATTTTGGTAAGAAACTTGATAAAGTATATAAAGCAACTGAAGGATGTACGCCAAGAGTAAAGTTTCCTTGGATTTCATAATGCGAAGCTAAACTTTCAGATTTTACACTGTCCCATAATTGTAATAATTGTTTGGCATGCGATAAAAGGCGTTTTCCGGCTTTGGTTAGAATTACACCATTTTTACTTCTAATAAAAAGCTCTGTTCCTACGACTTGTTCCAAACGTTTAATTGCTAATGTGAGCGAAGGTTGACTAATGCCTATGCGTTTAGCGGTGCGCGATAAATTAAGTGTGTTTGAAATTTCGATAAAATAAATTAAATCACTTGGTGATGCCATTGTAATCATAGCTATTTAC
>BMAH01000217.1 GCA_014132615.1 Gammaproteobacteria bacterium
GCTTTACTCGCTGTGCTTGGTATGTCCATCATGGCGTCTGCTTATACATTTTTAACTATTTATTTAGGTTTAGAATTACTTTCTTTAGCCCTATACGCTATGGTTGCTATGGATAAAGAATCCAGTTTAGCGACAGAAGCCGCTATGAAGTTTTTTGTGTTAGGTTCATTGGCATCAGGTTTCCTACTTTACGGTATTTCTTTACTTTACGGTTTAACAGGCAGTATTGAGATTGATGTAGTTGCACAAATGCTGCAATCGCAACAAGATGTTGTGCCAGTCGTCGCGCTTGTATTTGTATTAGCCGGTCTTTTATTTAAATTTGGTGCCATTCCTTTTCATATGTGGGTGCCAGATGTTTATCAAGGCGCTGCAAGTCCTACCACCTTATTTATTGCCAGTGCGCCTAAAATTGCTGCCTTTGCCATTACCTTACGTATATTAGTTCAAGCAATGCCAAGCTTAGATATTAATTGGGAATGGATGTTAATCATTGTTTCCATTCTCTCTATGTTCTTAGGAAATTTGCTTGCGATTGCTCAAACGAATTTAAAACGTATGTTGGCCTATTCTTCTATTTCCCACATAGGTTATACGTTATTAGGTATTTTAGCTGGCCCCGATTCAACTAATGGTTACTCAGCTGCTATGTTTTACATTTCTACCTATGTATTAGTCGCAGCAGGTGCTTTCGCCGTTATTGGCATTATGAGCAATAATGGTATGGAGTCAGATAGGCTAGAAGACTACCGCGGTTTAAATGCTCGTAATCCTTGGCTTGCCTTTATGATGTTATTACTTTTATTTTCAATGGCAGGTATACCGCCTACCGTCGGCTTTTTTGCTAAATTAGGTTTATTGGAGGCATTGGTCGAAGCTAAATTAGTTTGGCTAGCCGTATTAACTCTCATTTTTGCCTTAATCGGTGCTTACTATTATTTACGTGTCGTCATGATTATGTACTTCCAAGAACCGACGGAAGCAGCATTGAATAAACCCATTAAACTGCGACTTGATACCATGATTGCCATTAGCATCAATGGGGGTGCAGCTCTCATCTTAGGGTTACTGCCTAGCTTTTTTATTGATTTATGCAGGATTTCGGTTAGCTAGATTACTATACGAGTTAGCTGCGTCTTTCTTGTGCAAGAAGTACTTGATCCTTGAGCGTGAGTGCTTCTTTTTCATCGTAATCCCTTAAACGGGCAATAAGGGTTTGAATAGCGACGATAAGCTCTTGACTAACAGGCGAATTACGCTTTTTTTGCTTAACTCGCTCATTGCGGTAAGCACTAAAATCAATAATATTTCCCTTTTGCATTCACTAGTCCTCAATTAGACTATTAGGCCATTTTAAAATGTAGCCTAAATAAAGGGCTAGTTGGTATCAGCAAAAACCAATTAAACACTTAAGACATGACTTACAGGTATTTAT
>BMAH01000218.1 GCA_014132615.1 Gammaproteobacteria bacterium
ACCCAATCTCTCCTGCTCAAACTGAGTGCGCGCAATTGCGTGAATAATTATACATGAATGAACTAGGGTTATTCTAATAAAAATACCGGCGGACGGACTCGAACCGTCACGGCTTTCGCCACTACCACCTCAAGGTAGCGTGTCTACCAATTCCACCACGTCGGCATTAATTGCTTTTTCTCACCTTATTCAATCATTACTGTTTTACAGGTATCTCATCAACAGCTGATGCTTTTGTTTCTGTTTTATTTAATGCACCTGCTTCTGTGTTTTCATTTTTAACCGGAATCTGCTGAGGAGCGGTTGGCAATGAAATCACCCTGTCTTGTTTATAAGCTTGTACAGCTAAATAATTCAAACTGATACTGGTGAGAAAGAATATCGCGATAAATGTGATTGTCAACCTAAAAAGGAAAGAACCTGACCCGCGACTACCAAAAATAGTTTGTGATGCACCGCTGCCAAATGCAGCGCCCATCGCAGCGCCTTTACCTTGTTGCACCAATACTAGGCCAACAATGCACACGGCTGCAAAAACATGAATAAGCAAAATAAACTGATACATACTGCCTCTTTGTCACTTAAAAACGATTGCTATTGACTAGAATTATTCACCCGCTGCTTTTACAAGTATTGCTTGTTCGCTAGCAGCTTTACAAATAGCCAAGAAACTTTGGGCATCTAAAGATGCACCCCCAATTAACCCACCATCTATATCAGGCATGGCCAATAAATCAGCAGCATTATCGGGCTTCATACTACCGCCGTACAGTATACAAATAGTTTTAGCTATATCAACATTATTTTGCGCAATTAACTGCCTTATGTAGGCATGCACTTCTTGGGCTTGTTCTGGCGTTGCCGTCAAGCCTGTGCCTATAGCCCAAACTGGTTCATAAGCGATCACTGCTTGCTTGAATGCATCAATACCGACAGCTTCTATGACAGAATGTAATTGTTGCTGAATAATGGTTTCTGTCTCGCCAGTTTCGCGCTGGGCTTTTGTTTCACCAATACATAAAATCGGTGTTAAGCCTGCCTGAATGGCAGCAGAAAA
>BMAH01000219.1 GCA_014132615.1 Gammaproteobacteria bacterium
CGTGCACTTCAATGAGTGATGTTTCTGTCTTGCCGCCAACGTAAATAACGAATAAGCTATTAACTAAAGGCAACGTTGCTATCCTGTGTGCAGAAGGTAAGCCGCTCGATTGTCATCGATCGCTAATTTCTGATGCAGAGATTGCACGAGGTATCAAGGTATTGCACATCCTCCCAGATAATAATTTAACTGCTCATGAATTAACCGCCAATGCAGTTATTCATAAAACCCCAAAAACGGTTAGCATTACCTACCCCAAGCGTCAGCAAGGTTTATTTTAAATACACAGAATATTTTCTCCCCCCAATTGACATAAGTATCTGTATAAAGCAAAATTCACGCTCGATTGGCGGAGGGGTTCCCGAGCGGCCAAAGGGATCAGACTGTAAATCTGACGGCTTACGCCTTCGAAGGTTCGAATCCTTCCCCCTCCAATCAGAAAATGAATGTAGAAGATAGCAAGGGTATCCTTTGCCTTCTTATTTCTGTCTTCTGATATGCGGGTGTAGTTCAATGGTAGAACTTCAGCCTTCCAAGCTGATAGCGTGGGTTCGATTCCCATCACCCGCTTATGAGAAAACAGAAATAAAAGCCTGTTGCCCACATAGCTCAGTCGGTAGAGCACTTCCTTGGTAAGGAAGAGGTCACCGGTTCAAATCCGGTTGTGGGCTTAATTACAGAGTTTGCATATCGAATATTAGGTAACATAATCGTGCTAGAGTTATTTAGATCTGAATATGACTATGTGAAAAAAATTGACCAGACTATGTCAAAAGCAGACTGGGAGGCTCGTCTTAGAGAAGTGGAGCAAACAGTTCGTCTGCAGCAAACAATCCGTCTATGGAAACTGCCGCAAAATTTAGGGCTAGCAGAGAGCCCGGATGTGCATTGTTTATCAAATAAGAGTAAGAGTAGAAGCTAGCTATTAAGATGATTATTATCTACCTTCTGGTCTTGTTAGATTGATATTTTTAAAGGGGTATCTTCATGTCCAAGCAAGTATTTAATAGAGATAAGCCACACGTTAACGTGGGTACGATAGGTCACGTAGACCATGGTAAGACGACGTTAACAGCGGCCTTAACGAGCGTCACAGCGAAAGAATTTGGTGGTGAAGCGAAGGCTTACGATCAAATTGACAAGGCGCCAGAAGAAAAAGCTCGTGGTATTACGATTGCGACTTCGCACGTAGAATACCAATCCGCAAACAGACATT
>BMAH01000220.1 GCA_014132615.1 Gammaproteobacteria bacterium
TAATAGCGGTTATTGGTTATTTAGCAATAAGCATAGAACCAGTTTACTCCAACAATCCAGCTTCAAAAGAATACGTGGATCAGAAATTTGCGGTAATTCAGCAGCAAATTAATGCATTAAGCGAACAGGGCTTAGCTAATCAATTACAGTCCTTTGTGGATATAAAAAAGGGAATGAATAATGAATAAATATATTAAACCACTCGCCTTCTTATTAGCGTTTGCGATATCACCAGTTTTTGCTAATAATCCTGCCTCAAAAGAATACGTTGATTTAAAAGCAGCTGCCTTACAAACTCAAATAGATGCCATTCTAAGTGCGCCTAAAATAGGTCAAGCTTATGGTGGAGGCATTATTATTTATCTTGATAATTCAGGCTCACCAGGATCACGCAAAGGTTTAATAGCATCACTTATTGATGTGCCCGCATCAGCTACCTGTGGCGGGCTCAATACTTGCCAATGGGATACCCTAGCCGGTGCGCCGCCTCTGGTCGATGCAAAGGCAGTTAAATTATTTGATGGGGGACCTTTAGGCAATAATAATACTCAAAATATTATTGATGTGATAGGATCAGCTCGTGCTCAAGCAGCAACGGCTGCTCTCAACTTTACAACTGCCCAAAATTGCGCAACCTGTACAACTTGGTACCTTCCCTCTAAAGATGAACTCATATTAATGTGGATCCAAAAAGATTTCATTACCAGCGGGGGCGGAACTAATTTTACGCCGGCAACTAGCTATTGGACTTCTACTGAAGACCCAGTCGACGTTAACCTAGCATGGTTAGTGACACCTGATGACGATCAAGTTGCGCCTCGTCCCGTTGGAACAGACGTAAAATCAATCAACTATAAAGTGCGTCCTATCCGCGCATTTACTTATTAATATTAACTACGAGTTATCAACCGTTCATTTGAATGAACGGTTGAATTTTTATTTAGACAGCATATTCCAAGCCTAAGAAACCAGCTTGTTGAGTAGGAATGTGTTTAATATAAGTATTATCGCCTGAGGCATCAATACTAACACCAGCGCTGCCATTAGCGTAAATACCTTGATAAAAGGCAGTTAGCATCAACTGTTGTGTTAAATTATAACCCAGTCCAATTTGAAGCTCGCCGTTAATTTTTTGCAAACTATCACTGCTTGAGGTTCTATCATTTAATTGAAGCTGCCTATAAGCAATGCCACCCTTTGCTATTCCAAATAAAGGTCTATCAGCTACCAATTGCGTCTTAAGCGTAATTAAAAGATCCAGCAAAGGCTTGAGAGTAGATTGGATAGGTAAGTCCCCAGAGGCTGAAATAATAGCGGAACTCGCCTTTAGACGCATAGTGTTACCGGATTGAATACCTAACTCAGCCCCAATCAATAAGTTTTTATAGGTGAATGCAGAAATACCTAAAGTTAAACGTGCTTGGGCAGTTTGGCCATCGTTTTTATATGCACCATTTACTACCCCATAACCACCATAAGCACCAACATGCAATAGAGGGCGCCACTCTTGGATAGGTGCTGCCTCTTTATACTGAAGCGCAGCAAATGCAGACAAAGAAAAAGATAAACCGATGAAAGAAGCAACTATTTTTTTTCATAATAACATCCTTATAATTTTATCCTGTGCGCTATGCCGCGTGTAACGAAAAAAAGAAAGTTAGTTAATATACCAACGGCTTATACTAGTTAGCAACCTGTGAATTTAGCGAGTAGACCTACGGATCTACTCGTCAAACCCCGCAGGTTAGAAAACATTAGTATCTATAAAAGACAGGGCAGATCTAATTAAGAGGGTCTATTATTAAATACAGGTTGATGCTCTTCGCAAACGGTATTCTGAAGGTTTCTATCAAATAGCCTACCAATTGCAATAGGGGCTTGCGGCAACACTTGACGAACTTGGTTTGGCTGCGAAGTTGATTGTTCTAGTTTTAAATTTTTAACTTCATTCTCATCATTTTTTTGCATGCGGTTAAGTGAAATACTAAGTTGTCTAGTAATTTTTTTCTGTAAAGATTGCGGATAATTAAATGTTCTCATTATTTCTTTTACTTCTTGTAAAGTAATCGATTCTTCCCTACCATTTCTAATATCGCTTTGCAACCTAGCAGTAATAAATAGCTTAAAGATAAATACCTTGGATAACTTTTGTTGAGTATGCAAGAAATCCGAATTTTTTAATTGTTCTTTCAACCATTCTTTTCCTTTACCATCAATATGAGGAAAAAATAAATCAAGTAACCCAAATCTTTCTAATACATTAAAACTCCTTAAAGC
>BMAH01000221.1 GCA_014132615.1 Gammaproteobacteria bacterium
TATATCTTGTTTAGTATAGAAATACACTTGACCTTTAGAAGTCAGCATATAGCGTAGTCTTCTCAATGGTTCGCGAATTAAAGAATGACCTGGGAAAGAAGCGACTATGCGGTCAGTAGTGACGTTTTTTAATTTTTTCAAGAAAGTAAGCGGATCCGTTAAATAATCAAACACACCCATAGCGATAGAATAATTGTATTTTTCAGTTTCATTAACTTGTAAAAAATCTATGCATTCAAAATCACAAATATGGGTAACACGATTTGATTTCGCTCTGCGCCTTGCAATTTCAAGCATAGGTTCAGAAAAATCTATGCCTTTTATGCGTGCAGCACCATTTAGTGCTAACTGCACAGAATAAACCCCAGAGCCACAGCCTACATCGACAACTGTTTTATTCTCAATATTAGCTAACGATTCTAGAGTAATGTCGTAGCGTTCAAAAATGGGTTTACGAAAATTTTTATTAAACCAACCGCTAAATTCGCTTTTTTCTTCGTATATTGAATTAAAAGCAGCGGCATCGCGCTCAAAGCGTTTTTTTGTTGCCTCACTATTGTCATATCTATTTGCATTTGTCATGGTGCTTTTCCTTTAGCATGATATCCAATCAATCTGATTCGAATTGTGAATGCCTGTTACCGTTTATGTCAACAGGTTTAGATTACACTTAACACATTCACGCCAGGATTAGGTAAACGAGTTACATCCGTTACTTCACTTTGCGCTAAACTTGCTCTCACTTCATATTCATTTAGCGGGGAATCGTAAGCTGGGCTTAACATATCAAACGTGTCTAAAATAGCCCATTCATAACGTTGCTTCATGCTTAAATCTTTCATGTGTACGTAATTGGCATAGGGAATGATAAATTTAAAGACTTTTCCCAGCGTAGGCAATCTAAATAAAATTTCTGTTAATGGAAATAAAATAGGGCTTAATAATTTTATAGTAAATAATAAAACTCTCTGATTCATTTTTTTGGTTAAAAAACGCATTAAATATTTACCGTAAAACGGTGTCCATGGTTTTCTTTCATAAATAGTTAATGCCAATTGACCTTGCTTTTTGACTAATTTTGGCAATGATTTAATAGATTCTTGTGGATTAGGCGTGTGCTGTATTACCCCTATGCAATAACATTTATCAAATGTTCTTTCTGCAAAAGGTAAAGCGTAAACACTAGCCTGTACTAAATGGACATTATCATGATCTTTAAATAAATCCCCTGCTGCATCAATGGCAGAACTGATATCAACACCTACCACTTGGCAGTCAGACCTAGCAGCAACCTCTACAAATCGACCATTACCACAACCTGCATCTAACACCCAATTATCTTTCATGCTTTCTTTAGTCCATTGAGTTTCAGCATAAAAGCGTTCTTCTGATTGCAAAGTATGCGAATATTTGTCTACTTGTGTGTATTTATACAAATTCCACTGATAGCCAAATGAAGTGGCGTAATTATCCATTTCTATGAATCTAGGAATACCTCTTACGATAGGAAAATGCTTGTTGCAGGGTGCGCAAGCTAAATTGCCTTCTATGATTTTTCCTTTTACATTGACCTTATCACTTCTACATTCTAAATGCCCTTTGCATTCTGGGCAGCGTAATATATTTAATAGAGCTAAATCCATTTGTAACTCCCTATCCACATTAAGTAGGAAAATGCGCTTCATGCCAAATTTGAAAAGCTAATAACGTCCAAATTTTATTATCATTCAGATGGTCTATTTTTATTTGCCAGTGAAATTAAATCTTTTCATTATCATCCTGGTTTTAAAGCAGAACTCTGTGAAACAGGTATGCATTTATTTTTTCAACACGGTTATATTGCTGCGCCTTATTCCATTTTTTCAAGTGTCAAAAAAGTAAAACCGGGTCATTACATTGAATATGATGTCCCTACGCATACTTTTACAGAATATAAATATTGGGATTTAAGCCATCATTATCGAGCGCCAAAATTAGCGGCATCATTTACTCAAGCTAAAGAAGAGTTAAATCGTTTATTAATTGAATCTTTTTCATTACGCATGATAGCTGATGTACCGGTAGGTGTCTTACTGAGTGGCGGCATAGATAGTTCATTGATTACTGCTATTTTGCAGCATCATAGTAGTAGTCAATTAAACACATTTACTATGGGATTTGCTAATAAAAACTACGATGAATCAGGCTATGCAAGAGATGTTGCAAGGGCATTAAACACTAATCATCATGAGCAAATTTGCACTTGGCAAGATGCAGAATCCATTATTCATGATTTACCGCATATGTATGACGAACCCTTTGCTGATACTTCTTGTATTCCGACGGCATTAATTTCAAAATTTGCCAGAAAGAAAGTAACGGTCGCTTTATCTGGCGATGGTGGAGATGAATTATTTTGCGGGTATAGCTCTTATGAAATTAATGCTAAACGCTTTGATCAATTAAATAAGCTGCCATTTAAGAAACAATTAAACAAAGTGTTGAATAAAATTCCTGATAGTATAATG
>BMAH01000222.1 GCA_014132615.1 Gammaproteobacteria bacterium
GGTATATATATAGCGCAAGAGTGTTTCAGCGTACTGACAAGAGTGTTTCAGCGCAAAATAAATTGAATTGTAAGAGCGTTTCAGCGTGGATAACTTATTAAATCTGTTAATTTTGTGGATAAGTATCATCTTATTGATCTCTATACTTTTGTCGTGCAACATGAGATTTGGCTGGTTTTAATAGCAAGCCATCGTCTTGATTTTCTACCTTTGCTTCTTGATACATGGCAGTAACAATATGCAAAGCTTTTAAAAATTCGCGTTTAAAATCTCTTAAGCCCTGTGGTGTATTGGCATAATTAGCTCCAAATTGATTACTCAATAATTTCCATGGAATGAGTGATGGTTTTTTCAGATAAGAAAACCGATAAGTAAGCCAAATATATATGTCCATTTGTAAAGGTGAACGCCTAAGGGCTTGTAACATTCGAAAATCAACAGGAACCGGTCGATTAATGAGTTCGTCAAAAAAATCATTAGCCAAAACAATCGTTGATTGTGAAAAAATTTTATCTTTTTCTTCTTTTATTGGTTTCCACAACAAATTAAATGATTTTGTAACCAGAAATTGCTCGGCTTTGCATATACCTTTTTTATTATTTTGATAAATGCATGAGATTTGCGCTGAGAATAGTCTAAGCATCTGATTCCGAAGCCGAGTAGCATCACCGCGTATTCCTCCACTATTGGATAATTTAAGGAGGGTAAGAAATGAAGAGAAACTTTTCCCTAAATGGATCACTGATGAATTTTTAATTTTAGCTTCTCGTGTTATCCAAGCAAGTAATAACCTAGCTAACGATCCATAAGGCAATCCAAATTTAGGATTACCAATCATAGTCATTGTGAAATCACCATTAGTACGCTGAAAAATATGACTTTGAGGCTTGCTATGAGGAAGGGTTGCTACCACCATTGATCTTGCCATGTAAGCAAGCATTCCTGCATCTTTTGCGCTTTCTGATTCTATTGCCAAGTGCTCAGCGACTAGCTTATTTATTCTAGAAGATAATATTTTCATC
>BMAH01000223.1 GCA_014132615.1 Gammaproteobacteria bacterium
GTAATCGTTTGCATTCGCGTGAGTTTATACGTCAGCAACAAGAGGCGATTATTGGGTGTAGCATCTTAAATAAAATGACATGCATTTCCTTAGCCGAAATCCGTTAAAAATTTTGAAAAAAGTGAAGTAGGCAGAAAATAAGGGGTTATGAAACAAACTCGAATTTACACTTCACAGCACGATCTTTAGTCCTAGGCCTTATAGCTGTTTATGAATAGTATAGTTGTCAGAAACAAACAAAAATATATTTATTAAAATTTTTGGATAGGAATATCTTCTGGAGCAATCCAAACGACTTTGTTATCTCGCCATTCACAGACAGGATTTCCGGCTTGCTTATGTTTTAACAAAGCGATATTAACAGCTTTCTGTATTATGAGCCTGACACGTTCAGTATCATTCATAATTTGAGAAATTTTGTCATCATTACTATTCTGTTTGCTCATGCGTATGTCTCTTTTAACATTTCCCATTTCTCCGCATCCCATATTTTCAAATGGTTGCTTTCTTTTGAAGCAATAGGAGTGGGATGCCCTATAACTGAATTATCGTATATTTGCCAAGAATCTGCTATAGGTTCATAAAGATTAAAAAAATTGCTTAAACCTGCCTCAAACCGTCTCCTTATTACCTCTTCTGGCACATGATGACCCCCAAGCCTAACTCTTTCTTTTACTCGAGAGATAGCCAGTTCTGGCGTATCTAACATAAGGAATGTTAAATGAAATTGATAGCCTTCTTCTTTTAATCGGATAATACGGGGCGCAAAGGTTCGGCTAGCCAACGTTGTTTCAAATGCAAAATTCTCTTTTTCTAATGAAAGGGAATCAATTCGTTTTAACATGGCCTTACCAGCAGGGATGGCTGCTTTTTCAGGAGCGAATGCGCTCAAACCGAGAGCAATTGCGTCAGCATTAACGAAATGTTTAATAGCTAAATTTTCATCTAATAGAATTGGTGCGGTGGTTGTTTTTCCTGCTCCGTTGGGCCCAGCAATGACTAATACATGTGGCATATACTTCCTAATTATCTATTAAGAGCAAATTGAGATAAAAATTAACCTCTCATTTCAATTTTAAAAAAAATTCGAGGAAATGA
>BMAH01000224.1 GCA_014132615.1 Gammaproteobacteria bacterium
AATACACTCAAGACCAAAATAAGCTACCGCAAATAAAAGATGTATTTTCTACTACAATCAATGCTTGCGTAGGCGTGAAGAGTTTACTTGCCAAACGCCACACATACAAAAAACAAATTACGACAGAAAGCTGGCTTAAAAGATAAATCATCAAGCTTGAATGGTCGCTAAGTAAAGCAGCTAAGCCTGTTAACCAACCATTCATAAAAGGATTTTTATCATAGCCCCATTCAAACTGTTGTCCCCACATAGCGCCTTCTATCGCATCAAGGGGGAGGTTATAACGAATAAAGGCGGGGATTAGCGTCCATCCTAATAAATGCGCAAAAACAAAAAAAGTAAGGATACGCACATCCTTGTGCAAGGTCATAAAAATTGCCTACATAGATAATTGATACAGTAAAGCGCCTAGGGTCCAATCAATTTTTTTATCATTAATTTTATCGGTAATGGTTAATTGGTCATCTTTTAATTGATACACTTTATAAAGCAATTCAGCAACGTAACTACCATCATTACAATAATTTTTTAATCTATCAGCCGGAGTGTCTTTAAAATCAACTTGCCACTGTTCCCAAGTTTTTGCACAAGCTTCTGTCAGCTTCTTTTCATAACTGACTTCATTGGATGTTGTGCCTGAGATGAAAAAAGCATAATTGAATTGAATACCAGAATGGGCAATAAATTTTTGTTGAGAAAAAGAAGGAATAGTTTCTTTTACTTGATGCTTAGAAATGACATCTGCGTAAAGTGATTCGCAAGTAGGAAAATCAAATTTACCTGGCGTTTGCAGAGGATAATTAAGAGGATAACAAGTATAAGTAAGCGGTGATTGACTCATTGCTAATCGTGCTTGATCCAGACCTAAACCCAAGAAGCTTTTGCTAAACACTAAATAATTTTGTTGGCCGATATGTAGGTTAAAAGTATCAAAGGGGTAATTATTATTTTCTACAGCAAATGTAATTTGTGTAGAAGCGCCACCCATATCGAGGCTGCCCACAGTCGGTGTATGGTTTGCAAAAGTTTGTTGTAGATAATTAATATCAAGCCAACCGAATAACCCTTCTTGCTGACCAGTAATAGTCGTTACTGTGTTGATGGGGAAATTATAATGATCATTTATATAATCCCTAACCGTAGTATGAATTTTTTGTTGTTCTTGTTCTGAGAGAAGACGCATGCCGGCGGTTGCTAATAAGCTAACTGGCACATTACTAGCGCTAATATGTTTAGCTTTTAATTGTTCCATAGCTTGGTCTAATAATTTTTTTACATATAACCCTGCTTGATCAGGATTTTTTGCAAAAGAGGCAATGCCTGGCTTGATGGTAGTAGAAAATACATCTTTTATTTGCGGTAGCTTATTTTGGTCTTGAGTGTATT
>BMAH01000225.1 GCA_014132615.1 Gammaproteobacteria bacterium
AAGAGTTAAAACGCCGAGAAATAACTTATAGAAATAATCACACGTTTCCCTCCGTGAAAGGTAAAAGTATTATTTTAGTGGATGATGGCATGGCAACTGGTGCGACTATGCGCGTTGCTATAACTGCATTAAAAAAACTTCAAGCAAAGGAAATTATTGTTGCTATTCCAGTTGCATCTAGAGAAGCAGTTGAGCAAATTAAACAATTTGCAACAGAAGTGATTTGTCCTTTAATGCCTGAGGACTTCCATGCAGTTGGTGGTTATTATGAAAACTTTCCTCAAACGGAAGATGAAGAAGTAAAATATTTATTAACACAATCTCGTCAGGTGAAAAATCCTCATGCATAATATTTCTTTTGACCAAAATCAAATAATTAATATTGCCTGCCAAGATAGTAGATTAAACGGCATAATGTATGTGCCTAAAGATGCGATAGGTATAGTGTTGTTTGCTCATGGTAGTGCTAGTAGTCATTTAAGTCCGCGCAATCAATTTGTAGCGACTATACTTAACCAAGCTAAGATTGCTACTTTATTGTTTGATTTGCTAACGCCGGATGAAGAAATTATAGATCAAGATACCATGGAATTTAGATTTGATATTGAATTTCTCGCAGCAAGACTATTAGGCGCCACTTACTGGTTAAGCGACATTACAATATTAAAATCCTTGAACATTGGTTATTTTGGTGCAAGCACAGGCGCTGCTGCAGCGCTTTTAGCTGCAGCACAAAATAAAGAAATTAAAGCGATAGTATCTCGCGGCGGAAGACCCGATTTAGCTGGAAATATATTACCATCAATCACTGCACCTACTTTATTCATAGTAGGTGGAGAAGATGAACTAGTAATTGAGTTAAATAAACAAGCTTATTCACAGTTAACCTGCATTAAACAACTAGAAGTCATTACTGGTGCAACACATTTATTCGAAGAGCCAGGTGCATTAGAGCAAGTGGCTCAGTTAACGACAAGTTGGTTTCAACAATATTTATCTATGGCTACGTAATTGATTTATAATCTAGCTTTAAGACTTCTATCCGATTTTTGTTGTGAATGTTTACTTTTATTCAAATTGAATAACCTGCATTAGATGCTTTTAAACATGCTCAAGTTCCTGTCAATGCTCACGCATTAGTAAGCACTAGTAATCTGATAGCTGCATTAGGTGATGATGTTAGCAAGCATTTATTATAC
>BMAH01000226.1 GCA_014132615.1 Gammaproteobacteria bacterium
GATGGAAGCTTCGTAAAAGACACTGTGCACGACAGTGTGCCAGCCTGCTAATAAGCTAAAGAGCAGTAAATAAAGGCTAATGACGATGGCAGTGGTGAAATTAAAACGTAAAATAGAGACAAAGGATTTTATGTTTCTGTTAAACAGTAACCAACCTGCTCCCAAAGCTAAATTGCTAGCAAAAATATACCAAATGGCTTTTTGCGTTGCGGCAAAGCCTAATCCTAATAATAGACCCGCTAAGATGAAGCGATTTTCTAATAAAAATAAAAAAGAAAAGAAGCAAAACCAATAACCTAGTAAATCCACGCGAATTTGAGTGGAATAACATAAGACTAATTCGGATGAAACCAAGATAGCAAGGCTTGCCAAGATGGCTGTGCCTGAAAAAAATCGTCTTAGCCAAATGGAAGCTGATAATAATAAAGTGGCATTTAAAACAGCTAGAAATTGTTTAACAACAATAAGTGCTGTGATGGTTTGCTTACCAATGAGTAAAGGGAATAAAAGTAGGTAATAGCCTAGGACAGTTTTATAAGGTGCAAAATCTCTATAAGGCAGCATATCTTTATATTGATAAATTCTATGAGCAAACCAAAATTCATCGACTGATAGCATAGTGTAAGCATTAAAAAATAATTCAAATCCCAAATAAAATGAGCAAAGCACGGTGAGTGCTAATAAAAAAGGTCGAGAAAGGGCGGCGATCATTGAGTTACATCCTTTGTTTTTACTATCAAAAGCAATTTCAACTTTGACTTTATCATTAATTTTGTCTATTTTATAGGCAAATTAAATGATAATAACCAGCATGAAACCCATCTATCTTGATTACGCAGCAACGACGCCCGTCGACGAGCGAGTTGCTCAAAAAATGGTCGACTGCCTTACTGCTCAAGGCAACTACGGCAATCCTGCTTCTTTACATCACTACGGCCAGTTAGCCAAAGTGAGTGTGGAAGAAGCACGTGATCAAGTAGCGGATTTACTTTCAGCTGATAGCAGTGAAGTCATTTTTACCTCAGGAGCGACAGAGTCCAATAATCTCGCTATTAAAGGCACGGCTAATCTTTATCAGCGCAAAGGTAAGCATATCATCACGTTTAAAACGGAGCACAAAGCAGTTTTAGACCCTTGTCAGTATTTAGAGAAGCAAGGTTTTAACGTCACCTATCTTACTCCTTTACCTAATGGCAAAATTGACATTGCTCAATTACAAGCAGCTATCACCCCTGAGACGATACTTGTTTCAGCCATGCATGTGAATAATGAAACAGGTTTAGTGCAGGATTTAGCAGCGATTGCCCATGTTACATCGCAAGCGGGTGTTTTTTTGCATGTAGATGCAGCGCAAAGCGCAGGCAAAATTCCAATAAATGTTCGCGACATCCCTATTGATTTGTTATCAATGAGTGTACATAAGTTTTACGGTCCTAAAGGGATAGGTGCATTATATTTACGTAAGAAGCCCCGCATACGTGTCGCACCCTTAATTCATGGCGGCGGGCATGAGCAGGGTATGCGCTCAGGTACATTACCTACGCATCAAATTGTTGGGTTAGGTGCAGCTTGTTTCTATGCTAAACAAGAAATGCAAAGAAATTACGACTATATTACTTCTTTAAGAAATATATTCTTAGATGAAATAAAATCTATCACCTGTTTACAGCTAAATGCAGATTTAGCTTATTGCATACCTCATATTATCAATGTACGTTTTGAAGGCATGTTATCTGATGCTATCTTAAAACGCTTACCTAACATTGCAGCTTCTACGGCTTCTGCTTGCCAAGCTAAAAGTACAGAAGGATCTTACGTTTTACGTGCATTAGGATTAACGCAAGAGCAAGTTAAAAGTTCTATGCGCTTTTCATTTGGTAAAATGACTACTGTTGATGAAATAAAGCAAGCAGCTAAAGCCATTACCCATTTATTTTCTTAAATGCTTGTGGTGGTAAAAAAGCAATACCAAGTTTGACGGGAGAAATAGTTTCATCTTGTCTTAAACGTGGAAAGTCTTGTACGTAAATCATCGTTAATTCAGGAAATCTTGCTCTCACCTGGTCAGGTAAAGATTCACCTTCACTAATTTCCCAAATAAATACAGCGCCTTTTTTCTTCATATCACGTAAATCAATCCAGGGTGCTTGTT
The DNA here is from genome assembly GCA_014132615.1 of Gammaproteobacteria bacterium. GTDB lineage: Bacteria > Pseudomonadota > Gammaproteobacteria > DSM-16500 > DSM-16500 > Aquicella. The sequence continues at coordinate 2,153 of BMAH01000226.1, forward strand.
CTTCTTTAAAGTTAACAAAAACACGTGGATGATGCGGTGAGTAAAAACTAATATTGCCTCCTACCCAGCGTGATCCTGCTACGTAGGTGAGAGGTGTGTGATACGTATCTTGCCAAGCTTGAGTAATTTTATCTGCAATAATTTGCCCTGGAAAATTAGCACTGGACGTATTAGGGGCCGCAATTGACTTAAAGTAAGCAAATAAAAAAATACTTAAAAGAGTAAAAATACTACCTATAAATAATTTAATACGCTTACTTG
>BMAH01000227.1 GCA_014132615.1 Gammaproteobacteria bacterium
ATAAAATCCCTAATAAGCCTATGGCTAAATCTGCCATAGCGACTTCATATTGAAAAGGACTAGTCGACCAACCAATGCTTGAGGCTGCGAGATTAGGGAAAAAAGCATGCAAGACGAAGGCATATATTCCCGTTAAGCCTAAACAGAAAAAAGCTACCCAGCGATAAATAATTTCTGATTCGTGCAAATTACGACGTATAGACTTGTGGAAAATAATAAATAAGACAGCAAGTAAAAGCATGACTAAGACGAAATTGGTTAATATCCACTCTAAGGCTTGATCAAACATCATGTCTTCTCCCCTATGAACATTCCGTTGCACCCTCAATCTTAGCATGTTGATCTTTACGATACTGCCAAAATTTTGGTAGGAATAAGCAACTTAATGCCACACTCGCTATGCACAATACGCCGCCAGAGACGATTGAGGCGGTAATACCAAAGGCAGCGGCTACTAAACCTGCTTCTGTATCACCTAATTTAGGACCGCTTAAGTAACTAATCATTTCAAGACCAGCTAAACGGCCGCGTAAATGGTTGGGAATGGTTTCATTCCACATAATACTGCGGAAAATACCGCTTACTGCATCAAAAGCACCCGCTATTGCTAAGCAAATCAAAGCAACATAAAACTCTTTGGCTAAGCCAAATAAAATAATAGCAACACCCCACCCTGCTGCTGAGACAGCAATAGCAACACCGTGACGATCAATATTTTGCACCCAACCGCTAGCAAGTGAGATGAGTAATGCGCCAACTGCAGGTGCGGCATAGAGCATACCTAATGCAGTAGCGCCGCCAAACGATAAAGCTATGGCAGGGAAAAGGGCCATGGGCATAGCAAATATCATAGCCATGAAATCTATAACATAGGTTCCTACCAATTCTTGACGTGAAAAAGCATAGCGAAAACCTTGCCTTAACGCAGCCCACGTCGATTCATCTTTGATTCGCGCTGGGCTTGGGATATGTGACATCAGTAGCAATGCAATAAGCGAAATAGCAAACGTAGCGACATCAACTAAATAAGTGACTGTTACCCCATAATTTGCTAGCAGCAAACCACCTATTGCCGGGCCGCCTATCATGCAAATACTCCCTTTTAAGGTTGAGAGTGAACCTACCGCAGCAAAATCTTTTTTATCGACAACTTGCTGAACAATGCTATCTAATGCTGGTCTGTGTAATCCCGTAAAAGCAGACATAAGGCTCGCTAAGATAAATATCAGATAGATATGCGGCGTCTCCGTGTTTGCATTTAAGGCAAGTAAAAGACTACCTAGCGCCAATACACCTTCTGAAACAAGCAACAACAAGCGCCTGTGATATTTATCTGCAAAAACACCCCCAATTAATGCAGTAAAAAGCAAAGGGATTAATTGCACTAAACTTAGTAAACCCACCATTAAAGTAGAATGGGTTTCCATGTATATTTGATAAGGTAACGCAACACTCGTAACCATTGTTCCAAAAAAGGAAACAAATTGGCCTAAATATAAAAGTGCAAAATTACGGTTGCGGAAAAATAATGAAAAGTTAACAAAGAAGCTCATGGCGTTTTACACCTTTTTGCGGGTAAAAAAATATAATGAATCTGGATGCTTTTGTAAAGACAAAAAAACCTTCACTTATTAATAAAGGTTATTTAAGCTCTTGGTTAAATTAACAATATTTATAAT
>BMAH01000228.1 GCA_014132615.1 Gammaproteobacteria bacterium
TTATAACATTTTTATCAAAATACACTTGCTATATAAAAATTTTTATAAGAAAAAGGAAAATAAGATGGAAACAAGATATTTTGTTGTTAGCGCGCCTATTCAAGAATTCGATTCGGCAAGAATTTTTGGCGTAAGACCAAAGACTATAACAAAAGAAAATTTGGAGGAATCTCTGGTCCGTCAAAATACCGTTCAAATATTTACTTCGTTAGATGAAGCAAAAGCTTATGTGATGTATTTGAGACATGTGAATAAAACTTTTTCTACCTATCCAAAAGGCTCTATAAGTAAAGGTAAAGTCATCCCTATACTTACAATAAACGATTTAGATTCAACTGTTTTACAAACTCAAAAGCAAAATAAAACGATTATGTATGATAAGGAATATTTAGAGGATGGACGTCATGCTGAACAAACGACGACCGTAAATGTAAATCTTAGCTTTTATGAAGCAAACTCTGCCTTGATTAATAAAAAAAGTATTGTCAGTGCTGAATTTGTTGGATCTCAGCTAGCCAAGATGGAATTTAATCTCCCCCAACAACAACGTAGATTTAAATGACTCCTCAAGCCTTTATGAGCGATTTTGCGAAAGCGAGTCGCTCTAATTTTATAAAAAACTGTTGAATTACTTGTCATGATACCATTTGCAAGCAAAGCTAAATGGTGTAGGCATTAGTCGTCTTCACTACAGTATTTCTACTCTATTGCTAATGGTTGCTACCTCTTTAACATAAATAGCACTTTATTAAAGAGGTGACAAAAAATGCTCCGCAGAACACATCTAACTAAAATAAATTCTCTTCACCGCGCACTGCCAAAAAATGCCAATCTTATGCGTGCCAGCAAATTACCTATCAATAATGGTATAATCACACCCCCACTAAAAGGAACTAGTTCATCCTTTTCTTTTTTTAAAGGAACATTTAGGAAATCTGCTTTTGCTACATTAAGCTCAACTGCAGTGACTGGATTTACTGGCTGCTTTTTATCAGAGCGCATTATGGATCAGGATGGAATACGTTGCTCTTTAATATCGACGGTACTCTCAAATGAAGAAGTTTATAATTGCTTTAGATCAGAACTCTATCACTTGTCAAAGGATGACAAAGATCAGTTATTTTATAGCCTAGCAACTGGCTATCATCCTCAAGATGGCCAATTCAATGAAAAAATGGCTAAGCTTATCATTAATGAATTAATTGTTGTTGAAGAAGGCGATGTTCATTTGAAAGTCCGCTACGGTCTTATGAATTGCATCAGACATAATAATACGGATCTAGCTAAAATTATTTTAAAAGTATTAAGTGAAAAGAAATGTGATATGGTTAATTTGGTTGATGGCATTAAGGGTTATGAACTTTTTCATTCTGAAAAAGGTGAAGTAAAGTCTTCTGATATTGTATTATCCCTTGCCAAAGAGTTAGGAATAAATATTAATTATCCAGAGTATATTGCCTCCTCTGAATTAGAAGAAAAAGACATTCTGGATCTTAACAAAGAAATAGAAATTACTGACCCAGAAAATGAATCGCCCTCTTATTGCTTTAATAAATAACTAAATAGAAAAAGTAATTCTGTTAGCTAAACTGGCAGAATTACTTACCTATTGGCACATATTTGCAAGTGAAACTAAATGGCGTAGGTGTATCAGTCTTCGCTAAGTGGATTGATAAACCTTTTTTTGCTAACAACGTAGTGACATTCACACAACTATCCACCGCGTAGATATTATCTTTATGAGGCACTTGCCAATGAGAAACGCTGCCTTTTGCTTTAAACTTAGCTTTATTCTCATTTTCCGCAACAACAAACATATTTTTATGTAATTCGGTAAATTCATTAGGGTCATAGCCTCCTAAATTTACAAAGAATACTTTTTTAGTCTCAGCAATAGCTGCTTCTGGCTTAAGAATGAGATTATAGTCATCAACACTTTTTACTACTCCCCAGGCATCTAAATGCAAACTTTGCGGCGTTCCCCACCATTGAGCTCTGAGTTGATCGTAAGTATCTTCGATTTTCTCACCCAATGCGAAATGAATATCGTGCACTTCAATGAGTGATGTTTCTGTCTTGCCGCCAACGTAAATAACGAATAA
>BMAH01000229.1 GCA_014132615.1 Gammaproteobacteria bacterium
TATCCTAGGTAATCCATTAGAAATTGAAAATGCTTCATTTCAAATAGCTATTAAAGCTGGTGATTGGTTCGCTGCAGAAAATATTCAGAAAAGATCTTATAGCTTGATTGGATGTACCGTTTCACCTGCATTTGAATATAAGGACTTTGAATTAGCTAAGGAAGATTTGCTTAATCAATTTCCAGAGCATGAAAAAATCATTTTGCAGTTTCTTAAAACAGAAGCAAAAGAAGGTCATTTAAAAGAATCTTTTACACTTTAAATAATAAGCAATGGGTTGATATTAATAACCTAATAACAACTCATATTATTATCAAGCATCCATAATAAAGATATTATCTCTGATATCTTCATTTGGACCGTCTCTGAATAATGAAATTTTCTTTGTGCGGCAGGTTAAAGTTGTTTTGGCTTCGGCGTTAGTTTTATCTTGTTTAAATAAGCCCATTTTTTGTAGAGGGCTTGCGTCTTTATATGCTGTGCCAAATAAGTGGGTTTGTGAGGTAAGTTTTTTATCTTCTGCTATTTTAGCAGTAGCAAGTGATGGTGTGGTTTTATTAATTCTAAATAAGTTATCTAATTCGTTAGAATTGGTTATTACTTCTTCGGCTAAGCGATTAAAAGCGCTTGAGCGTAAGCGTAGTAGTTTTTCTTCTACATCTTCTGTCGTTTTAAGATTATCGCCGCTTAAAATTTGTGATAAGCCTTGAGAAAACCTATCAGCAAAGGCGTATTGCACGTGAGAAATAATATCACTTAATTTTTCCGGTATTTTATCGGTGATTTGTATGGGTAAGTGTTGTAGGTAATTAACTAAATCTAATTGCGTATCTTCTAATTTATTAAACTGGGTTTGTAAATTGACAAAATAATTATATAAGTTAGAGGGCTTGGTCGTTAGCATTTTACATTCTTTGTTAACGAAAGTATCGAGGATATTAATCAATTCGACATCCATTTTACCTATAAAAATTTCTCTGTAACTTAAGCTACTATTGTCACTCGCTATTAAAAACAATTGTTCTGCAATAATGCGTAAACTATCTTGCCTAAGCAAGATGCTATCGTAGTTAAAGTTATTATTCTTGCAAAAGTTTTTTAGCGCTGGTGCACTACATATAAAACCACGAAATTCATTGATAACTTCAATAACATTCATTACCTCAACGCGTGTTCCTTCATCATTTACATTTAATAAATCATTTAATGCTGAGTGTAAATCCTGTTTTAATTGGTCAGCTACTCGGCTACGGTTAAACACCTGCGCTTGGTATTTTAAATTGGGAAGATGGGCGCAAACAAAATTAACATGCTCTTCAAACA